>CAXQUZ010000209.1:0-10916 GCA_964226865.1 Myxococcota bacterium | reverse complement strand
CGCCCGCGCCGAGTCCTACGGGGCCAACCTCGTCGCCGACCCCGCGGGCAAGAAGCCCGAGGTCATCACCCTTCCCAAGCACCTCGTAGAAGGTCGCCCGCCTCCACCTCGAGAAGTTCGGCGCCCGCCTCACCGAGCTGTCGACCGAGCAGGCCGACTACATCGGCGTCAAGGTCGAGGGCCCCTACAAGCCCGAGCACTACCGCTACTGAGCGGGCCGCTGGGCGCCGGTGCTCCCCCGGGGGCGCCGGCGGCCGCTGCGGGCGTCCGTCCCTCCGGGGGCGGGCGCCCGTCGGCGTTCTCGGACAGGGCCCGGCTGGGCCCGACCGCCCGCCAGGCTCAGGAGGCGGTGGCCGCGCCGTGGCGGGCCCGCCAGGCGTTGACGAAGTGGTCCCACTTCACGACCGACTCGTCCTCGCCCAGCTCGACCTCGACCGCCCCCTCCCTCGTGCGGAACTGGAGGCGGCGGCGCATGTCGACCGTGGCCACGACCAGCTCCGAGAGGGGGCTCTGCCAGAGGGTGCCGCCGGCCCGATCGACCATGCGCAGGTCGGTCTCGCTGAGCTGGAGCTGGCCCGTGCCCAGGGGGCGCACGAGGTCGTCCGAGATGTCGAGCAGCCGGGCGGGGCCGCTGCGGAGAACGACGCCGGTGAGGGCATGATCGTGGGGGTCGGCCACCCAGTCTGCGGCCGTCAGGCCCGCCTGGATCTCGGCCAGGGCCGCGCGCAGGGGCAGGGCCGGACCGCCGCGCACGGGCCGGAGCTGGTGCTCGGCGTCGAGCTCCCAGGTGGCGCCGCAGGGATCGCAGTGGAGCCGGTTGCCGGCGGGGCGCAGGCCGTCGACGGCGAGGCAGCGGGGGCAGGCGTAGAGCACGTTGTCGACGCCGTGGGCGAGGCGGCGGCCCCAGACCGGCCAGCCGCGCTCGGGGCTGACGTGGATGCGCTCCTCGATGTAGGACCGGATCTCGCTCGGGGGGGCCTTGCGGTCGAAGGTGCGGGGCGGGTCGAACTCGACGTGGACCCGGCCGTGGCGCAGGGCCGCGCCCCAGCGGGGGGCCTGGCGGTAGGCGTTGACGAGCCGGGCGGTCACCACCGGCGCCCGCAGCAGCCGCACCAGCTTCTCGATGGCCGGCAGCACGGGCTGGACCGTGCCGTCCCAGGTGCGCATGCCCTCGGGGAACAGCCCGACGGCGGTGCCGAGGTTGGCCCAGGCCTTGAGCTGGCGGATGGACTGGGAGTCGGCGACGAACTTGCGCCGGGGCACCACCGCCGCCATCTGCATGAAGCGCGAGAGCACGGGCTCCTGCAGCAGCGAGCGGGTCGCCAGCCAGTGGATCTGGCGGCGGGCGGCGATGATGATGGTGACGGGGTCGAAGACGGCGACGTGGTTCGCGACGATCAGCACCGGGCCCGTCCGGGGCACGTTCTCGCGGCCCTCGACGGTGATGCGCTGGAAGGGCCAGATCGCCGCCTCGACGAAGGGCAGGGCCCAACGCACGCGGCGATCGACGCGGTCGCGGTTCTCTTCGCTGGCGCGGAGCACCGTTCTGGTCACGCGGGGAGGCAGGGGCCCTCCAGTGTGCGGTCCGGGGGTCGGTCCGGGCCCCGGGCGATCGTCGCGGGGGCCCTGGGCAAGGACCAGACCCCTCACACGTCCGCGACGGGGGCTCCACCCGCGGGCCCGCTTTGATCCGAGATTCCTGCGCCAGGACGGGATCCTGGCGGGCCGGGGGGGGGGCTCAGCGGGCCGCCACGCCGTCGTCCTCGCGCAGGGCGCGGTCGTCGTCGCCCACCGCCGCGGCGTCGGCCCGCTGGAGGGTGATGGCGAAGCAGGCGCCCCCGTCCCCGGTGTCGGGCTCGAGCGCCAGCGTGGCCTCGACCTCCTCGAGCACCCGCCGGCAGAGCCAGAGCCCGAGGCCCGTGCCCCGGTGGGCGTCGCGGGTGGTGAACTGGGCCTCGAAGATGTGCTCACGCAGCGCCCGCGGCACCCCGGGGCCGTTGTCGCGCACCCGGAGAATTACCGTCTCGGGGGTGATCTCGGCATCGACCCAGACGTGGGGGTCGGCCACCCGGGCGGCCTCGACCGAGTGGGCGGCGTTGAGGAAGAGGTTGAGGAAGACCTGGACCAGCCGGCCGTGGGCGCAGCGCACGGGGGGCAGCACGGTGTCGTCGAGCACGATGGCCAGGGCCGTCGAGCGCTGGGCCCGGGTGAGGCGCACGGCGGCCCGGGCGGCCTCCCAGGGGCTGATGGCCTCGATGGCGCCGCTGTCGGCCCGGCCGAGCATGCGCAGATCGTTGGCGACCTCCTTGATGTGGCCCAGGGCGTGGCCGAGCTCGTGGACCAGCTCGAGCAGCCCCTCGTCCTCGGCCACCTCGTCGGCCAGCAGGTCGAGGTAGGTCGCCACGGCCATCAGGGGGTTGTTGATCTCGTGGGCGACACCGGCGGCCAGCAGCCCGACCTGGGCGAGGCGATCCCGGCCGGCGATCTGGGCCTGGAGCTGCTGGGACTCGGTCTGATCGTGGACCTGGAGCAGGTGGGCCCGGCGGCCGCCCCACTGGACCCGCACCCGGCGGATCTGGACGAGCAGCGGCGGCAGGGTCCCGACGGCGGCGATGCGGCGCTGGCCTGGATCGAGGGCCAGCAGCTGGGCCATGCGCTCTCCGAGCCGCTCGTCCCGCCAGCGGCACCAGGCCGGGTTCGCGAAGCGCACCTCTCCGTCGACCACGACGGCGACCGGGTGGGCGAGCTGGCCGAGCACGGTGGAGTGCTGCTCGAGGGAGCGGTGCATGGCATCGGCGTCGCGCAGGTGGAGGCTGCGCCCGATGCCCAGGGCCACCGCCGCGCCGGCCGTGGTGCCGAGGCTGGCCACCGAGAGCAGCAGCCCCTCCGTGGCGATGCCCAGGCCGCCGAGGCCCAGCAGGCCGAGGGAGACGAGCGCCAGGCCGCCGGCGCCGGCCATCCAGCGATCGGCGGCCGAGCGCCGGGCGGTGACGGCGCCGACGCTGACGGGCTGCAGGGGGGTGGGCTGGGCGTGCACGGGGGGACCTCTCTCCCCCGGTGACGGACCGGCGCGGCCTCAGGAAGAGGGGGGGGGATCCCCCGCGGCACCGGGCAGGGCCCACCGGGGCGGCCGGGCGAGCACCCCGAGGGCCTCCTCCTCGACGCCGATGCGGACCTTGAGCAGCCAGGCGTTGAGCACCGTGAAGAGCACGGCCGTGATCGCGGCGCCGTGGATCAGCGGCAGGGCGATGCCCTCGGTGACCACGGCCACGTAGTTGGGGTGGCGCAGCCAGCGGTAGGGCCCAGCCGTGATGCGCGGCAGCCCGGGAACGACGATGACGCGGGTGTTCCAGCGGGGGCCGAGGGTCGCGATGCACCACCAGCGCAGGGCCTGGGTGGCGACGGCCAGCCCGATCATGGGCAGCCCGATGGCCGGCGTGAAGACCCGGTCGAGCAGCCAGACCTCGGCCGGCGCGAGCACGAGCAGGGCCGTGTGGAGGGCCACCATGGCGGGGAAGTGGCTGCGGCCGTGCTCCTCGCCGCCGTGGGCGAAGGCCCAGGCCGCGTGGCGGTTCGAGACCCGCACCTCGTAGAGCCGCTCGAGGGCCGTGAGGCCGATGAACACGGTGTAGAGCACGGCAGAGACAGACATGGGGCCCTCGGGGAGGCGGGCGGCGGCGGACGGGGCTCAGAAGCGGACGAGCACCAGCTCCGAGCAGAAGCCCGGGCCCATCGCGAGGATGAGGCCCATGCTGCCCGCGGGGGCCGGCCGCTGGGCGAGGGTGTCGCGGAGCACGTGGAGCACGCTGGCGCTCGACAGGTTGCCGACCTCGCGGAGGCTGCGCCAGGTGAGGGCCGTGTCGTCTTCGCTGATGCCGAGGGCGGTCTCGAAGGCGCGCAGCACCTTGGGGCCGCCGGGGTGGCAGATCCACCGGGCGATGTCGCTGCGGACGAGGCCGTGGTCGGCCAGGAACGCGTCCACGTCGGCGCCCATGTGCTGGAGGACCATGTCGGGAACGCCCGCGCTGAGCACGATCTGGAAGCCCGTCGTGCCGATGTCCCAGCCCATGACCCGCTCGGTGTCGGGGTAGAAGCGGCTGCGGCTGGCGACCACCGTGGGGCCCTGGGCAAGGGGGTGGTCGGCGCCCACCATCACCACCGCCGCCGCGCCGTCGCCGAAGAGGCCCGTGGCGATGAGGTTCGGGATGGTGAGGTCTTGGCGCTGGAGGGTGAGGGAGCAGAGCTCGACGGAGAGCAGCACGGCCACGCCCGTCGGGTTGCCGGCGAGGTAGTCCGCCACGCGGGCGATGCCGGCGGCCCCCGCCACACAGCCGAGGCCGAACATGGGGGTGCGGCGCACGTCGGTGCGCAGGCCCAGGCGGTTCACCAGCCGCGCGTCGAGGCTGGGGGTCGCGATGCCGGTCACGGTGGTGGTGAAGATGGCGTCGACGTCGGTGGCAGCGAGGCCCGCCGCGGCGAGGGCCTGGGCGATGGCCTGGGCGCCGATGTCGGTGCCGACCCGGATGAAGGCGTCGTTGGCCTTGCCGAAGTCGAGGCCCAGGTAGTCCTCCATCGGCAGCGCCAGGTGGCGCCCGCCGACCTGGACGGCCCGGTGGAGCTGCTCGACGCGCCGGGGGTTGTGGTGCTGGCTGGCCCACGCGGCCCGGAAGGCGCCGAGCAGCGCCTCCTGGTCGTAGTAGTGGGGCGGCGCTGCGGTGCCGATGGCCAAGATCTGGGAGGTGCGTGTCATGGGCGCCGCATAGCCCGGGGCCCCGGCGGGCCCAACGCGCGGGGGGCCCGGGGCGATCCCGCGCGCGGGACGATTGGGTGACGGCCCGGGCCCGGGCGTCCCCCCCCACGGCGCTGCGGCGACAGCTCCATCGGGCTGTCACATCTCCAAGATGGCCAACATCAGGGCATCTTCAGCGTGGCTGAAGCCAGGTTCATCCCCGTGTCACCGGTGCCACGGCCCTGAAGCGGGGGCGCCGGCCAGGCGACCGGTGGCTGCCATCGTCCTGCCAAGGGCCGCCATCGTCCTGCCAAGAGCGACCGGTACACCGGGGGTGCGCAGCGGCCCCCGTGCCGTGGCCGACTCCCCCCATGTGCCCGTCTTGCACGGGCTCGACGAGGTCTTCGATGTCTGCTCGACTCCTGGCTCTGGCCCTGCTTCCCTCGGTTCTCCTCACCGGCTGCGTCGACAAGGGCGGCGACACCGCCGGCGCCAGCGGCGGCGCGGACGGCACCGACGGCACCGACGGCACCGACGGGGGCGACGGCGCGGCGGTGGACTGTGTCGACGGGGTGGCCGTGCTCTCGGGGGTCTACACCAGCGACCTCACCATCGGCCCCAGCGTCTGCGACAACTTCCTGCTCGAGGGCGCGGTCTTCATCGGCGCCTCGGGCGCGGGCGTCGTCAACAGCAACACGCTGACCATCGAGCCCGGCACCACCATCTACGGCGACGGCGGCTCGAAGGCCCTCCTCGCCATCCAGCGCGGCGCCCGGATCATGGCGGAGGGCACGGCCGAGGCCCCCATCGTGTTCACCTCGGCGAACAACGAGGGCCAGCGGGCCCGCTCGGACTGGGGCGGCCTCATCATCAACGGCCAGGCCCCCATCAACAACTGCTGGACGGCGGACGGCGGCGAGGTGGCCGACTGTGAGGTCGAGGCCGAGGGCGACGCGGGCCTCTACGGCGGCACCGACGCCGACGACAACAGCGGCGTGCTCAAGTACGTGCGCATCGAGTTCGGCGGCATCGAGTTCAGCCCCGACAACGAGGTCAACGGCCTCGCCCTCCAGGGCGTCGGCGCCGGCACGACCCTCAGCTACATCCAGGTCCACCGCAACAAGGACGACGGCATCGAGTTCTTCGGCGGCACGGCCAGCGCCGACCACCTCGTCATCACCGGCGCGGGCGACGACAGCCTCGACTGGACCGACGGCTGGAGCGGCAGCGCCAGCCACGTCTGCATCGCCCAGACCGGCGACCTCGGCGACCGGGGCATCGAGGCCGACAACCGCGAGGGCGAGCACAACGCCGCCCCCCGCAGCGGCCCGAGCCTGTCGTACCTGACCATCAAGGGCGACGGTGCCGACCGCACCGGCCTCACCCTGCGCCGGGGCACGGCGGTCACCATCACGGGCATGGCCGTGGGCGGCTTCGACAAGGGCTGCATCGACATCGACGACGCCGAGACCTACGCCAACTTCGCCGACGGCAGCGCCAGCATCCGCGACTCGATGGTGGGCTGCGGCGACGCCAACTTCAAGGCGGACGACGGCGAGGACGCCGACGCCGAGCTGGGCTCGCTGTGGAGCAGCTGGGGCAACGACGCCCTCTCCAGCCTGAGCTTCGACGGCTGGGCCGTGGCGGGCTTCGACAGCCGGGGCTGCCTCGCCGGCGGCAACGACTGGACCGCCGGCTGGACCACCGACGCCGCCAACTGAGCCCACCGGGGGGCCCCGGCCGGCCTGTCGCGGTCCGGGGCCCGCTTGCCCTCTCTCCACCGCCCTCCCGGAGCGCAGGATGCGCGCAGTGATCCTCGGTGTGGCCGTGTGCTGGGGTCTTCTCAGCAGCCCCGCCGCCAGTGCCGACACCACCCGCCAGGCCGAGCGCCTCGCCGCCCTGCGGGCCGAGGTGGAGGCGCTGAGCGACGCCGTCCAGGCCGACAAGGACGCCGTGCGGGGCGAGCTGCGGGCCCTCGAGGCCCAGCGGGTCGACCTCGAGGTCCAGCTGCGGCGGGAGGAGCTGCGGCTCGAGCGCCTCGTCGAAGAAGAGGCCCGCATCCAGGCCGCCATCCGGGCGAGCAGCACGGGGTCGGAGGGCATCAAGAATGCCGTCGGCGACGGCATTGCCATGGTTCGTGACACCGTCGCGGGCGGCCTGCCCTTCCAGCAGGAGGCCCGGCTCGCGGCCCTCGCCACCCTCGAGACCCAGCTCGCGGACGGGGCCCTGCCGCCGGAGCAGGTGGCGGCCCGCCTGTGGGCCTTCGCCGAGGACGAGCGGCGGCTGCGGCGCGAGAACGCCCTCGCACGGCAGCTTGCGGTCATCGACGGCGAGGAGGCCCTCGTCGACGTGGCCCGGCTGGGCATGGTCGCGATGTACTGGCGCAGCCCGGACGGCCGGGTGGGCCAGGTGGTGCGCACCGGCGGGGACTGGGCCTGGCGCCCCCTCGCCGATCCGGCGGCCCAGGTCCAGGTCGCCGCCCTCTTCGACGCCCTGGAGCGGGGCATCCGCACGGGCTGGTTCCCGCTGCCGGCGCCCCTCCAGGCCCTGGCCCTGGAGGCCCCATGAGCCCCCTGATGCTCTCCCTGGTCGTCGGTCTCGCGGCCCCGGCGGCGGCCGCGGAGCCGCCCCCGCCGGTCAGCCCCGCGGCCCTCGAGCAGGCCTACCAGCGCGAGTTCGCCTACCTCGTGGCCGAGAAGCGGGCCCTGCAGGCCCGCCAGGCCGCGCTCGCCGAGGAGTCCCGGCGCGCCCGCGCCCGCACCGAGCGGGACCTCGACCAGCTCCAGGCCCGGCTGCTGGCGATGGAGCGCCGGGCCGACGCCGCGGACGACCGCATCGCGGCGGTGGAAGACGCCGCCACCGCGACCGAGGAGCGGGCCGCCCTGGTGGACGCGACCCTCAGCCAGGCCGAGGAGGCCCTCGGCGTCGCGCTGTCGGTGGACGCCGGCACGGGCGCCCGCCTGGGCGAGGTCTACACCGCGGCCGCGGCCACCCTGGACGCCGGCGCTCGGCTCCACCAGGCCCCCGGCCACTGGTTCCGGCCCAGCGGCGAGAAGGTCGCGGGCACGGTCATCCGCGTCGGAGAGGTCGCGGTCTTCGGCCACGCCGCCGGCGACCCGGGCGCCAGCGGGGCGCTGCTGCCCATCGGCGAGGGCCGCCTCATGCTGCGGGCCGAGGCCAGCGGCCAGGCCGAGGCCGCCGCGCTCGCGGCGGGCGGGCGACCGGACCCCCTCGGGGCCTACTGGATCGAGTCGGTCGACAAGCCGGTCTCGGAGCGCACTGCCCGCAGCCTGCGCGAGACCCTCGACGCGGGCGGCATGGTCGCCTGGATCATCGCCGGTCTCGGCGTCGTGGCCCTGCTGCTCGCCGTGGCGCGGGGGCTGCTGCTGGCCCGGGTCGGGCGGGGCACGGGGGCCACCGCCGGCCTCGCGGCGGTCCTGCGCGCCGACGGCCAGGCGGCGGCCATCGACCGGCTGGGCGCCCCCGCCACCGCCACCGGACGGGTGGCGGCCGCCGTGCTCGCGGCCCCCGCGGGCCTCGGCCACGAAGAGCTCCAAGATGTCGCAGCCGAGGCCCTGCTCGCCGAGCAGCCGGCCCTCGATCGCTTCGGCACGGCCATCTTCGTCGTCGCCGCCGTGGCGCCCCTGCTCGGCCTGCTGGGCACGGTCACGGGCATGATCTCGACCTTCGAGATCATCACCGAGTTCGGCACGGGCGACCCCAAGATGCTGTCGAGCGGCATCTCCGAGGCCCTCATCACCACCCAGCTGGGCCTCGTGGTGGCCATCCCGGCCGTGCTGCTCGGCAACCTGCTCAAGGCCCGGGCGGCCACCGTCGGCGATGCCCTGGAGTGCGCGGCCCTGGGCCTCGTCAACGCCCGGGGGGCGGTGCTCGCTGCCGCAGCTGGCCCGGGCGCCACCGCCGCCGGCCCGGCCGCGGGCGCCGCCGTCACCGACGCCTCGGCGGCCTGAGGAGGCACCATGTGGGAGTCCACGGCCCAGGCCGCCCCCGCTCCCGCGGCCCCCGCCCCCTGGGAGGCGGTCGCCGGTCTCGTCGACGCCGGCGGGGCCATCATGCCCTGGCTGCTGCTCTGCACCCTCGTGCTCTGGACGGCCCTCGGCTGGCGGCTGCTGCGGCTGCCCCGGCGGCCCGCCCAGCGCCCGGCGGCGGTGGTGGGCGCGCTCCTCCGGGGGGAGCCCGGTCCCGCCGGTCCCTTCGGCCCCGGGCTCGCGGCCCTCGCGGCGGCGGTCCGGTCGGCGGGCGCGCGGCCGCCGGCCAGCCTCGCACCGGCCCTGCTCGGTCCGGCCCACCGCCAGCTCCGCCAGGGCCGCATGCTCGTGCGCAGCCTCGTGGCCATCGCCCCCCTCGCCGGGCTGCTGGGCACGGTCAGCGGCATGATCGAGACCTTCCGCAGCCTCGCCGAGATGGCCCTGTTCACCCAGGGCGGGGGCATCGCCGGCGGCATCGGGGAGGCCCTGCTCACGACCCAGATGGGGCTGGCCATCTCGGTGCCCGGCCTCGTGCTGGGCCGGCTGCTCGACCGCCACGAAGACCGCCTGCACGGCGAGCTCGACACGGCCGCCGAGCGGCTGCTCCGGTCCCCCGTGCCCGCCGCCACGCCCGCCGCGATGGGAGCCACGCCATGAGCCGCCTGCGCCGCCGTGCCGCCGACAGCGAGGACGGGGTCGACATCTCGCCTCTGATCGACGTCGTCTTCATCCTGCTCATCTTCTTCATGGTGTCGACCACCTTCGTGAAGGACAGCAAGCTCGACATCGAGCGCCCCGGCGCCAGCAGCGCCACCGCGGCCCCGTCGAAGGCCGTGCGCATCACCATCGACCGGGCCGGGGCCATCGCCATGGATCAGGTGCCCGTGCGGCCCTGGATGGTCCAGAGCCGGGTGCGCGAGGCGCTCTCGAGCGGCGACGTCCAGACCGTGCTGGTCATCACCGACCGCCGGGTGCCGGCCGAGACCCTCATCGAGGTGGTCGACCAGGCCCGGCTCGCCGGTGCCGCCGACGTGGGCGTCGTCACCGACGTCGAGGCGGGCTGAGTGGGGCCGGGCCTCCGGGCACGGGCGGCCACGGGCCTCTGCGCCCTGGGCATCGGCCTCGCGGGCACCGCCTTCGTGCTGGGGCTGGTGCTCGGCATGAACGGCAGCCGCCCCACCCGGCCGGACGGGGACGGGGCGGGGGCCGTCTCCTTCGCCGTGCCGCCGCCGCCCCCCCGCAAGCCCCCGGCCCGCAAGAAGGCGCGGCCAAAGCCCAAGCGCAGCGCCCGCCAGCCGCCCCCGGCGCCGGTGGTGGGTGCCCACCTCTCGGGCCTCGACCTGGGCCTCGATGCCTTCGCCATGGCCGGGGACGACGAGGCCCGGGCCCTGCTCGGCGAGCTCGACGACGTCGTCATGACCAGCGAGTCGGTCGACAGCCTGCCCCGGCCGAGCCGCCAGGTGGCCCCGGACTACCCCGAGCGCGCCCGGCGCCAGGGCCTCTCGGGCAGCGTCGAGCTGCGCCTGATGGTCGGGGTCGACGGGGCCGTGCGCGAGGTCGAGGTGCTCTCGGCCCAGCCCCCGGGGGTCTTCGATCAGGCCGCCGTGGCCGCCGTGCGCCAGTGGCGCTTCCAGCCCGCCACCTACGAGGGCCGACCCGTGGCCATCCGGGTGACCCAGACCCTCCGCTTTGGCTTCGACTGATGCAGAACGCCCCGTGCTGGACCATTCTCGTTGGTGGGGGCCTGGCCCTCTGGGTCGCCCTCTGCCCGGGCTCCGGGGCCGCCGCACCGGCGCCTCCCCCCGCGGCGGCCACCCCGACCGACGACCCGCTGGCCCTGGCGGCCCTGCTGCTCTCCGACGGGCGCCTCGACCAGGCGGCCGCCGTGCTGGCCGCGGCCGAGCCCGCTGCGACCGCCGCCGGCGCCGCCGCTCCCCGGCCCGGCGTCGGGGCCCTGGACGCCGCCCGCTACTGGTCGCTGGTGGGCCTCGTCGCCCTCCAGCGCCAGGACTACGCCGCCGCCGACGCGGCCCTCGAGCGCGCGGCGTCCGTCGCGGCGGCGCGCTGTGTGGCCGCCGACACGGGCGACTGCGCCGACGCGGTGGATCCGCTGCTGCGCCTGTCCCAGGCCCGGGCGCGGCTGCTCGGGGGCGACCCGGCCGGGGCCCTGGCGGCCCTCGCCCAGGGCGGCCCGGCCC
>CAXQUZ010000208.1:0-2374 GCA_964226865.1 Myxococcota bacterium | reverse complement strand
CTCCACGACGCTCTGCCGATCTGTCTCGACCGAGGAGGCCAGCAGGTTGATGGCGCGGGCCAGCTGGGCGATCTCGTCGGGGCCCGAGACCTGGAGCCGGATGCCGCGCTCGCCCTCGGCGATGCGGCGCGCGGCCGAGGAGATGCGCTGGACGGGCGAGAGCAGCCAGCGGATGCCCAGGATGACGATGAGGGCCACCACGGCACCGAGGCCGAAGAGCAGGCTCGTGGCCCGGCGCCGGGCGAGGGCGAGCGGTCCGGCGCTCTCGGCGCTGTCGAGCACGACCGCGTAGACCGTGGGGCTGCGGTCGGGCACGGGCGCACAGGCGGCACGCAGCGAGCGGGCCCCGGCGATGAACTCGAAGGACTGGGCCACCGTCTCGCTCACCGCGTCGGCGGGATCCGCGCTGCAGAGCTGCATCACGGCGGCCGAGGTCTGGGCCGAGGGGGCCGGGCCCTCGGGCACCCGCAGCACCAGCCCGCCCTCGGCGTCGAGCAGCCAGATGCTCTCGAGGGCGGCGCTCTCGCGGAACTGGCCCAGCAGCGCGGCGGTCGCGTCGGGGGAGAGGGCCGCGGCCTCGGGCCAGGTGGCGTCCAGCTCGTCGGCGACGAGCCGCGAGAGGGAGCGGAGGTGGCGCACCTCGTTCTGGATCTCCCGCTGGCCGGACTCGGTCAGCAGCGGAAGCCAGGCGATGGCCACCGCCGACGCCGCGATGGCGCCGGCAGAGAGCGAGATGATGGAGCTCGCTGATCCCCGAGGGAAGCGCACGGACGGGCGCTCCGGCTACTGGACCTGGACCTTGGCGGTCTTCTCGGCCTCGCCGGACTCGGTGTCGGTGGTGCTCTCGGTGGCGCGCTCGCGCAGCGCGATGCCCTCCTTGCCCGTGAGGGCGTAGGCCGCGTCGGCGGCCGAGGGGCGCGCGAGGTTGGCCTGGGCCGCCGTGGCCGCCATGGTCGCGCGGCCGTGGTCGTACTGGAGGTGGGTCTGCTTGGCGCAGCCGGCTGCCAGGGCCACCAGGGCGAGGAGCAGGGCCCGCGAAGCGGGGACGCGAGAATCAGGGACGCGGGGCATCGGTGGGCTCCGGGGCGGTGGGGACCAGGCGGGCGAGGGCCTGGGTGGCAGGCTGGTGGGCGGGGTCGATCGACAGGGCCGAGGCGTAGGCCTCCCGGGCGGCGCCGGTGTCGCCCCGCAGCTCGCGTCCCACGCCGAGGTTGTAGTGGGCATCGGCCTCGGGGCCCGACGCGCGGAACACCCGCCAGGCCTCCTTGTCGCGGCCGAGGGCAGCGAGGGCGAAGCCCAGGTTGTTCCGGGTCTGGCGGCTCGTGCTGTCGATCTTGAGGGCCGTGCGCAGGGGCAGGATGGCCGCCTCGTGGTGGCCGGCGCTCATGTGGGCGAAGCCGAGGTTGTTCTGGTAGTCGGCATTCTTGGGGTCATGCCGCGTGGCCTGCTCGAAGGCGGCGACGGCCTCGTCGAGGCGGTGCTGGTCCATGCGGAGGATGCCGAGGGCGTTGTGGAGGGGCGCGCTGCGGCCGTGGCGGGCCAGGCTGGCCTGGAGCACCTCGTCGGCGTCGTCGAAGAGGCCGATGTCGCAGAGCGCGGTGGCGTGCACCGTGTCGAGCGCCGGGCCGGCGACCCCGTCCTTGCGCAGGTCGGCGACCATCTCGAGGGCGGCCTCGGGGGCGTCCGCCTCGACCAGGGCCGCGGCCAGCTCGATGCGGGTGGTGTCGCGGCCGTCCTTGGTCGACCAGACCGGCGGCTCGGAGACGTCCACCTCGGGCGGCCGGCGGCCGGCACAGCCCACCGCGAGCAGCAGCACGAGGGCGGCGCGGCGCATCACTGGGCCATCGCGGGGAAGAGGGTGCGGACCATGTTGATGGCCGCGGGGCCCGCCAGCACGATGAAGAGAGAGGGCAGCACGAAGACGATCATGGCGACGGTGAGCTTGGGCGAGATCTGGGCCGCGTTCTCCTCTGCGGAGAGCATGCGGCGCTTGCGGACCAGCTCGGAGTGGATGCGCAGGGCCGAGGCGACCGAGGTGCCGAAGCGCTCGGCCTGGAGCAGCACGTTGACGAGCGCGTTGACCTCTTCGAGGCCGGTGCGGTGGTCGAGCCGGCGCAGGGCCTCGACCCGGGGGATGCCCGCCTCGACCTCGTAGTTGACCTGCTGGAGCTCGAGGGCGAGCTCGGGGGCGGCCGACTCCATCTCCTTGGCGATGCGCCGGAAGGCGGCGTCGAGGCCCAGGCCCGCCTCGACGCTGCTGACGAGCAGGTCGAGGGCGTCGGGGAAGGGACGCAGCAGCCGGGCCTTGCGGCTCGAGATGCGCCCCTCGACGTAGAAGTGGGGCCCGTAGTTGCCGATGGCCGCCCCGACCAGC
>CAXQUZ010000207.1:0-12596 GCA_964226865.1 Myxococcota bacterium | reverse complement strand
GCGCGGCAGTTCGAGATATTTCTCAAGATAGACCGAGTCATCACCGAAAGCGGCTACCGCTGGTTGCTGCGGTCGCGAGGGCTGAGCTCGAGGCAGGAAGACAGCGCCACGGGGGACTCCAGGGTCGGGGGTCAGTGGAAAGCTCGCTTGACTGGAAAGCATCCTTTCCACACACAGGGAGTACGGCCGCCGGCGCCAAGAGTCAAGGGAGCTTTCCAAGAAAATGGAAAGCTCCCTTGTCACAGGGGCGCCCCGCTGGGCCCGCCCGGGGGACGCGGGTGAAGCCGGGCCGGCGGTGCGCTACATCGCCGTCCCCCTCCCCTCCGCCCCGGTGGCCCGTGGCCCGGCTCCTGCTGCTGAACAAGCCCCACGACGTGCTCTGCCAGTTCACCGACGGCCAGGGCCGCCGCACCCTGGCCGACTTCGTCGACGTGCCCGGGGTCTACCCGGCCGGTCGCCTCGACCGCGACAGCGAGGGCCTGGTGGTGCTCACCGACGACGGGCGCCTCCAGCAGCGCATCGCCGATCCGCGCTTCGCCAAGACGAAGACCTACTGGGTCCAGGTCGAGCGCATCCCCGACGCGGCCGCCCTCGCGGCCCTGCGGGCGGGGGTCGTGCTCAAGGACGGCCCCACCCGCCCGGCCACCGTGCAGCGCATCGACCCGCCGGCGCTCTGGCCGCGCGACCCGCCCGTGCGGGTGCGCAAGACCGTGCCCGACTGCTGGCTCGCCCTCGGCATCACCGAGGGCCGCAACCGCCAGGTGCGCCGGATGACCGCCGCCGTGGGCCACCCGACCCTGCGCCTCGTGCGGGTGGGCGTCGGCCCCTTCTCGCTCGACGGGCTCGCCCCCGGGGCCTGGCGCGCCGTGCCCGTGCCCCCGGAGCTCACCGGCCCCGGGGCGCCGCCCCGCCGCCGCCCCCCCCACCGGAGGCGCCGCCGCTGAGCCGCCGCTGCCCCGCCGCCGCCGCCCTGGCCCTCACCGCCCTCGCCGGCGCCGCCCGCGCCGCCCCGCCCCCGGCCACCGGGCCCTGGCTCGGCGCGGGCCTCGAGCTGTCGCTGCCCACCGGCGACCACGTGCGCCCGGATCCCGGCGCCGATGCCGCCACGGGGCCCGTGCTGCGCAGCACCACGGCGGCGACGGCGGGCCCCCTCCGGCCGGTGCTCGCCCCCCAGCTCTCGCTCGGCGCCGTCGTGCTCGGGGGCCACGCCGACCTCTGGGCCGCCACCCGCCTCGGCGGGCTGCCCCTGGGCGCGGCCGACGGGGTCGCCGGCGGGCTCCGCCCGGGCACGGAGGCGGGCCTCCGCGCCTACCCCCTCGCCCTGCGCGACACGGGCCTCTTCCCCTCGCTGGGGCTCTCGTGGCGGGCCGGCCAGCTCGCCCAGGCCACCCCCGACCAGGGCAGCGGCCCCCGGCTGCCCACCCACCAGCTCCACGGCCGGCTGGGGCTGCACTGGCGCCGGGGCCTGCACGGCCTCGACCTGGGCCTCGGCTGGGCGCCCGGTCCGGCCCTGCGCATGCCGGTCTCCCGCACCCAGGACGGCCAGATCGAGACCGACGCCCTCACCCTCGGCCTCGACTACCGGGTGGCCCTCGGGCCGGCCCTCGCGCGCCCGCCCCGCCCCCGCCGCGACGCCCCCGCCACCGCCGAGCTGGCCCTGGGCGCCGTCGCCGCCCACAGCCTCGCCCCGACCTGGCGCGGGGCCCCGGCCGGCGACCCCCGGGCCTTCCTGGGCGAGCGCCCCGCCGGCGCGGCCGCCCCGAGCGTCGCCGCCGGCCTCGTGCTGGCCCGCCCCGCCCTCGTCCTGCGGGCCGACTGGCGCCCCATCCACCAGCAGAGCATCGCCTACGGGGCCACCCGCAGCTGGCGGCGCCAGTCGGTGGCCATCGACGCGATCAAGATCCTCGGAAACGATCATGTGGCGGGCATTCTCGGGGCTGGCGCGAGCATCGAGGCCCTCGCCTTTGCCGAGACCGACACGGCCGCCACGGCCACGGCGCCGGTCGCCGAGACCACGGGGCTGCGCCTCGCCCCGACCCTGCTCGGGGGCATGGAGCTCGGCGTCGCGGGGTGGCACAGCTGGCGGCTGCGCACGACCCTGCGGACCACCCCGGGGCTGCACCTCGCGCCCCCGGGCGGCACGGGCCGCCTCGACCTCCAGCAGCTCGAGCTCGGCGCCCAGCTGGTCTGGCGTCCCCAGCGCCCGCCCGCCGGCGCCTGAGCCCCGCCTCAGCCCCCCGGCGTCAGTCCCCCGGGACGGCCCGCAGGCGGTCGCCCCAGGCCGCCGCGATGGCCCCCGCGAGGGCCGCGTGGCCCTGGACGGCGAGGTGCCAGTCGGTGGTCCAGAAGACGGGCCGCTCGGGGCGGTGGGCGCCCTGCAGCACGGCCGTCGGGTCGAGCACGGGAACGCCTGCCGCCCCGAGCTGGTCGGCCAGCGCACCGCCGAGGCGCCGGTGGGCCCCCACCGCCCCGGGGGCCAGGCCGCGGGCCAGCCGCCCGGCCCCGACCGCCGCCTCGGCCGCCGGGTCGACGTCGAGGCGGGTCGGCAGCAGCACCACCCCGAAGAAGCGGGGGGCGCAGCGGTCCCGGGCGGCCACGAGCGCCGCCACCGTGCGGTCCACGGCGGTGGGGCCGAGGTCGGGACGCAGGTCGAGCACAGCGTCCTGGTTGAGCAGCTGGGGCACGGCCTCTCCGGCCCGCTCCCAGGCCCGCACGAGGCGGTCGCCGTGGTCGGCGGGGCGGGGCAGCCGCAGGGCACCGGCACGCTCGGCCGTGGCCAGGGTGTCGACCAGGTCGTTGCCCAGGTAGACCACGGCGAGGCAGGCGGTCGCGCCGAGCTCGGCGGTGGCCGCCCCCGGCCCCACCCACTCGGCGAAGAAGGCCGCGTACTGGTCGGGGCCCCAGTAGCCCGTGGCCCCGTTGACCACCTCGACCCCGAGCCGCCGCTCGAGCACGGCCGCCGCCGTCTCGCGGTTCTCCACGACCCCGGCGAGGTGGCTGTCGCCCACCAGCAGCACCCGGGGCCCCGGCGGGCGGGTGGCCACGGTGCCGTCCTCGCGGAAGCCGTGGGCCTCGGTGGCCATGGTGAAGCCACCGGCGGGGTGCTCGGCGAAGTCGACAGCCCGCCGGGCGCCGGGCTGGTGGGCCAGCCAGAGCCGGGGGTGGGCCCGGTAGAGGTCGGGCTCGCGCTCCCAGGGGCCCGGGGCCGGCGGCGCGCTCCGGCAGCCGGGCAGGGTGAGGGCCAGCCCCAAGACCCAGGCGCGCGCCCGGCTGGTTAGCCCGACCCGACGCACCGGCGCCGCGCTCCCCCCCGAGGGGCCCCTGCCGGCCGCCGTCCCGGGCCCGCTGCGCCCGTCCTCGTCCCGTCGCCTGTCCATGCACCGTCCCGGAAGCCGAATGTCTGCTGGCCTCACGGTACAGAAGTCCGAGTACCGCCGCACCCTCAAGGCCGCCGACGCGCTGCTCGGGGGCCTCGACCGCCTGGGCCTGCCCTTCGGCCGCTTCGACGCCGCGGCCATGCTCCGCGCCGCCACCCGCCAGTCCGGCGGGCTGACCGACTTCGGCGATCCCTTCTTCCGCGAGCCCCTGGACGTGCTGCTCGACTGCCTCGCCACCAAGCCCCTCAGCAACCTGGGGCGGGTGCTGAGCCGCTCGACGATGATCAAGGCCCTGTCGAACCGGCTCCAGATCGAGGACTACTGCCGGCGCCACCCCGAGGTGCTCGACATCGAGATCGACCAGCCGCTCTTCATCCTCGGCTTTCCGCGCACGGGCACCACCCTGCTCCAGAACCTGCTGAGCCTCGACGGCGGCGACCGGGCCCTCCAGTTCTGGGAGGTGCAGAACCCCGTGCCGACCAGCGACGACCCCGAGCGCGACCGGCGCAAGCGCATGCGCACGGCCGACCTGACCCTGCGGCTGGCCTACTTCGTGGCCCCCGAGATGCGGACCATCCACGAGATCAAGACGACCACGGCAGAGGAGTGCTGGCCGCTCTTCTCGAACAGCTTCACCGTCCTCAACTACGACCTCCAGAGCAACTTCACCGAGTACGGCGCGTGGCTGCTCGACTTCGACATGCGGCCTGCCTACGCCTTCTACAAGAAGGCCCTCCAGGTGCTCGCCCACCGCACCCGCACCCGCCACTTCGTGCTCAAGTGCCCCGAGCACCTCTGGTTCCTCGACGCCCTCGTCCACGTCTTCCCCGACGCCCGCATCGTCTGGACCCACCGCGACCCGGTCGCCAGCGTCGCCAGCTACTGCAGCCTCATCTCGCTCGGCCAGCGCATGCTCTACGGCCGCCTCGACAAGCACGCCCTCGGCGCCCACATCACCACCCGCTTCCGCACCGGGGTCGCCCGGGCCATGGACGCCCGGGACCGCATGGCCGCCGCCGGCGGGCCCGACCGCTTCTTCGACGTCGACTTCAAGCGCCTCGTGCGCGATCCCGCCACGGCCGTGCGCCAGATCAAGGCCTGGGCCGGCCTCGAGCACGACGGCGCCAGCGCGGCCCGGGTCGCGCGCTGGCTGGCCACCGAGCGGGGCGACAAGCGCGGCGCCCACCGCTACGCGGCCGAGGTCTACGGACTCGATGCCGCCGCCATCCACGACCAATACCGCCCCTACATCGAGCGCTTCTCGATCCCCCTCAAGCGCCCCTGATCCCGCGCCCCCCCGGGGGGGAGGCCGAAGAAGCCGGCCGACCGTGCCCACTGGGCTGGCCCACTCGTGGTACACAGGCGGCCCCAGCCGCGGCATCGGCAGCCGCGCGCAACCCCTCGTGGAGGCCCCATGTTCCCCCGTGCCCTCGCGGTCCTCGGCACCGCTGCCCTGTCCATCGGCGTGGCCCATGCGGCCGACGACGACAAGAAGCCCAAGCGCTTCTCCCTGTCCTTCTCGACCGGCATCCGGCCCGACATGGCCCAGCTCGGCTCGACCATCGCCCAGGACGGCACCATCGACGTCGCCGACACCAGCTTCGCCAGCGTGGCCTACGGCACGAGCAAGGCGCTGATGAGCGACCGCGACAACATGACCATGGCCTCGAACTCGGCCGCCACCGACTCGGTCTTCAACACCCTGGCCGACTACAAGGAGGGCGGCTCGCTGCTCGGCGCCGAGTTCGGTGCCGACATGCGCTACGAGCTCGACGACGCCATCAACTGGCCCCTCTTCGTGAAGACCGGCTTCTACTACACCTCGAAGATCTCGGGCGGCAGCCAGTCCCGCACCTTCGGCGACCTCGCCGAGCAGAGCGAGACCGTCCAGGCCGCCGCGACCCTCAACGGCCTCGACGTCAAGGACTACTCCGGCGGCACGATGAAGACCGAGTGGGACGCCGCTTGGTGGGAGATCCCGATCTCCATCGGCGCCAAGGTCCACATCAAGCCCCACACCTTCGCCTACGGCTACGCCGGTGTGAGCATCTTCAAGGGCGGCTTCGACGTCGGCATCGACCTCGACGACACCTACGCCCGCATCATGACGACCCACATCGACGGCGCCACCGTCGTGACCGACTACCAGGTCGGCGCGACCAAGGACACCATCGAGTTCCGGGCCACGGCCGTGGGCCTCAACTACGGCCTCGGCGCCCAGGTCGGCATCGGCCGCACCTGGGCCGTCTTCCTCGAGATGAACGCGTCGGGCGCGGCCAAGACGGTCTACGCCAACGCCTACTCCGAGAACTCGAAGAAGCTGCTCACCTCGGTGTCGAGCATGAGCGTGGCCAGCGGCGACGAGGCCTGGTTCCAGACCCTCGCCTACCCGGTCGTCATGCAGGGCGCGTCGGGCCGCATCGGCGTGCGGGCCTACCTCTTCTAGGCCCGTGGTCGCGTCGTGAACGACGAAGACTGGATGAAGAAGCGCCGCCACCACCGCGGGGGCGGCTGCACCCTCTGGCTGGGCCTCGGGATTGCCGTAATCATAGGCATTCTCGGGGCCTGAGCCCCTCTTGGCCCCCTCAGCGCAGGGGCAGGGCCGCGAGCTCGACGGCGAGCTGCTGGAGGGCGGCGTCGCGGGGGTGGTCGGCCCGCCAGAGCAGCCGGAAGTGGTCGCTGCCCAGGGCCTCCGGGGGCAGCAGGGCGACGAGGCGGCCGGCGTCGAGGTCGGCCTGGACGAAGTAGCGGGGCAGCACGGCGACGCCTCCCTGGGCGAGCAGCACGGCCCGGATGGCGCCGATGCCGCCGAGGTAGAGGTGGCGGCCGAAGCGCCACTCCCGGGCCTCGCCGCGCAGGTAGCCGAAGAGGGGCAGGTCGGGGGTCACGTCGAGCAGGGTCTCGCCGGCGAGGGCCGCGGGGCGGAGCGCGACCGGCGCCCGGGAGACGAGCACGTAGTCCTCGGGGTGGAGGGCCACCTGGCGCAGCTCGGGACGGCGGGGGCCGGCGCTGAGCACGCAGGCGTCGACGGCCCCCCGCTCCAGGCGGTCGAGCAGGTCTTCGCTGTCGCCCATGAAGAGGTGGAGGGTGCGGGCGGGGGCGGCGGCGGCGAGGGGCCCCAGGGCCGGCACCAGCCACGACAGGCCCAGCTCGAAGCGGGTGCCGATGGTGAGGGCGTGGGGCAGGGGGCGGCCGTCGCCCCGGGCCACGGCCCCGCTGGCGGCGGCGGCGTCGAGCAGGGCCTGGGCGTGGGCCCGCAGCCGGGCGCCGGCATCCGTGAGGCGCACCCGGCGGGTGGTGCGCTCGAAGAGCACGACGCCGAGGTCGTCTTCGAGGCGCTTGATGCGCTCGGAGACCGCCGCGGGCGACCGGCCCACCCGGGCGGCGGCCGTGCGGAAGTGGAGCAGCTGGGCGACCGCCAGAAAGCAGCGCAGCGAGTCGAGGTCGACCGGCGGGGGGAGCATCGACACGGACAGGGCCCTCGGGGCGGGAGGCGGGGGCCAACTGTTCGGCCAATAAAAACAATATAGCAAGTGACATCCATACACTCCTGACAATCGAGCGCAGTAGCTTGGGTGCACCGGAGGCCCCCATGCAGCGCAGCTACCGCCACGACCGCCACAACACCCCCGTGCTCGACCTTCGCGACGCCGCCCGCCGGCGCGCACTGGCCCTGCCCGACCTGCCCGCCCTGACCCCCGCCGAGCGGGCCGCCGCCGTGCGCACCTGGCGCGGGCGCATGGTCAACGAGCACGTCTCGGCCCAGGTCTGGGGCGCGCTGGTGGGCCAGCTCATGGCCGCCGCCCTGCCCGCTGCGGTGCTCGCCGGGGTGGCGGAGGCGGTCGCCGACGAGCTGCGCCACGCCGAGCTCTGTGCCGCCGTGGTCGTCGCCCTCGGCGGCCAGCCCGTCGCCCCCCTGCCCCCGCTGGCCCCCGTGCCCGCCCACCCCGAGGTCGGGCCGCTGGAGGGCGCCCTGCGCAACATCATCAGCGTCGGCTGCATGGCCGAGACCATCGCCGTGGCCCTCATCCGGGCCGAGCAGGCCGAGCTGGAAGACAGCGCCCTCGGGGCCGTGCTCGGCCAGATCCTCGCCGACGAGGTCGCCCACGCCCGCCTCGGCTGGCGGGTGCTGGGCCAGTGCGCGCCCCTGCTCGACGCCCCAGCCCGGGCGCGCATGGGCGCCTACCTCGCGGTCGCCTTCGCCCACCAGATCGCCCACGAGCTGCCCCTGCTGCCCCTCGGCGGCCCCGTCGGCGCGGCGGCGGCCCGGGCGGGGGTCTGCGACGGCGCCTTCGCCCGCCAGCTCTTCTTCGACACCTTCGAGACGGTCATCGTGCCCGGTCTCGACCAGGTCGGCCTGCCCGCGACCGCCGCCTGGCAGCAGGTCCGCCCCGCCCCGGCCCGCCGCTCGGCCTGAGCCCGCGCTCCCCCGACCCCTGTGCCCGTCCCGTCCCTGTCCCCGTGCCCCTGGAGGCCCCGATGCTGCCCCGTCCCCTGCCCGCCACCCTCCACCGCAAGTCGCTGGCCACCGCGGCCACGGTCGTGCTCGCCGTCGGCGCGGGCTGCCGCAGCTCCGGCCCGGGCGCCGTCTCCGACGACCCCGACACCGATCTCACGGACCTCGGCGGCGTGGGCAGCCCCGACGACGGCGCCCGCGACACCGGGGCCCGCGACACCGGGGCCCCCGACACGGGCGGGCCCGACAGCGCGCCTCCCGAGAGCTGTGTGGGGGCCGAGGATCTCGTCGCCTGCTGCGAAGACCTCGAGGCCTGGTGCGCCAGCGCCCACGACCTCGCCAGCGCCGACTACACCAGCTGCATCTACGGCCCCGACTTCGACGGCTCGACGGGCTGCCTCGCCTGGGGCCCCCCCGCACCGCCGGCCATGGCCTGAGCCCTCAGGCGCCCGGGCCCGCCCCCCCGTCGAGCTGCTCGTCGAGGGCGTGGCACCGGGGGCTGTGGCCCGAGCGCAGCTCTTCGGCCGCCTCGGAGGGCAGCGGGAACCAGCGCAGGTGGTGGAAGTCGGCCGACAGCTCGGGATCGGCCACCTCGCCCGCACCGGCCACCGCCTGCTCGGCGGCCGCGGCGAAGATGCGCCGGGCCTCGTCGAGGTAGCCCTCGAGGGCCCACTCGGGCTCGGTCGCCCGGCGGGTGCGGTACTCGAGGCGCCCCCGGCGGTAGCTGAGGTCGGCGAGGGAGAGGGCCGGATCCGGCCGGCCGCGGCGGTGGAACCAGAGCCCGGACTTCGGGCAGAAGCGGTAGTCCGGCAGCAGCCGCCAGCCGTCGGTGGCCACCATCTTCACGGCCTCGACGACGTAGCGGAAGCTCTCCTCGCTGATGAAGTAGTTGAAGTTCACCCGCACCCAGCCAGGCTTCACGCCCTCGCAGCCCCGCACCACCTCGCGCTCGAATTCCTTGGAGCGGGTGATGTCGATGCCGAGCAGCCGGTGGCCGTAGGGGCCCGCACACGAGCAGCCGCCCCGGGCCTGGATGCCGAAGAGATCGTTGAGCAGGGCGACCACGAAGTTGTGGTGGAGGAAGCCGCCGCCGTGCTGGACCATGAAGCTGACGATGCTGAGGCGCCACAGCTCGGGGTTGCCCAGGATGCGGATGTCGGGCACCTCGGTCCAGACGGCCATGGCCCGCTGGATGAAGGTGTGTTCCCGGGCGCGGATGAGGTCGGCGCCCACGGCCTCCTTGAGCTGGAACACGAGGCCCGCGCGGATCGCGCCGATGATGGACGGGGTGCCGCCCTCCTCGCGGTGCTCGATGTCGTCGAGGTAGCGGTGCTCGAAGGCGTTGACGTAGCTCACGGTGCCGCCGCCGGGCACGGTGGGCACGGTGTTCTGGAACAGGGCCCGCCGGGCGACGAGGATGCCCGGGGTGCCCGGGCCGCCGATGAACTTGTGGGGCGAGAGGAAGATGGCGTCCTTGTAGGCCAGGGCCTCGTCGGCGCCCGCCACCCCGTCGGCGCCCGCCCCGGCGCCCGGGGGCCGCACCATCTCGATCTGGACATAGGGCCCCGCGGCCGCGAAGTCCCAGAGGCTGATGGCGCCGTGGCGGTGGAGCAGCACGCTGGTCTCGTGGGTCTTCGAGCCGATGCCCGTCACGTTCGAGGCCGCCGAGAAGCTGCCGATGCGCAGGGGGCGGTCCTTGTACTTGATGAGCTCGCGCTCGAGGGCCACGAGGTCGATGCGGCCGTTGGCGTCTTCGTCGATGGTGACGACGTCGGCGAGGCTCTCGCGCCAGGGCAGCTCGTTGCTGTGGTGCTCGTAGGGGCCGATGAAGACCACCGGGCGCTGGTCGGCGGGCACGTGGGCGGCGAGGCCGTGGGCCCGGTCGAGGTCGGCCGGGATGCGGATCTGGAGGGCATCGATGAGCTTGTGGATGGCGCCGGTGGCGCCGGTGCCCGTGAAGATGACGACGTGCTCGCGGGGGTTGCCGCCGACGGCCTCGAGGATGATGCGCCGGGCGTCTTCGCGGAAGCGGGTGGTCTGAAGGCCCGTGCCCGAGGACTCGGTGTGGGTGTTGGCGTAGAGCGGCATCACCTGGTCGCGGATGAAGTCCTCGATGAAGGAGAGGCAGCGGCCCGAGGCGGTGTAGTCGGCGTAGGTGACGCGCCGGGGGCCGTAGGGGCCGTCGAGGGCCTGGTCGGCGCCGATGATGCTGTCGCGCACGGTCTCGACGAGCTTGGCGCGCTCGCCGTCCGTCGCGGGGGCGCCGGTGGAAGGGGACCAGATGGCGGGCATGGGGGACTCCGGGGCAGGCCCCCATGATAGGCCCGCCGGACCGGATTCGGAACCCATGCGCAGGGCCCGGGCGCGCCGGGGGCACGGGGGGGGACGCGCGGCGGCAGGGACGGCGGGGTGGCGCACGGCCTCCTGGCGGGCCATGTTCCGCCGGCTGTGCACTGCGACCGCCGCCGGTCCCGGCACCGCTGGAGACCGACCGTGCGACGACTGCTGCTGTGCTGTGGGCTGGCCCTCGGGGCCTGTGGGGGCGACAAGGGCGCCGACTCTGCGAGCGAGGGCGCGGCCGGCGCCGAGGGTGGGGCGGGCGACGGCGGCGACGGCGGCAGCGGCAGCACGGACGCCGACGGCGACGGCGTGGCGGCGGCCGACGACTGCGACGACAGCGACCCGGCGGTGTTCCCCGGGGCCACCGAGCGCTGCAATGGCGTCGACGACGACTGTGATGGCAGCATCCCCGAAGAGGAACAGAACGCCGATGCCGACGGCATCTTCGCGTGCACCGCCTGCGACGAGGCGGGCTTCTGGTCGCTCACCCTCGCCCACGCCGGCGACGACGCGGCCCTGTGGGAGGCCCTCGAGAGCGCCGTGGCCACGGTCGAGTGCAGCTACAGCCGCTCGAAGAGCCAGATCTACACGAGCATCGACCTCGAGGGCAGCGAGGTCGAGTGTGTCTACACGGGCACGATGGTGGCCATCCGCGGCGGCAGCCCCGACGAGGGCGAGATGAACATCGAGCACACCTGGCCCCGCTCCGAGGGCGCCGAGGCCGAGCCCGGGCTCTGCGATGTGCACCACCTCTTCCCCACCACCACCGACTCCAACGCCGAGCGCGGCAGCGCCCCCTTCGGCACGGTGACCGGCTCGACCTACTGGTCCCAGGGCGGCTCGAAGCTCGGCGCCGGCAGCGGCGGCACGGTCTTCGAGCCCCGCGACCAGCACAAGGGCAACGTCGCCCGGGCCATGCTCTACGTGAAGCTGCGCTACGGCCACAGCCCCGCCAGCTCCGAGCAGGCCGTCTTCGGGGCCTGGAACGCCAGCGACCCGGTCGACGCCGACGAGCAGGCCCGCAGCGCCGCCATCGCCCGCTACCAGGGCAGCGAGAACCCCTTCGTGGCCTGCCCCACGCTCGCCGCCCGCTACCTCGACTGATGGCCCGGGCCCCCCAGCTCGGCGCCCTCGCGGCCGGCCTCCTGCTCGGGGCCGGCTGTGCCCCCGGGGCCGGCGAGAAGGCCGCGGGCACGACCGCGGGGCCCGACACCGGCGCGCCCACGAGCACCGACGGCGGCGCGGGCACGGACGGCGGGGACGGCAGTGACGGCGGGGACGGGGGCACGGACGGCAGCGACACCCCGCCCTGGCCCACGGCAGGCGACGGCACCGTGCCCGGCGGGGCGATGGACTGCCCGAACCTCCAGTCCCCCTGCAACCACCAGGTGCGCATGGCGGTCTCGGGCGACGGCGAGGCCTGGACCGTGCTCGACACCCCCCTGGCCACCCGGGCCAGCGTCGCCCACGTCGTGCCCCTGACCTGGGGCCGCTGGGAGGGCGAGGACTGGGGCGGCCTCATCGTCACCTACGTCGACGTGTTCCCCGCCAACATCCCCGACGCGGCCCCGGCCTCCACCGACAACGTCCTGACCACGGCCACCATCGCCTTCCCCTGGTCGGCCGTCGAGACCCCCGAGGGCCTCGCCACGGTGCTCGCCGGCGACGGCCCGACCCCCTGGGTCTACCGGCGCACCGACACCTGGCAGCTGGGCGACGCCATCGTCGATCCCGAGCGCGAGCTCATCGAGACCGACACGGGCCTCGCCCACCTCCTCCTGGTCATCGACCTCGACCTCGAGACCCCGCCCCCCGACAGCGACAACCGGCTCTACCTGCTGCGCAGCGACGACGGCATCTCATTCGAGATGGTCGACGAGGTCGACATTCCCAACCCCGGCACCGACCCGGACTGCTACCCCCGGGGCTTCACGGGGGCCTACCCCGGGGTGCTGCCGGCGGACTGGGGCCTCGGGGGCAGCGGCGGCTGGGCCTGCCACGTCTCGGGCTACAACGAGTTCGTGCCCCACGAGGGCAGCCTGCTCGCCCAGGCCCGCAGCACCGAGGTGGTCCGGGGGGCCACGGTCACCTCGACCCACCGCCGGGACGAGAGCTGGGTCGCCATCGGCCACTTCAGCCCCGCCGACGCCGCCTTCCCCGGCCACAGCGACCTGACCGAGGTGGTCTGGGACGGCGAGGCCTGGTCGCCGCCGCGCGCCGTGCTCGCCACCGACAGCGTGCCCGGCACCGAGGGCGGGCTCCAGGCGCCGAACCGGCTCGTGCTGCCGACGGGGGTCGAGCTGCTGCTGTTCCACGGGCTCATCGACCGGCCCTGAGCCCGGGCCCCGGCGTCCGCCTCCGGGCCCACAGAAGCTTTGCGCCCCAGGGGGGGGGGCCGGGGCCGACCGGCGGGCCCCGCGCGG
>CAXQUZ010000206.1:0-9837 GCA_964226865.1 Myxococcota bacterium | reverse complement strand
AGCAGGCGGTGACTGGAGTTCAGACGTGTGCTCGTCCGATCTCGGGCGCACCGGCGTAGATGCTCGCGTCGGCGTCGTCGCAGTCCTCGCCGGACCAGTCGACGCTGTCCTGGCCGTCCATGTCGGCGTCGTAGTCGCTGTCTTCGCCGCAGTCGGCGTCGATGCCGTCGTACCAGGTCTCGGGCGCACCGGCGTAGATGCTCGCGTCGCTGTCGTCGCAGTCCGTGCCCGACCAGTCCGTGCTGTCCTGGCCGTCCATGTCGGCGTCGTAGTCGCTGTCGCCCAGGCAGTCGCTGTCGAAGCCGTCGTACCAGGTCTCGGAGGCGCCCGGGTGGATGGTGGCGTCGCCGTCGTCGCAGTCGGTGTCGTCGGCCACCACCGTGCCCTCGAAGTGGCAGTCGCTGGTGGAGGGATCGCCGTAGCCGTCGCCGTCGCTGTCGAGGAAGCCCGTCTCGCAGCTGCGGTAGTGGACCCCGCCGTTGAAGATCCGGGGGCTGAAGGTCCCGGCGAAGGGGTAGGTGATGCCGTAGCCCTCGTCGATGGAGAGGTTGGCGTCGCTGGCGTAGACCGCCCCCGCTGCGCTGCCGTTGGTGTAGTTGAGGCCGCAGTCGGTGTCGTCGGTCAGGGTCACGTAGACCGAGGTGGTCGTGCCGGCGCCGAGCACCACCGGGGCCGTGAGGCTGATGTCGACCAGCACATCGCCCGTCCCGCTCGGGGCGAAGCTGCCGCTGTCGACGAGGGTCCAGGCCGCGCTGTCGTCGTCGATGGTCGTGTAGTCGGTGGCCGAGGTGTAGACCTCCCAGTGGCAGGCCGTGTCGGCATAGTCGACGTAGAGCTCGAAGCCCGTGAGGTGGAGCTCGGTGGTCGCGGCGAGGGCGAACATGTTGCCCTGGTTGCCGTTGCCGGCCGCGGTGGTGGTCGACAGGGTGTGGTCGGCCGCGTGGGCCGCCGGGGCGCCGATCACCGCGGCGAGGAGGAGAACGCTGGACATCGGGGCTCCGGGGCAGCTTGTCAGGACCGTGTGGGCTCTGGGACGATGCCACGCCCGGCCGCCGCCCCGCAACGGGCCACGGGAAAGGTCGGGGGGGGGTGGGGGGATGGCCGCGGGGGGATCGGGGCTCAGCCGCTGCGCGCGGCCATCCAGGCCTCGAGCCGGGGCCAGACCTGGGCCGGGGCGTGCCTGCCCAGCACGATGTCGAGGTGGCCCCAGTGGGTGCCGTGGTGCCAGTCGTCGAAGAGCACGAGCTCTTTGTCGGTCGCGCCGCTGCGGGTGAAGGCGAGGCGGCCGTCCTCGGGGGGGAGGAGGTGGTCCTTGTCGCCGAGCAGCACGAGCAGGGGCAGGTCGGTCTCGGCCCAGGCCGCGTCGTAGTCGAAGCGCTGCTCGCTCGACCAGCGGCTCATCTCCTGCCAGACCTTGAGGCTGGTCCAGTCGAAGCCGTGCTCGAGGCGCTCTTCGAGCAGGGCGGGCTCGACGCTGCCCGGCCACCAGCCCGAGAGGGGCACGGTGTAGCCGGCCAGATCCGTCACCGAGTAGAGCTTGCCCATGGCCCGGCCGAGCAGCCGCGAGCGCACCTGGATGCTCCCGAGCAGGGGCACCTGGCTGAGGCGGTGGGTGGCCTCGCAGGCCGCGCGCACGAGCGGGTTGCCCTGGCCGAAGCCGTAGATGGCCGCGATGCCCACCACCCCCCGGGGCGGACGGGTGGCCGCCAGCTCGGTCGCCGCCCCGTAGACCGCCGCGCCGCCGAGGCTGTGGCCCACGAGGAAGGCCCGGTCGGGCAGGGCCTGGGCCGCCGCCACCACGTCCTCGACATAGTCGTGGAAGCGCTCGGCCCCCCTCTGGCCCGCGGCCCGGCTGAGGCCATGGCCGCGCAGCTCGAGGTTCCAGACGTCCCAGCCGCAGTGGGCCAGCCAGGCCGAGAGGGAGCGGACGGAGGTGTGCCAGGTGAAGCGGTTCTGGGCGAAGCCGTGGACCAGCAGCACCGGGGGCCGCCGGGGGCCGTCGGTGGGGGTGGAGCGGGTGAGGACGAGGGGGAGGGCGCCGCCGAGGCGCTAGCGCCGGCGGACCAGCGGGACCACGTGCCCGGCGTCGATGCGCACGGGGCCCTCCTCGCGGGAGATCTCCTCCAGCACGCCATCTTGGACGGTGGGGCCCGGGGGGCTGCCGGCCGTCCCGCCGCCGCTGGTCTCGCCCTCAGCCACCCTGGAGGGCCTGGGTCACGGCGTGCACGGGCAGCTTGTTGCCGATGAAGAGCGGGGTGCGCTCGTGGAGCTCGGTCAGGGTGCGGTCGAGGATGCGGCCCTGGCCGTCGGTGGCGGCGCCGCCGGCCTGCTCGACGAGGAAGGCGAGGGGGAAGGCCTCGTACATCAGCCGCAGCTTGCCCTGGGGGCTCGACGCGGTGGGCGGGTAGAGGAACACGCCGCCGATGAGCAGGTTGCGGTGGAAGTCGGCGACGAGGCTGCCGATGTAGCGCTGGCGCCAGCCCGCGTCGGGGGCCTTGAGCGCGTCGATCCAGCCCTTGAGGTGGGGGGGCCAGCCCGCCGGGTAGCCCTCGTGGATCGAGGACAGGCGGGTGTCGGGGGCGAGGCGGATGTCTTTGTGGGAGAGGAAGTACTCGCCCACGCTGGGGTCGAGGGTGAAGCCGTGCACCCCCTGGCCCGTGCTCAGCACCATCACCGTGCCCGAGCCGTAGATGATGTAGCCGGCAGCGACGATCTCTTCGCCGGCGCGCAGCATGTCGGCCATCGTGGCCGGCCCGCCCTCGACGCTCTTGCGGCGGAAGACACAGAAGATGGTGCCGATGGTGGCGTTGACGTCGATGTTGGACGAGCCGTCGAGGGGGTCCATGCAGAAGACGTAGCGGCCGCTGTGGAAGCGCTCGGGCACGTAGTAGGGCTCGGCGTCCTCCTCGCTGGCGATGGCGCAGACACAGCCGGCGTGCTCGAGGGCCCGCTTGAAGGTGTTGTTGGCGTACTCATCGAGCTTCTGGACGTACTCGCCCTGGACGTTGACCTCGCCGGTGCTGCCCAGCATGCCCGCGAGGCCTGCCCGGTTGACCCGGGAGGAGACCAGCCGGCTGGCCAGCGAGACCTGGCGCAGCAGGGTCGAGAACTTGCCCGTGGCCTCGGGGTGGGCCTGGGTGGTCTCGTGGATGAAGCGGTCGAGGGTGATGCCTTCTTCGAACTGGGTGTGCATGGGGGGTCCGGGGCAGGAGGCGGGGGCGGTGGCGCGGCAGTAGGGCCGCATGCGGGCGCGGAATTCGTCGGACCAGGGCACGGGCGCCTTGGAGTCGGCGTCGATGCGCACGAGGGTGCGGGTGCCCTGGCAGTGGAGCAGATCGGAGTCCATCGGGAGGATCTGGAAGCCGAAGGTGAGGCTGGTGCGGCCGAGGCGCTCGACCCAGATGCGGCAGCGCACCCGGCCCGTGCCCTGGACGGGGCGCTCGTAGCTGACCTGCTGGGCGCGCACGAGGTGGTCCTGGTCGGGATCGTGGTCGTGGTCGCCGTAGGCCCGCCAGCCCATGTGGTGCCAGAAGGCGCCGATGGTGCGCTCCATGATGAGCAGGTAGCGGGCGTTGTGGAGGATGCGGAAGGCGTCCAGGTCGTCGAAGTAGACGCCGTGGACCTCTTCGTGGAATCGCGTGATGGTCGTGTTCATCAGAGTCTTCAGGGGGGAGGGACGAAGCGGAGGGGGGCCCGCTGGGCGGCGGCCGCGGCGTCGGGGGAGAGGGCCCCGCCGTCGGCCATGTTCTGGAGGGTGGCCGTGACCCGGGCGGTCGGCACCCGGCCCGTGCGCCAGGCCCGGCCGCCCCAGCGCGTGGGCGCGGGGAGGATGGCGGCGAGGAAGGCGGCCTCGCGGGGGGTGAGCCGGGCGGGGCGCTTGAGGAAGTAGGCGTCGGCCGCCTCGCCGACCCCGACCAGGCCCGGCCCCAGCTCGACGACGTTGATGTAGAGCTCGAGGATGCGCCGCTTGGGCAGGGTCTGCTCGAGCTCGAGGGCCAGCAGCAGCTCGCGCAGCTTGCGGGCGAGGCTGCGGTCGCTGCGGTCGAGGAAGAGGTTCTTGGCGAGCTGCTGGGTGAGGGTGGAGCCCCCCCGGAGCAGGCCGTCGGGCTCGGTGGCCATGCGGTCGAGCGCGGCCTGGACGGCGGCGGGGTCGTAGCCCCGGTGGGTGGCGAAGGCGCTGTCTTCGGCGGCGATGACGGCGTCGGGAAACAGGCCGGCCTCGCGCAGGGGCACCCAGCCGGGCACCCCCTCGCCCGCCCGCCGCAGGGCCGTGCCGCCGCCGGCGGTGGGGGCCGTCCAGGCGAAGGGGCCGCCGCGCAGCTCGACGGGGGGCAGCACCGCCTCGGCCGACAGCCGGTCGGCCCGGGGCTGGAGGGCCCAGTCGCCGGCGGGCCAGGCGTAGCGCCCCGAGAGGCCCAGCGTGCCGCCGAGGATGGCCCCGCTGGCCTCGGGAACCAGGGGGCCGAAGAGGGCCACGGCGTCGTCCAGAGCGACATCTTCGGTGTCGAAGACGACGTCGGCTGCGCCATCTTGGACGGTTGCGCCGACGGTGGCCGACACGGGGCCGAGCCGGGCCTCGCCCTGGAGCGCGAGGGCCGCACCGGGGCCTGCGGGGGGCACGGTCTCGAGCTGGATCACGAGGGGGTGGGGCGGCAGGGGCGCCGGGGCCAGCAGGGGGTGGGAGACCACGGCCTCGTCGACGGCGACCGAGACCCGGCAGTCGCGGCCCAGGCAGGACAGCTCGGCGGTGGCCGCGCCCTGGAGGTGGGGGGTGTCGAGGGCCCGGGCGACGGTCAGGGTGGTGGTCTCGCCCTCGCGCACGAGGCGGGCGTCGTCGCTCGCGAGGCGGGTCGCCGGCAGCAGGGGCCCGGCGAGGCCCTGGACGAGGGGGGTGTCGCCCCAGCGCAGGTCGACGCCGGTGGCTGCCACGGTGATCGACGGGGAGGAGCCGGCGCCCCCACCGCCCGGGGCCCCGCTCCCGGTGCCGCGGGCCAGCAGCACCCGCGCGTCGACGTCGACCCCCGAGAGGTGGACCGTGCGCGACACGAGGTCGACCCGGGCCCGATCCACGGCCACCCCGGGCAGCCGCAGCCCCTCGAGCTGGATCTCGGTGAAGCGGTCGCTGCGGTGGGCCCAGCGGACCTCGCGGGCGGTGAGCACCCGGGTCAGCTCTTCGCCGGCCCACCAGCGCGCGGCGACCGTGGCCGCGCCCAGCAGCCCCAGTCCGGCCCCAGCGAGCAGCAGGCCCCGGCCCACCTCAGGGCACCACCAACACGCTCATGGGGGCGTCCTCGACGACGCTCTCGGCCACCGAGCCCTCGAGGAAGCGGGCGAGGCCCGTGCGGCCGTGGGTGCCCACGACGAGCAGGCTGGCGCCCCGGGCGGCGACGAGGATGCCGTGGAGGGCGGTCTCGCCGATGCAGGCCCGGGCGCTCCAGCGATCGGGGATGCAGGGGGCGTGGTCGCGCAGGGCGGCAGCGGCCCGGTCGCGGGCGCCGTCGAGGTCTTCGGTGCCGGAGCCGGCCTCGACCACGGCGACGACGTCGAGCTCGGCGTCCTGGCTGCAGGCGAGGCGGGCCGCGGCGGCCACGGTGCGGGGGGCGGGCTCGTCGGGATCCACCGCGCAGGTGATGCGGGTGAGGGGCGGCAGGCCCCGCTCGTCGACCACGAGGGCCGGGCAGGGGGCGCTGCGCACGAGCCGGCCCGCCGTGCTGCCGAGCAGCACCCGGTCGAGGCCCGAGACCCCCGTGCGGCCGAAGACGACGAGGTCGAGGCCGTGCTCGGCGGTGAGGGTGCGCATCAGCTCGGCGGGGCGGCCCGCCCGCACCACGGGCTGGAGGTGGAGGCCGTGGGCGGCGAGGTCGTCGGCGATCTGGGCGAAGCGGGCCCGGGCGTCGCGGCCGACGGCGCCGTCGGGGTCGAGGCGGCCCGTGGCATGGGCGATCACGGCCGCCGGGTGGTCGGGATCCGACAGGCGCAGCACGGCGCTCGCGGCGGCGTCGGCGCGGGCGCTGAGGTCGTGCATCCAGAGGACGCGGGCGGGCATGGGCGACTCCAGGAACGGGGGCTTGGCTGTACCCGGCGGCCCGTCGGGCGGCACCCGGTGGGGGGCGGGATCGGGGGACCGGGCGCCTCAGCGGGCCGCGCGGTCGGTGGACGCGGCCCCGGGGCCGCCGCTGAGCACGTCGAGGTTGCCGGCGAGGGCGTGATCCATGGCCGAGATGGCCGCCCGCATGGCGCCCGCGGCGGGCCCGTGCACGGCGGGGGCGGCCCGCTCGCGCCAGGCCAGCAGCACCACCGAGGCGGGCAGGTCGGCGGGGGGGCGCCCGGGCAGCACCCGGCGGTCGTCGGTGAAGACCAGCAGCCCGGCGGCGGCCATGACGGTCACGACCTTCTGGACGTGGCGCGGGTCGGCGCCGGTCTCTTCGGCGACCTGCTGGAGGGGCACGGGGCCCCGCCCGGCCCGGTAGCGGTCCGAGATGACCGCCATCACGGCGAGGGCGAAGAAGCCGTCGGCGCTGCGGGTGGGGGCGTGGGGGTCGACCGCGAGGCGGCGCTGGGCGTCGACCAGCGAGCCGTGGTGCTGGGTGAGGTAGGCGACCTCGACGCCGAAGAGCACGACCAGCCAGACCACGAAGGTCCAGATGAGGAAGACCGGCAGGAAGGCCACCGAGCCGTAGATGACGGCCATGCTGTCGCGGGTGCCGAAGACGTCGAGGTAGACGCCGAAGCCGAGCTTTGCCGCCTCGAAGAGCAGGGCCGTGACGACGCCGCCCGTCAGCGCCGCCCGCCAGGTGACCCGGGTGCAGGGCAGCAGCCGCAGGGTGGCCACGAAGGCCGGGGCCGACACCAGCACCGGCAGCAGGCGCGAGAAGAAGGGCAGCTCGACGTCGCCGGCGCCGAGGCGGGCCGTGACCACGAAGCCGGTCGCGATGAGGATGGGGCCGAGGGTGATGGCGGCGTAGAAGAGCGTGAAGCGCAGCACCCAGGAGCGGTCGACCCGGGTGCGGAAGATGTCGTTGTAGGCCAGCTCGGCGTTGAAGAAGAGCTGGGAGCCGACGAACATGGTCGAGAGCACGCCGATGGTGCCGAGGGTGCCGAGGTTGGTGTGGGCGATGAGCTCGTCGAGCAGGCCGCCCACCTCTTCGACCGAGCCGGCGAGGATCGTGTCGTAGAGGAGCTGGCGCACGGCGTCGCGGGTGTCGTCGGCGAGGCCGAGGGGGCCCGTCAGGGCGAAGCCGAGCATGAGGATGGGCACGATGGCCACGGCCGTCCAGTAGGCGAGGTGGGCGGCGCGCACGTGGAGGCGGTCGCGCACGGTCTCGCGCACGAGCACGACAAGGACGTGGAGCACGTCCATGGCGGCCCGGTAGACGGGGTGGTGGGTCGGGCCCAGCCGTCCCGCGGCCAGGTCTTCGTAGCGGCGGCGCAGCCAGGTTCGCATGGGCCCAGCCTACCAGCCGGGCCGGGCCGGGGCTGGCGGTCGCTGCCTTGCACGGCCCGCGCCGGCAGGACACGAGGGAGCCGGGCCGTGCGCTGCGGGGCCCGGGAGGTCCGCCCATGTCTGCCCCCGACGCTTCGCCTGTGCCGCCGTCGCCTGTGTCCCCGTCTGGGGCCCCGTCGGGAGCGCCCGCCCCGGGGGCCGCCGACCGTCCGGCCGCCCGCATCCGGGTCGACTCCGAGGTGGGGCGGCTGCGGCGGGTGGTCATCCAGCCCCCCGGGGTGGCCCACGAGCGCATGCTGCCCTCCCACATCGACGAGAGCAGCCCCGACTACGTGCTCTTCGACGACCTCATCCACGTCCCCACGGCCCGGGCCGAGCACGCCTGGCTGCGCCGGGTGCTGGCCTCCGTGGCCGAGACCCATGCCCTCGAAGATCTCGTGGCCGAGGTTTTTCAGGAAGACACTGCCCGCCGTGCCGTGCTCGACCGCCTGGCCAACCTGGGCCTCGTCGCCGACCCGGCCCTGCGTCGGCTGGAGCACCTCGACCCGGTGGCGCTGACGGCCACCCTCATCGCCGGCACCGAGGCCGGGCGGCTGGACGGCTGGCCCCTCATGCGGCCGCTGCCCAACCTCATCTTCACCCGCGACCTGCTGGCGGTCTGTGGGGGCCTCGTCGTCGTGGGCAACGCCAGCAAGGCGGCCCGCCGGCGCGAGAGCGTGCTCACCTGGGCCATGGTCCAGAACCACCCCCTCTTCGCCGGGGCGCCCGTGGCCCGGGTCTCGGAGCGGGTGGGGGCGGCCCGCCACTCGGCGCCCCTGACCGTCGAGGGCGGCGACGTGCTGGTCATCAGCCCCACCCTCGTCTGCATCGGGGCCAGCGAGCGCACCACCTGGTCGATGATCGTCCACCTCGCCGAGGAGCTGCTCGAGTCGGGCTTCAGCCGGGTGCTGGTGGTCGAGATGCCCAAGCAGCGCAGCTCCATGCACCTCGACACCGTCTTCACCCTCACCGACCGCAACAGCTGTGTGGTCTACCCGCCCCTGCTGCGGCCGGCCTCCCGGGAGGAGGCGGGCATCATGCGGCTGCGGCGGCGCGACGGCCACACCGTCGTCGAAGAGCTGCCCGGCAGCCTGCTCGCGGCCCTGGCCAGCGAGGGCATCGGCCTCGAGGCGGTGCTCTGCGGCGGGGGCCACCCCATCCACGCCCAGCGCGAGCAGTGGACCGACGGCGCCAACTATGTGGCCCTCGGCCCGGGGGTGGTGCTCGGCTACGCGCGGAACCGCCACACGGCGGCGGCGATGGCCGAGAGTGGCTTCGAGGACGTCACCCCCGAGCAGTGGCTCGCCCTGCTCGACCGCGACTTCGGCGGCGACGCCGACGCCCTCTTCGCCAGCGGCCGGCGCGTGGCCATCCACCTGGCGGGCAGCGAGCTCTGCCGCGGGCGGGGCGGTCCGCGCTGCCTCACGATGCCCCTGGCCCGCGACCCCCTGCCGGCCTGAGGGTCGCCCCGCGGTCACTGGCCGCCGTCTGTCTCGTCGGTGGCCTGCCGTTCCCGGGTCGCCGCCCGTTCCCTGGTCGACTCTCCGGAGCCCGCATGTCCCGCGACACCCCGCCCGCCGGCCCCGCCGGCCTGACCCACCTCGACGCCGACGGCAACCCCCACATGGTCGACGTCGGCGCCAAGCCCGACACCGACCGCGTCGCCGTGGCCCAGGGCGAGGTCCACCTCTCGGCGGCGGCGGCCGCGGCGGTCGAGGCAGGCACCACCGCCAAGGGCAACGTGCTCCAGATTGCCCGGCTCGCCGGCATCCAGGGGGCGAAGCACACGGCGCTGCTGATCCCGCTCTGCCACCCGCTGCCCATCGACCGGGTCGACGTGGACGTGGCGCTGGCCGACGGGGTGGTGACCGTGCGGGCGACCGTCGGCACCCGCTGGCGCACGGGGGTCGAGATGGAGGCGATGACGGCCGTCACCGCGGCCTGTCTGACGGTCTACGACATGCTCAAGGCCATCGACCGGGGCATGCGGATCACGGGGGTGCGGCTGCTCGAGAAGCGCGGCGGGCGCAGCGGCCACTGGCGCGCCTGAGCGGGGCTGTTGACCATTGCAGCCGGGCGCGGGTACCCTCCCACGGCCGCGGTCCAGCCCCCCGCGCTGCGGCCGTCCCCCCGGGAGTCCCGATGCCATCCACCGCCCTGCGCGCCCTGTCCCTGCTGCCCCTGGCTGCCGCCCTCGTCGGCACGGGCTGCAACGAGGCCAGCTTCTTCGTGAAGGAGAACGCCGAGGCCACCGGCCCCCAGCCGGGCTCCATCTCGGGGCGGGTCTGCGACCCGAGCGGCCGCACCTGGCTCGCCGACGCCACCGTCTACACCCACCTCATCGACGGCTCGGG
>CAXQUZ010000205.1:0-10212 GCA_964226865.1 Myxococcota bacterium | reverse complement strand
CTCACGCCGAGGCCCATGAAGGCGCCGCCGACCGGCCGGCCGTGCTGGACCTGGGCGAGGGCGCCGACGTCCCGCCAGGCACCGGGCGGCGGCTGGCCGGTGGTCACGGGGGGCAGCTCGAGCACGGCCCCCGGTCCCTCGAGGGGCCAGGCCGGCGGCGGCCGGCTCGTGTGGAGGGGCCAGGCGAGGGGGGCGAGCAGCAGCAGATCCGCGAGCAGGCCCACGAGCACCAGGCCGCGCAGCCGCGGGCGGGCCAGCCGCGCGAGGCCGGCGGCGGCCACCGGGGCGAGCAGCAGGCTGGCGACGGCGCCGGCCCGGTACCAGCGGCTCAGGCGGGCGAGGGGAGGCAGGGCCAGCATCAGCAGCCCCGCCGGCCCGGCCAGGGGCGCACCGCCCACCCGGAGCGCCCGCCCGCCCAGGTAGAGCCAGGGGCCGAAGGAGAGCAGCGCGAAGCCGAGGGCGCCGGCGAGCCAGGGCCGCAGCCGGGGCTGTCGCCAGGCTGCCCAGCCGGCGAGTAGCAGCACGCCGAGGCCGAGGTAGGCCGTGTGGCTCGGGTCGGCGACGCCCCCGGTCAGCAGGCCGGGCAGGAAGGGGTCGCTGAGGTCGGCGCCCGTGCGCACCCCGCCCCGGAAGATGGCGGGGTTCTCGACCACCGCGGGCAGCCCCGCCCGGGCCGCCCCGCCCGGCAGGCTCTCGGCCCGCGCCGTGAAGATGGTGACGGCGACGGGGCCCATGACGGCGCCGCCCAGGGCGAGGGCCCCGGCGAGCCAGGGCACGGCGGCCCGGTGGCGTCCGAGTGCCCAGACGAGGATGCCGAGGTCGAGGATGCCGGCCCAGACGGCATTGTAGGGGCCTGCCCACGCGGTGGCCCCGGCGGCCAGGCCGGCCGCGAGGAGGCGCCCGGGACCGGGGCGGTCGCGCAGGTCGAGCAGCAGCACCGCCTGGAGCACGACCAGGGCCACCAGGAAGCCCTCGGTCATGCCGTCCGCGGTGTTGGCCACGAGGGTCGGGCAGGTGGCGGCGAGCAGCGCCGTGGGCACGGGCGGGGTCCCGAGGCGCCGGGCGAGGGCGAGCCCCGTCAGCCCGGCGAGCACGAGGCCCGTCCAGACCAGCAGGTTGTAGCCGAGGGCGGGCCCGTCGAGCAGCAGGGCCGGGCCGGCGACGAGGGCCGCGAGGGGGTCGATGAGCACCAGCTCGATCCCCGTGGGCCAGGCCATGAGGGTCCCGTCGAGGCGCAGCGGCCGGCCCTGGACCCAGGCCGCCCAGTGGCCCCAGACGTGGGTGGCCGCCTCCTGGTCGGGGGCGCAGAGCAGCGCCTCGCGCAGCACCAGCGGCAGCGGCCAGGCCACCACAAGCGGCCAGAGCAGGACCACCAGCAGGCGGCCGAGGCGTGCGCGTCCCCGGCTCAGATCGGCCCGCCGCGCACCGGCGCGAGCATCAGCACGGCCACCACCGTGGCGCCGTAGAGCAGCCCCGCGACGAGGATGGGCGTGTCTTTGAAGAGGGTCTCGTCGGGTGCCCCGCCCTCGTTCTTGGCGGTCACCAGGTACATGTAGCGGAACACGCAGTACAGCACGAAGGGCAGCGTCAGCAGCAGCCAGGGGCTCGGCGAGCCCTGCACGCAGTAGAGCGCGTAGCTGATGATGGTGCCGCTGGTCGTGATGGCCTGGAACTCGACGACCATGTCGTGGTTGTACTCTTCGAGGATCTTGCGGGTGGCCTGGGCCCGCTCGGCCATGAGCACCAGCTCGCCGCGGCGCTTGTTGAAGCCGAAGAAGAGGCTCACGAAGCCCGTGCAGACGAGCAGCCAGGGCGAGATGTCGACCTGGATGGCCACCGCACCGGCGATGGCCCGCCACAGGAAGCCGCCCGACAGGAACATCACGTCGAGGATGACGATGTGCTTGAAGTAGAAGCTGTAGGAGAGGGTCGTCGCGAAGTAGAGCCAGGCGACGGCCAGCAGCCAGGGCGAGACCCAGAAGGCCAGGGCCGAGCCACCCACGAAGAGCAGCACCATCTCGGCATAGGCGAGCGGCACCGGCAGCCGGCCAGCGGCGATGGGGCGCTTGCACTTGGTGGGGTGGCGGCGGTCGGCCTCGACGTCGCGGGCGTCGTTGAAGAGGTAGCCGGCGCTCGCGAGCATGGAGAAGGCGGCGAAGGCCGACAGGGTGGCCGTCCACATCTCGAGATCGCGGAAGTTCATCGAGAAGAAGATGGCGGCCAGGACGAAGACGTTCTTGGCCCACTGCTTGGGGCGCATCGCCTGGATGGCGGCGAGAACGACGTCTCCGGCGCCCTTGGGGCCGGGCGCGGCAGGTGGCGCAGTCACGGGGGCCTCGGTGGGAGGAGTTCGGTGCGGGGAGGGGGAGGGCCGGCGGAGGACGTGGTCGTCACTCGTCCGCGGCGACCTCCACCGTGCGGAGCTGGTAGCTGAGGATGCGGTGTTCACCCGGGCGCAGCTCGAGGCGGGACTTGCTGAGCTCGTCCTCGCCGTCGAGCAGGCGGACCATGTGGACCCCGGGGGCGAGCAGGTGGGGGCCGGGGCCCTCGATGGCCTGCTCGTTGATGGTGACCCGCTTGCCGATGGGCGCCTCGACCGTGAGGCGGGGGGTGCCCTCGGGCCCGGCGGGGCTGTCGTCGATGACGCTGGAGGCGCGCATGCCGAGCACGAAGCCCACGAAGAGCACGGCCACGGTGACCGCGGCGCCGACGAGCAGGTAGACGAGCTGCTGGAGGCCGCTGCTGGGGGCGGGCCGGGGGGCCGCGGCCGGGGGCGGCACGGCGACGGTCGGGGGCGACATCACCCGGGTGGGGGGCGCCTCGAGCACGGCCGTGCGGCGGACCTCTTCGGGAGCGGCCCTGATGCGGGTCTCGGCGTCGTCCCAGTCGTCGGGGTCGGGGAGCAGGATGCCGTCGTCGATGCTCTCGCCGTCGCCCACCGGGCGGGTGGGGTCGACCCGGATGTTCGTGGCGGCGTTCGACCAGTCGGTGGGGCTGCCCGGGATGGGGCTGTTGCGGATGAGGGTCGCCTCGTCGCCCAGGCCCGCGATCTGGCCGAGGGCGACCGACTGGGACATGTCTTGGAGGCCGTCGATGATGCCCCGGCGGGGCGCGGAGGCGGCGGGCACCGCGCGGATGCTGGTCTCGACCCGGCTGAGGTCGGCCCGGGCCGGGTCGGCGACCGGGGCCGGCAGGGGCGGGGGCACCGGCGGCGGGCTGCGCGGGGGCGGGGCGGCGTCGCGGCCGAGGTGGGGGGCACGGGCGACGGCCCGCGGCACCTCTTCGGACTCGTCGAGCTGGAGCTCCTCGCCGAGGTCGTCGGCGGCGGGCGGGGGCCCCGGGTCGAGGTGGTCGTCGGCGAGGCGGGTCGGGCGGGCCTCGCTGACCTCGTCGTCGTCGAAGCTGAGCTCGGGGATGGGCCGGGTCTCGCTGTGTTCCTCGTCGCCGAGGATGCCCAGCTCTTCGAGCGTGCCCGGTCCCTCGCCCTCGCCCTCGTCGTCGAAGGGGCCCGGGTGGAGGGTCGGGCGGGTCGGCACCTGCTCGAGGCCCTTGAGGAAGGCGGCGAGGGTGCTGTGGGTGAAGATGAAGCCGGCCTCGTGGAAGAAGGCGTCGAGGGCGTCCTTCATGGCCGTCGCCGAGGCGTAGCGGTCGGCGGGATCCGGCAGCAGGGCCCGCTCGATGATGCGCTCGAGGCCGTAGGGCACGTCGGGGTTGACGCTGCTGGCGGGCTCGTGCTCGCCGGACTGCAGCGCCGCGAGCGCGGGGTCGGCGCCGAAGGGGCGCTGGCCCGTGAGCATCTCGTAGAGCACCTCGCCCGTGCCGAAGAGGTCGGTGCGGTGGTCGACCGCGCCCCCGGCGGCCTGCTCGGGGCTGCGGGAGCGGGGGCCCGCGCCGACGGTGGCGAGGTGGCTCCGGTCGACGCCGAAGTCGGTGAGCTTCACCTCGCCCTGGCGCGAGAGCAGCACGTTGCCCGGTGACACGTCCCGGTGGACCACGTCGAGGGGCACGAGGCGGCCGCCCTTCATGACCTGGCGCTGGTGGGCGTACTCGAGGCCCTTGAGCATCTCGATGGCGATGAAGATGGCGTGGGGCACGGGCAGGGTGATGCCCCGCTCGCGGCAGGCGGCCAGCACCTTGCCCAGGTCGGGGCCGTCGACGTACTCCATCGCGATGAAGGTCGAGCCCTCGACCTCGCCCAGGTCCATGATCTGGACGATGTTGGCGTGGCTCAGGAGGCCCGCGACCCGTGCCTCTTCGATGAGAAGCTCGACCAGCTCGCCATTCTTGGCGAGGTGGGGCAGGATGCGCTTGATGGCGAAGGTGCGGTGGAAGCCGCCGATGCCGTCCAGCCGGGCCTTGTAGATCTCGGCCAGGCTGCCGACGGCCACCCGCTCGAGGATCCGGTACTTGCCGAAGCTGGTGGGGGGAGTCGCCACGCGGTCGCATCCGGGACGGAAGGGGGCCACCGGACACAGCGGTCGCCAAGGGGCGCAACCTATAGCGCGTCCCCGGAGCGGTGTCGCCGCTCCCCCCTCCGCGACCCGCTACCAGCCGTCCTCCCGGGCCAGCGCCGTGTAGAGGCGGTGGTGGAGGTCGCCGGCGCGGGCGCGCAGCTCGGCGAGCACCCCGCCCACCGGCTCGCCCCGGAGGCGCCGGCGGATGGCGTCGAGGTGGAGCGCGCCCAGGTAGAGGTGGACCTGGCGGCTGCGGCGGGTGGCCCGGACCAGCTCGGCGTAGCGGTGGTCGGGCCACTGGTCGGCCGCGCCGGCCACGAGGCGCCCGAAGAGGGCCAGCTCGCGCCAGCTCGCCACGGTGGCGTCGATGACGACCTCTTCGGCGGCCCGGCGGGCCTCGGCATAGCGCCCGGCGACCAGCAGCAGCCGGGCCCGCTCGGCGGCGGCCGTGCAGCCCGCGTGGGTCTTGTGCTCGACGGCGGGCCCGAGCAGGGCGATGGCCCCCGGGAGGTCGCCGCGCATCCACCGCCAGCGGGCCCCGGCCGTGGGCCAGAGGCCGACCGGGTGGGGGGGCGTGGGGTCGGTGAGGATGGCCAGGGCCCGGCGGGCCTCGCGGGCGTCGGCGCGCTGGAGGGCGGCCTCGAGGGCGACGGCGCTCGCGGCCACCGTGAGGCCCCGGTCGCGCAGGGCCTGGGCGGCGGCCCGGGCCTCGTCGAGGAGCACGTCGCCGGCGGCGAGATCGCCCAGCTCGACGGCGAGGCGGGCCCGGACCAGAGCACAGGCGGCGTGGATGTGGGGGTCGCGGTGGCGGGGCTGGCCGTTGCGGCACCGGGCGGCCGTGTCGGTGGCGGCCTGGCGGGCGCCCCGGAGCAGCTGGGCCCGGGCGAGGGTGGCGAGCAGCCCGCCCTCGCCCCGCTCGAGCCCGGCGGCCGCGGCCTGGGGCACGAGGCGGTTGCACAGGCTGATGGCCTCTTCCAGCTCGCCGCTCTCGACCAGCGCCCCGGCGAGGCTCACCCCCGCCTGGACCTCGGCGAAGGACACAGGCAGCCCCTCGGCCGGCTCGGTGTGGGCCGTGCGCGACTCCCGGGCGAGGGCCAGGGCGAGGCGCCCGTCGGCGACGGCGAGGTCGGCCCGGCCGAGCACCCGCCAGGCCTCGGCGGCCTCCCGGCGCAGGGCCGCGGCGAGGCCCGGGTGGGCGGTGGTGAGGCTGTCGGCCCAGCGGCGCCCCTGGGCCGCGGCCCGCTCGGCGTCGCCGCTGCGGATCTCGTCCCGGAGCAGCAGCCAGCCCGCCTTGCCGCGGCGCTCTTCGTCCCCGGCGTCCCGGCCCAGGGCCAGGATGCGGCCCCGGTCGACGCTGTCGGGCCGCAGGGCCGAGGCGGCGAAGAGGGTGGCGAAGCGGGTGTCCCAGCGCTCGTCGCCGCCGCCGTGCAGCTCGAGCAGCTGGAGCCAGCGCTCGACCTCGGCGGGCTCGCCCCGCACCACGGCCACGTCGACCGCCTCGCGCAGGGCACCGAGCTGGGGGTTGCCCGCCCGCACGCACTGGAGGGCGTAGCGGAGGCTGCGCTCGGGAGAGGGGGGCGCGTGGGCCCAGGCCTGGGCGACCCGGCGGCGGAGCTCCTTGCGGTGGCGGCCGGCGGCCCGGGCGAGCAGGCGGGTGGAGGGATCGGCAAAGCGCAGCCAGGCGCGGCCGTCCGGCGGCATGCGCTCGAGGGGCACCCGGGGCACCCGGCCGCTGTCGTCCTCGCCGCCCTGGGCGGGACGGTGGCGGGCGAAGAGATCGGTGGTCTCGGTGGGCTCGTCGGAGGCCTCGGCCACCGGGCGGCTCTGCTCCCACCGTCCCGTGCCGGGGGCCGTCCAGGCGAGGTGGCCCGACTCGATGACCTGGTCGAGATCTTCGCAGAGCCGGCGGGCCACTGCGACCGGGAAGGGCTCCTCGAGCAGGGCCAGGTGCTTGAGATCCTCGTCGACCCCCCGCCGGCGGGTGGGGCGGTGGGGCGGGGCCTCGCCCCGGTAGCGGGCCAGCACCGACCAGCCCCGGGCGCAGCTCTCGAGGGGGGTCGCGGCGGGGGGGCCCTCGGGCCAGAGCCCCTCGGGGATCAGCTCGGGCAGCACCTCGCGCTCGCTCTGGGAGCTCCAGCCCGGCGGGCGAACGGCGCGCAGCCCCGACAGGGCCCGGCGGCCGGTGGCCCAGATGCGCACCCCCTCGGGCACGGCCCGGACGAGGTGCTCGAGCACGGCGGCGGTGCCCACGTCCGCCTCGTCCACCTCCCAGAGCACGATGGCCAGCGGGGCGCGGCGGGCGAGGGTGCGGCCGAGGGCCTCGGCGGCGGCCCGGGGATCCGGCGGCCAGGCGGCGGGCCGCACGACCGGCACGGGCAGCCCGGGCCACAGGGCCTGGAGCAGGGGGGCCTCGTCGCCGGCGAGGTCGCGGCGCCGGGCGGGGCTGGCGGTGGCGAAGAGCTCGCGGAGGATGGCCCTGAAGGGGCCGAAGGGCCGCTCGGGCACACAGCGGCCGGCGATGGAGCGGTAGCCCTTGCGGTACCACTGCCAGCGGGCCTCCTGGACCATGCGCCGGCGGCCCGTGCCCGGGTGGCCCGTCACCACGCAGTTTGCGCTGAGCAGGGGGGTGGCGTCGCCGGTGTAGCTGGGGGGGGCCGGCCAGGGGGCCGGGGCGAGGTGGCCGCCCTCGTCGAGGGCCACGAGCACCGACTCGACCTCTGGGGCGGTCGGCCGGGCCGCCGGATCGAGGGCGAGCATGCGGTCGATGAGCCAGGACAGGGCGCGGTCGACCTCGGGTCCCATGCGGCACAGGGCCGTCCGGGGGCGGCCGGGCTTCCAGGACCCGGCGGGAATGCCGGTGAAGGCCTCGTGGAGGGTGACGCCGAGGGCGTAGATGTCGACCCGCCGGTCGTGGGGCAGGCCGATGCGCTGCTCGGGCGCCATGTACGAGACCGTGCCCATCAGCTCGGAGCTCGCGTCGTGGGCCGCGGCGAAGCGGGCGGTGCCGAAGTCGAGCACGGTCGGGCGCCCGTCCTCGTCGACGAGCAGGTTGGCCGGCTTGAGATCGCGGTGGGCGAGGCCCAGGCGGTGGATGGCCGCGAGGGCGCGCGCGACACCGGCGCCGGCCCGGACGAGGCGGCCCACCCGATCGGCGAGGCCCACGCCCTCCTGGACGTACTGGTCGAAGCTGCGGCCCCGGGCGACGTCCATGGTGAACCACACGAAGTGGTCGTCGGCGCCGATGTCGTGGACCCGCACCACGTTGGGCAGGCGCAGGGTGCGCAGCTGCTCGAACTCGCGCCTGAAGCGGGCCTCGTCCGCGGCCCCGAGGCGGAGCTGGGCCCGCTCGGCACACTTGAGGGCGCAGCTGCTGCCGTCCTCGCGCTCGACCCGCCAGACCTCGCCCCCGGCGCCGAAGCCGAGGCGCTCGCGCAGCGTGTGCCCCCCCAGGACCAGCCCGGCCTCGACGCGGCGCATGCTCAGGCCACCCCGCGGGGCGCGCCCGCAACTCTGGGCTTGATCACGTGCAAGATGGCCATCTGGACGTTGTTCTCGTTGGGGTGGGGCCGGGGCGGGCACGCGCCGGCGCCCGGTGGGTGCGGGGCCGTGCAGCCGGTGGGGCTCCGTAGCCTGTGGGCCGCCCCCGCACGAACAGCACGCGGCCCAGAGGCCCGGGGAGGGGGCGGAGCGCGCGGTCCCTGCGCCCGGGCCCACCGCGCCGGCAAGCGCCCGGACGGGCGGAGCGATATGTCCCGCAGCCGATGCCCGTGCTTGCTGCCATTCCCCTGTTCATCGCGCTCGGGCTGCTCTTTGTGGGCGGCCTGGGGGTGCTGGGCGTCTATGTGCTGGTCACCGTGGCCAGCGCCGGGCGGCGGGCCCTCTCCGGCGATCGGCCCCACCCCCGGGTGGACGGGCCTGTGGCGGCCGATCCCGTGGGGGCCGCACCGGCAGCGAGCCCCGCCCGCCGTCCCCTGCCGTCCCGCCCGGCCCGGTCGGCCGCTGCGGGGGGCGCCGACGAGCTCTACGCCGTGCCCCGCCGCCTCGCGGGCCTCGAGGGCCAGCTCGCGACCTCCCTCGGCGAGGCCCGCGATCAGGCCCGCCACCTCCGGGTCCGCCGGGAGCGGGTGGCGGCGAAGGCCGATCGGGACGAGCTGGTCTCGCGCTACGAAGAAGATGCCCGGCTGCTCGACCGCCGCGCCGAGAACATGGAGCGGGTGCTCGGCATGGTCTGGCGCTCGCGCTCCGTGCTGCTGCTCCGGGCCCACGTCGCCGAGACCGCCCGCCAGCGTCCCGCCCTCCAGGGGCTGCCCGACGACGAGGCGCCGCCGCCGGTCGAGCAGCTCGCCGAGGTGGCCGAGGCCTACGAGGCCGCCGCCGCCCAGGTGCGCGACTTCGTCGTGTCCATCGAGGGCCGCCTCGCCGACCTCGCCCACGTGCTCCCCCGTCCCCCGGGGTCCGCCCAGGTCTCTGCCGAGGATCAGCAGCTCGTCGACGACGAGCTCGGCCGGGCCCGCGCCACCTACACCGCGCTCCAGAACCGCATGGACCGGCTGGCCGACACGCTGAGCTACCTCTCCGACCGCTGCCACACCCGCCAGGTGGTGGCCGGTGCCGAGGTCAGCCTCGACGCGGGCGCCGGCACCGGGGCCCTGCTCGACGAGGTCAGCGGCGCCCTCGACGCGCTCACCGAGCTCTCCCGCATGGGAGACCGCGCCCTGGCCGACACGGCGCTCGACAACCTGGAAGAAGACATCTCCCAGCTCGAGCAGGCCGGCCTCGACGCCCGGGCGGCCGCTGAGGCCGAGCTCGAGATCGAGCGCCTGCTCGACACCTTCTCCCCCTGAGCCCCCCCGCCCGGGCGCCCCCGACACGGGCGCTGCGCCGGGCCGGCTCCCGAGGACCCATGGCCACCGACACCGCCAGCGACCGTCCGACCGCCCCCGCCGGCGGCCTCGGCCTCGGCACCTTCCTCGGGGTCTACACCCCGACCGTGCTGACCATCCTCGGCGTCATCCTCTACATGCGCATGGGCGGGGTGGTCGGCAACGCCGGCATCCTCGGCGCTGTGGGCATCGTGCTGCTGGCGAACTCGATCACCGCCATCACCGCCCTGTCGATGAGCGCGCTGTCGACCAACATGCGCGTCGGCGTGGGCGGCGCCTACTACATCATCTCGCGCAGCCTCGGCCTCGAGCTGGGCGGCGCCCTGGGCATCCCGCTCTACCTGTCCCAGGCCCTCTCGGTCACCCTCTACGCCTACGGGCTCGCCGAGAGCCTGCGGCTGATCTGGCCGGGGGTGCCCGTCCAGCTGATGGCCGCGGTCATCGTCGTGCTCGTTGTCCTGGTCGCGGCCCGCAGCACGGTGCTGGCCCTCAAGATGCAGCTGCCCATCATGGCGCTCATCTTCCTCTCCTTGGCCGCCATGGTCGCCGGGGTCGACTTCTCCGACCCGGCCATCCCCCTGCGCGGCACCTGGCAGGACGGCGGCTTCTGGACGGTCTTCGCCGTGTTCTTCCCGGCCGTCACCGGGGTGCTCGCCGGCGTGGGCCTCTCCGGCGACCTCGCCGACCCGGGCCGCTCCATTCCCCGCGGCGTCGGGCTTGCCGTGCTGACGGGCTTTGTCGTCTATCTGCTGGCGCCGTGGGTGCTGGGCAATGCGGCCACCGTGGACGGGCTGCGCACCAACGAGCTGCTCTGGACGGACGTGGCCCTCGGCGGTGCCTGGTTCATCATGCCGGGCCTCTGGGGCGCCATCCTG
>CAXQUZ010000204.1:0-17004 GCA_964226865.1 Myxococcota bacterium | reverse complement strand
GCCTCGACGCTGGCGAGCTGGTGCTCGTCGCCGAGGAGGATGAGGCGGGTCTCGGGGCCCACGGCCTCGACCAGCCGCGCCATCAGCCCGAGGTCGAGCATCGAGCTCTCGTCCACCACCACCGCGTAGACCGGCAGGGGGCGGTCGCGGTCGTGCTGGAAGCGGCCGGGGCGGCTCGGGTCGACCCGCAGCAGCCGGTGGACCGTGCGGGCCGAGAGCCCGGAGAGGAAGGCGCCGAGGGCGGCAGGCGCGACCCCGGGGGGCAGGGCGCCGCCGGCCCGCTCGGCGAGGAAGGCGTCGAGGCCCTTCGCGAGCGACTCCTTCATGCGGGCCGCCGCCTTGCCGGTGGGCGCGGCCAGGGCCACCCGGAGGGGCGCCCCGGGGGTGGCGGCCTGGTGCTGGGCGAAGAGCAGGGTGAGCACGTTGCGCACGGTCCAGGTCTTGCCCGTGCCGGGGCCGCCCGTGATCACGGCGAAGCCCGCCCCGACGGCCTGGGCGGCGGCGTGGAGCTGGCGGTCGTCGACGGCCGCGAGGGCCACCCCGGCCGGCGCGGCAAAGAGGGCGCGGAGCCCCTGCTCGAGCAGGGCCGCGTCGAGCTCCGGCGCCGTGCGGAGCAGCCGCAAGATGTCGTCAGCGAGACCGTTCTCGTCGGACCAGCACCGGGCGCTGTAGAGGCGCTGGCCGGCGAGCAGGAAGGGGTGGGGCGCCGGGTCGCCGGGGGCGCCCACCAGGGGCGAGGCGGCGACCGCGGCCCGCCAGGCGGCCCGATCGGCCGGCCAGTCCAGGGGGGACTCGGCCGCGGGCAGCGGGCCGTCCAGCACCACACAGACGTGGCCCTGGCGCGGGGCCCGCACGGCGAGGGCCCGCGCCAGCAGCACCGCGGGGTCGCGCGCGCCCACCGTGCGACCGAGCAGCTCGACCACCACCGGCTCGAGGGGGGTGAGCACCTCGGCGCTGACGAAGGGGGCGAGGCGCGACTGGACGGCGGCCGTGCCCGCCGGATCGGCGGGCGTCGTCGGGGGCAACAGCAGGGCACTCATCGGGGCACCTCCACGGCGCCGAAGACCTCGTCGAGGGCCTCGATGACCGCAGCGGGGGGCTGGTCGGCGAAGACGCCGCGCACGCCGTCGTCCTGGATGGCGTCCGGGCCGGTCATGCCCCGGACGAAGAGGTAGAGCACGCCGCCCATGTGGCGGTCGTAGTCGTAGCGCGGCCCCAGCCGCAGCTTGAGGAAGCGGTGGAGGGCCAGCGTGTAGAGGTGGTACTGGAGAAAGTAGTGGTGGTGGGCCATCTCGTGCCGCATCCGCGCCTGGTCGAAGCAGGCCGGCACCGTGCGGCCGGCCCGGTCCAGGTCGAGCTTGTTCGACTTGTGGTCGACCACGAACCAGCGCCCGCCCGCGCTGTCGGGCACCCGGAAGACGAGGTCGATGCTGCCCGTCATGAAGCCGCGCAGGGGCGCAAAGTCGAGGCCCGCCACCCGCTCGATCCAGTGCCGCGGCACTCGCTCGTCGTCGGGATCGCGCAGCGACAGGGCATCGCAGAGATCTTGGGGGGTGACGGGGAGGCCGTCGCCCCGGTCGCCGCCGGCGATGGGAAAGTCGAAGCGCAGCTCGTCGAGCCGGTCGGCCCGGTCGATGTCGGCGAGGCAGTGGCTGGGCAGGAGCGGCCCCAGCGGCGTCTGGAGGACTGCGGGAATGCCCTTGACGAGGACGTCTTGGGTGGTCTCATCGGAGAAGCCGTGGGCGGTGAGCTCCCGGGCGACGACGGTGCGGAGGTGGTCGCCGGCGTCGGTGGGGTCGACCGCCCGCACGAAGTCGAGGTGTTCGAAGACGGCGTGGAGGCAGGTGCCGGCGTCGGCCCCGGCGGGGAAGGCCGCGAGGGGCACCTCGTCCGCGGCGAGGGCCGCCGGATCCAGCGGCGGCAGGCTGCTGTGGGGGGAGGGGGCCGAGGCGACCCGGTCGTCGTCGAAGCCGAGGCCGCGGGTGGGGTCGACCTGCTCCTCCCGCTGGGCGGCGAGGTCGGCGCGGGTCATGGCCGAGTAGGAGTGGCGCCGCCAGTCGTCGTCGACCCGGGGGCGCGACAGCCGCCGGGCCCGCAGGCGCGGCGCGGGGGCCGGGGGGGCCGTCCAGGGATGGTCCGCGGGCGCGGTGGCGTCGACGAGGGCGAGGAGGCCCGGCCGGGGGGCGGCGGCCACGAGCGCCGCGAGCTCGGCCCGCTGGTCGGCGGGGCCCAGCTCGGCCGTGCGCGCGGGGGCGGCCACCACCCGGTCGTCGCCGGTGTCGCCGGGGCCGGTGGCCGGACCCGGAGGCCCGCCGTGCAGCAGGGCGCAGGCGGCGCTGAGGGCCCGGGGCTTGGGGCTGCCGTTCTTCGAGGGCGCCGGCGCCCCGGGCCAGTACAGCACGCAGCGGTGGACCGCCCGGGTGAGGGCCACGTAGAGCAGCCGCATGCCCTCGCGGCGGGCCTCGGCGGCCTGGGCCGCGACCGCCTCCTCGGCGGCGGGGCCGGCGGCGGCCAGCACGAGCTGGCGCTGGGCCGGGTCGTCGGGCGCCGGCGCGATGAGGGGGGCCGCTGTGCGGCCGCCCTCGTCCCCCCAGCCGAAGGGCACGAAGACCACGGGATACTGGAGGCCCTTCGAGCGGTGGAAGGTGACGATCTGGACGGCGGCGTCGTCCTTCTCGAGGCGAAGCTCGGCGGCCTCGGGCGCGTCGACGGCCTCGAGGCGCTGGCGGTCGAGCCACCGGCGCAGCCCCGGCAGCGGCAGCCGGGCCTGGACGGCCTGGGTGTGGAGCAGCTCGGCGAGCTGGAGCAGGTTGGTCATGCGCCGCTCGCCGCCGGGGGCGGCCAGCACGGCATCCTGGACGCTCTCGCCCCTGGTCGCCCAGGGCGGTCGGGCCCGGAGCAGGGCCCGGAAGGCCGCCATCACGCCCCGCTTGCGGGCCCGGCGGCGCCAGTGCCCGACGAGCTCGAGCCAGGCGCCCCACTGGTGGGCCGTGTCGCGCGGCGCAGTGGTCCCCGGGGTCTCGGTGGTCTCGGTGGTCTCGGTTCCCGGCAGGTCCGCCACGGTGGCGCCGAGGAGGGGATCGACCGCGAGCAGCCGGGCGCTCGACTCGCTGGCGGCCCCGTCGAGGGCGGCGAGCCAGCGGGAGAGGCTGGTGGCCTCGTGGGTCTCGAAGACGCTGCCCTGGCTGGCGATGACCGCCGGCACCCGGCGCTGGTCGAGGGCGGCCTGGACCCGGCCGGCCTGGGCGTGGCCCCGCACCAGCACGGCGATGTCGCCGGGCGCCACCGGGCGCCGGCGGTCCGGCTTGCCGAGGGTGGCGCCGCTCGCCAGCAGCGCGACCACATCGGCGGCGCAGCGCTCGGCGAGGAGCTCCTGGAGCGCGCCGTTCCCGAGCAGCTCGCCTGCGGCCTCGCCGGTGAGCTGGTCGTCGGCCCAGACCAGGGTGAGGGGGGCGGCGCCGGGGCGGGGGTCGTGGAAGCGAGCGCCGGTGTGGTGGGCGTCGACGCGCACGTAGTCGATGCCGCCGGCGCCGAAGGTGCCCGGCCGGTCCATGAGGTGGTTCATGGCCGCGACCAGGTCGCCGTCGGAGCGGTAGTTGGTCTTCATCGTGAAGCGGCGGTGGGCCGGCGCGGCGTCCCGGGCCCGCAGGTAGACGTGGACGTTGGCCCCGCGGAAGCCGTAGATGGCCTGCTTGGGGTCGCCGATGAGGTAGAGGGCGTGGGCCGAGACGTCTTCTTCGGGCGCGCCGACCCCTCCGAAGACCCGCCCGAAGATGCGCCACTGGAGGGCGTCGGTGTCTTGGAACTCGTCGATCAGGGCGGCCTTGAAGCGGGCCCGGATGGCGTCGGCGAGCACGGGGCCCCGCGCGGGGTGGGCGAGGGTGCGGTCGAGGTCGCGGAGCAGGTCGTGGAAGGTCTGGGCGTTCTCGCGCCGGTGGTGGCGGGCGAGGGCGGCGCGCAGCCAGCGGGTGGCCTCGATGCGGGCGCCGGTGACGAGGGTGGCGGCGTCGCTGACGAGCCCGAACCAGTCGCCGAAGATGGGGGCCGTGGCGAGGGCGGGGCCTGCATCGGAGCGGGCCTTGGCGGCGAGCTGGTCGGGCGAGAACCAGCGCACCCAGGCCTCTCCCGGATCGGGCAGCTCGGAGAGGCTGGCCAGCCAGGCGTCGACCTGGGCCACCCGGTCTTCGGCGTAGCGGGCGCCATAGCTGCGGCCGTCGAAGGCCTTCTTCTTGTCGCGCACGAGGGCGGTGAGGGTGGCCACGGGGCCACCGGGGGCGCAGGCGGCGGCCCAGTCCTGGCGGAAGCGGCCGAGGCGGGCGAGCCAGTCGTCCCGGTCGACGGCGACGCGGTCGGGCACGAGGGGCAGGTCGGGATCGGCGAGGGCCAGCCGGGCCAGGGCCGTGAGGCCGGCGCGGGTCCAGCCGCAGGGCCCCTGGAGCAGCCGCGCCTCGTCGGGCGGGGCGCTGTGGAGGCGGGTGACGAGGAAGTCCTCGACCACCCGGCCGACGGCCTCGCTCTCGTCGGTGACCAGGGCGCGCCCGAAGGCCGTGCCCGACTCGAAGGCGCTGAGCTGGAGCATGCGCTGGCAGAAGCCGTGGATGGTCGAGATGAGGGCCTGGTCGAGGTCTTCGCGGGCCTTGCGCGCCCGGGCCCGCAGCAGCCGGCCGTGCTCGGTGTCGGCGGCGGCGGCGGCGACGAGCTGGGCGAGCAGGGCGTCGCCCGGGGGCGCGGCCCCCGCCTCGAGGGCCCGCTGGGCCATGCCGATGCGCAGCCGGATGCGCTCCTTGAGCTCGGCCGTGGCGGCGTGGGTGAAGGTCACGACCAGCACCTCGGGCAGCCGCAGCCCGCTCTCGAGCACGAGGCGCAGCACGAGGTTGGTGATCTGGTAGGTCTTGCCCGTGCCCGCGCTGGCCTCGAGCAGGGTGATGCCCGTCTCGATGGGGGTGGTGGGGGTGAAGACGGGGAGCGAGGGGGGAGGGGCGCTCACAGGGTCTCCATGCCGCTGAGGAAGGGGTGCCAGAAGGCCAGGGCCGCGTCGAGCAGGGCGTCTTCGGCGGGGCTGTGGGGGGCGGCGGGGAAGTCGGTGCCGAAGATGGCGCGCACGTCGGGGTCGTCGACCTCGCCGCGCAGGCGCTCGCTGCCGTGCCAGTGCTGGCGGGCGGCCGTGAGGGCGGCCTCGCGCAGGGGGGGCGGCAGGTCGGCGGCCCGGGCGTGGGTGGCGCCGATGGGGGGCTTGCCGCGGCCGGGGGCCTTCTCGGCCAGGGCCCACGAGGCCCGGGCGAAGAAGGGCAGGGGCTGGCGCTGGCCCGCGACCATGGCGTCGAGGCGGGCGCCGAGCCAGGCCCGGGCCGCCCCGGCGTCGCCGCCAAAGGGCAGCACCCGCACCAGCTCGCCGCCCTTGGCGGGCTTGGTCGGCGCGATGACGAGGGGGGTGGGCCGGCCGCTGGCCACGAGGGCGACCGCGTGGAGCCAGGGGGCGAGCAGCCGCCGGCCGGCGAGGCGCCCCTGGACCAGGGCCGTCACCCCGCCCTCGCCCACCTCGGGCACCTGGCCCGAGAGGGTGTGGGCGCCGATGCGCAGCCGCAGGTCGACCGGCTTCAGGCCCGCCCGGAAGGGCCGCAGCCGGGCCGCGGGGCCGGCCATGACGGCGGCGGCCGCCTGGAGCCCGAGCACGCCGAGGGTGCCCGGGGGCAGGGCCGCCCGGGCCCACAGGCCGGCCCGGAGGGGCGCCAGGTCGAGGCCCGGGCCCGCGCCGCTGGGCGCCCCGTCCGGCGGGGCCAGCGCGGGGTCGAGCAGCATCGTGCCCAGCCGCTCTTGGAGGATCCAGCTCTCGAGGCCGTCCAGCTCGACCGGCTCGCGATCGGGCACGGCCGCGTGCTCTTCGCCCAGCCAGAGCCCCAGCCGCTGGCGCACCAGCCAGCGGGCCGGACTCGACCAGAAGCGCACGAGGTCGGTGAGCTCGATGGCTTCGTCGACTGTGGCCTCCAGCACGGTGTCTTGGGGCCAGAAGACCGGGAGCTGACCGCCCCCCTCCCGCAAGACCGTGGCGCTGTGGGCGAGGCGGGGGTCGAAGGACCAGGGGCGGGCCCGCAGGCGGTGGGGGCCGCCGCCCTCGATGAGCCCGCCGGGCACGAAATTGCGGGCCGAGAAGGGCTGGAGCGCGTGCTCGACGACCAGCCAGCCCCGGACCTCGTCCCAGCCCGGCGGCGCGAGGAAGCTGGCCTCGACCACGTCGATGAGCTCGCCGATCGGGGCGGCCGGCGGCAGCTCTTCGCGGGAGCGCTGGTCGCGGCCCGTGTAGAAGACGAGGAGGTGGTCGCGGGCGGCCATCAGGGCCTCGAGCAGCAGGTAGCGGTCCTCGTCGCGGGGGTCGCGGTCGCCGACCCGGGGCTTGCGCACGGTGGGGTCGAAGCCCAGGGCGGGCGGGTTGCGGGGCCAGGCGCCCTCGTCCATGCCGAGCAGGCAGACGACCTTGTGGGGCACGCCCCGCTCGGGCAGCAGGGTGCAGAAGGTCACGGCGCCGGTCTGCTGGCCCAGGGGCCCGGCGAGCTCGCCGAAGCTGCCCTCGAGGGCGCTGTGGACGGCGCCGCTGTCGACCACCCGGGCCGGGTCGAGGCCGCCGGCGCCCAGGGCCGCCACCGCCTCGCGCACCTGGCGCAGCCGGAAGGCGGTCTCGGGGCTGGCCGTGACGAGGTCGTCGAGGGCCGCGTCGAGGGCCGTGGCCCACCCGGCGAGGGGCCGGGGGTGGGCGAGCTGGTCGCAGTGGTGGAGCAGGGCGGTCGAGAAGGCCAGCAGCCGCTCGACCCGGGCCGTGTCCTCGCTCGTGCCGCCGAGATCGACGGGCCGCAGCCCCTCCCAGAGCAGGGCGGGCACCGGGCTGGCGTCGAGCACGACGCCCAGGGCCAGCCGCTCCATGGCGAAGCGCCAGGTGCAGAGGGGCTCGGCGGGCTGGTCGAAGTCGGTGCGGTGGGCGGCGTCGCGGCCCCAGCGGGCGCCGGCCCGGGCCACGAGCTCGGCCAGCACGGGCACCTCTCCGGCCTCGATGCCGAAGCGGGCCCGGACGGGCTCGAGGGCGAGCAGCTCGAGCACCTCGGGGGCCCGCAGCCGCCCCCGCGACAGGGCGAGCAGCTGGAGGATGGCCTCAGAGACGGGGTTCAGCTCGCGCAGGGAGCGGTCGGCGAGGCGGTGGGGCACGGCGGGGGCCCCGCCGCTGGCGGCCCGGTCGCCGTCGCCGAAGACCGCCGTGACCAGCGGCGCGAGGGTGGCGATGTCGGGGCACATGACCAGCACGTCGCGGGGCTGGAGCGTCGGGTGGCGGTCGAAGAGGTCGAGCAGGGCGTCCTTGAGGGCCTCGACCTGGCGCAGGCTGCTGTAGCAGGCGTGGATCTGGAGGCTGTCGTCGTCCGGGTCGAGGCGCCGGCGCTCGAAGTCTTCGATGCTGCGCTTGTGGTCGGCGGGGTGGCGCATGTGGAGGATGTCGGACTGGAGCCAGTGCAGCGCCGGGGCCGCCGGGCCCTCGGGCGCCGCCGAGTCGGGCACCGGATCCATGAAGGGCTCGCCCTCGCCGGGCTGGTCGCGGTAGCCCTCGGGCAGCCGCTCGAGCACGGCCTGGAAGTCGCGGGCGATGCGGCCGAAGGTGGCGAGGGTCGGGTTGGGCCGGGTGCGGCCGGGGCCGACGGGGGCGTCGGGCGGGATGGCGGCCTCGAGGCGGGCCTGGAGCTGGTCGCGGGCGAGGCGCAGGGGGCTCGGGAGGTCGAGGGTGCCCCGGCGCACGTCGGCCCAGAACTGGTTCGACGGCGACAGCAGGTAGATGTCGATGGAGAGGTGGCGGCCGGCGGCGCCCAGCAGCTCGAGCCAGATGGGGGGCAGCGAGCTGATGCCGAAGAGGTGGAGGGTGGCCAGGTCGCGGCCCTGGAGCCGGAGCGGCGCGACCGGAGGGCCGGCCTGGAGCGCCGCGAGGGCCTGGAGGGTGCGGGCTGCGTGGTGGTCGGGGCCGAGGCGGGCCACGAGCTGGCGCCACAGGGCGGGCTGCCAGGCGGCCACCTCGTCGGGGCCGTCGAGGCCGCTCTCCCAGCGGGCCGTCCACTCGGGGCGGAAGGCCTGGATGCGGTCGAAGACATCGGCGAGGCGGGCCGCCAGCCCGAGCAGGCGCCGGTCGATGACCTCGGGCTGGTCGGGGGGCTCGGCGGCCATCCAGTCGTGGAGGGGCTGCCAGAGGGGGCCCGCCGGCAGGGCGAGCAGCTCGTCGGCGATCGCCCACTTGAGGGCGGTCTTGGACCAGCGCTCGGCCCGGCCCCGGGGCAGGGGGCCCAGGGCCCCGTCGACCAGGGCCCGCACCACGCTCGCCGGGAAGGGGTAGGCGATGTTGGCGGCGATGCCGAGGGCCGACGACAGGGCGTGGGCCAGCCAGCGCTCGGTGCCCCGGTTGCCCACGACCACATGCTCGGTGGCGATGGGGTCCTTGGCGCCGAAGAGCGCGAGGTTGTGGGCCAGCAGGGCGGCCAGGAACTCGACCCGGTTGCTCCGGTGGACCCGGAGGCCCCCGCCCGCGGGCGGGACGACGGGCCCGGCGGGGGCCGGGGCCGGGGCGGGGAAGAGCGAGGCCTGGGAGGGAGCAGCAGGAGACATGGGGCCCACTTAGGGCGGGGCCGCAGCTGTGCCACCCGCGAGGCGGACAGCTTCTGACCTTGACACCGAGGATCCGCGCCCCGGCGTGCGGCTCACTTGCGCTTGCGCCGCGCCCGGGCCCCGCCGCCCACGAGGCCCATGTCGACGGCGAAGGCCAGCGCCGTCAGCGCCCAGCCTGCCGTGGTCACCTGGCCCGCGGGGCCGATGTTGTTCATGGCCAGGGCGTAGGCGAGGATGGTCCACGGGGCGAGGAAGAAGCCGATCATGGGCCAGAGGCCGTGCTCGAAGGCCCGCGACAGCCACCCGTGCATGACCAGGACGAGGATGGCGATGCGGGGCATGCCCAGCAGCGCGGCGATGATGATGCAGCCCATGGAAGCGTCCGGTGCAGGGGGGAGGCGGCCCGCGGGGCGGCGGCCCGGTCGCCCAGAGGATAGCCGGCGCCCCCCCTTCGCGCCCGGAGGCCCCGTGGCCGACTTCCTGCGCCGCGTGGCGGCCCTGCCCACCCTGGGTCTCGGCGTCTCGACCGAGTACGGCGCCCGCACGGCCGACACCCTCGATCCTCTGGCGCTCAGGGCCCACAATGCCCACTGGGGCGGTTTTCTCGAGGTTGGTCTCGAGCTGGCCAAGGGCCTCGACGCGGACGCCCTGGCCTGGATCGACGCGGGCCACCCCACGACCTACCACTTCCTCGACGTGAACCTCGACGACCCGGCGGATCTCGACCCGGTCTGGCTCGCGGGGGTCCAGGCGGCGGTGGCCCGCATGCGGCCGGCGTGGATCTGTGGCGACGCCGGGCTCTGGCACTTCGGCGCCCGGGATCGGGGCCACATGCTGCTGTTGCCGCCGGTGCTGCTGCCCGAGGCCATCGGGCCCATGGCCGAGGGCATCGCCGCCATCCGGGCGGCCACGGGCTGCGAGGTGTTGCCCGAGAACCCGCCGGGTGCCGCCTTCGTGGGCGAGATGCACCTGCTCGACTTCTTCGGCGAGCTGGCCCACCGGGCCGACACCGGGCTGCTGCTCGACTGCGCCCACCTCGCCATGTACCAGCGGGCCCTCGGCCACGGGCCCCTCGACGGGCTGGACGGTGCCCCCCTCGACCGGGTGGTCGAGCTCCACATCGCCGGGGGCAGCGTGCGGGATCACGAGGGGCTGGCCTGGGTCGAAGACGACCACGGCGACGAGATCCTGGCCGACACCTGGGCCATCGTGGAGCACGTGCTGGAGCGGGCCCCCAACCTCAAGGCCGTGGTGGTGGAGTGCGAGCGGAACCCCCTGCCGGTGGTGCTGCCGCTCTACGCCCAGGTCGCTGCCCGCACCGACCGGGTCTTCCGGCCGGGGGCCACCCCATGAGCCGCCGTCCTGCCGCCCGCCGGGGCCGCCGCGCTGCGTCCCCGCGGCCGTCCACCGGTGCCGCCACCCCGCGGGTCCAGGCCCTCCAGCAGGCGATGGTGCGCATGATGGTCGATCCGGCCTTCTGTGCGCGGGTCTACGCCGGTGGGGACTGCGGCCTCGACCCGGCCGACCGGGCCCTGCTCCAGCGGGTCGACCGCCGGGCCTGGTCGACCGACCGCTACCGCCGGGGGCGCCTGGTCCAGGCCCTGCTCGACGAGTACCCGGCGACCGCTGCCGTCATCGGGGTGGCCGGCGTCGACGCCTTCTTCGGCAGCGAGGCCTTCGCCGCCTGTCTCGCCCGGCGGGGCTCGATGGCCGTCGACTTCGGCGCCTGGGCCGCCGGGGCGGGCGGGGGCGCCGTGGCCCAGCTCGAGGGGGCCATGGCCCGGGCCCGGCGCTGGCGGCCGCTGCCGGGGGCGGGCATCCAGCCCGGTCCGGGGGTGGTGCCCGCCACGCTGCCCGGGGGCACGGTCGCCGCCCTCCAGGCGGCCCGCTCCGCCCTCGGTGCCGAGCCGCTGGCGGCCCTCGCCGCCGGCACCCGGGTGCCCGCGCCGGTCCTGGATCCGGAGGCCCCTGCCGAGGCCCTGCTCGTGCGCTGCGATGCGGCGGGCGCGCTGGGCCTGTCGCCCGTGGGCGCGGGCCTGTGTGCGGTGGTGGCAGCGGTGGCGGCGGCGCCCCTCGCCCCGGGCCCCCTGCTCGGGCGCATCCGGCGGCTCGGTGCCCGGGCGGACGAGGCCCGGGCCCTGCTCGATGAGCTGCTCGCCGACGGCACCCTCGCCCAGTCCCCCGCGCCCTGGCCCGCCCTGCGCCTCGCGCCCTGAGGGCCGCCACGGCCGCGCCGGGCTCCGGTCCCACTCTGGCCTCAGGCCCGCCCCCGGGCGGCCGATGGGGGAAGGGGGCCGTGCATCCAGCGGTTCCCGTGGCAGGTCCGGGGCCTGGCCCCGCCAGCGGTCGAGGTGTGCCATGCGTCCTGGGTCCATCGTCTGGCTGGGGCTCGCGCTCGCGGGCTGTGGGCGCGGCGCGTGCAGCACGACGGGCTGTCTGCCGCTGGTGGACGTGGTCCTGGAGCAGCCACTCGCCGGGCCTGGCCGCTACGAGGTGGCCCTGGTGGTCGAGGGCGAGGCCGTGCGCTGCGCCACCGAGCTGCCCCTCGCGCTGGCCGGTCCGGGCTGTGACGCCGACCGGGCCTCCCTCGTCCACAGCGAGGCCCCGACCGGGGCGCTGCTCGAGGGCGTCAGCCTGCGCACCGCGTCGATCGACCCCATCGCCATGACCGTGCACCGGGACGGGCGGCTGCTCGCGGATCTCCTCGTCACCCCCGTGGCCGAGGACTGGACCCCGACCGGTGCCAGCTGTGGAGAGCCCACCTGTCGCTATGCGGTCGGCACCGTGCCGCTGGACGCATGGCGGCCCTGACGCCGTCCCGGGCCGGGCGGGCCGTGCCTGTCTGGGGGCGTCATCGATCGCGGGAAGGGCTGGCGGAACCGGAGGCGAGATCCGATGGTCTTGGCAGGGACCCCGGAGGAGTCATGGGCGGCGCCCAGCATGCGGACCGTGCCCCAGGCACGCGACATCCCCCCGAGCCAGCCAGCGGCCGTGGCCCACGGGGCCGTGCCCGCGCCGCGGCCCTGGTCTGTGCGGCGGCCCTCGGCCTGCCCGCGCCCGCCCTCGCCGACAACCTGCTCCCCGAGGTCGCGCCCGAGCTCGACCTCAGCGAAGCCCTCGAAGACATCGAGCCCGACGCCTTTCTGCCCGTGCTGCGCATGGGCCTCATCCAGCACCACGACGACCTGCGCGGCCGCGACCTCCACCGCGTGATGCGCCAGAAGCTGCCCCATGTCGTCCACTGCACCGACCGGCTGGCCCAGGCGGGCATGCCCCTCCAGGGCACCCTCCACCTCACCTTCGTCCTGCTCGCCGACGGCACGGCCCAGGACCTCGAGGTGAACCTGGGCCGCATGCCCCTGCCCGAGCTCGAGGACTGCCTCCACCCGCTGGTGGCCCGCTGGCCCCTGCCCGCCGACGAGCGCCTCGGCGCCCTCGACGTCCAGGTCGACTACCTCGTGGGCGTGCCCGAGGTGGGCTTCCAGCGCCTCGACTGAGCGGGGCCTCGCCCGGCCGGCGGGGGCTCAGTAGACCGTGCCGGCGCCGTAGAAGTAGTCGGTGTCGTAGCTGCCGCCGCTCAGCCGGTCGCGGTAGCCCTGGTGGTAGCTCATGTCGTAGCCGTCGGTCTCGGCGTAGGCCCAGGGGGTCCAGTAGCTGTAGGAGTAGCCGTAGTAGGAGTAGCTGAACTGGTAGTAGAGCACGCTGCCGTCGCCGGTCTCGCCCACCGAGAGGTCGGCGAAGAAGGTGCCGCCGCCGTCGCCACAGCCCTCGGTCCAGCCGCTTCTGTCGGGGGTGTAGGTCATGGCGAAGCCGAAGTCGCAGCCCGCGCAGAGCTCGTCCGGGTCGAGGGTCAGCACGCCGCGGGCGTCGTAGGGGGCCTCGCACTCGTAGACGCCGGGCTCGGGCGCGTCCTGGGCCATGAGCACCGTCAGGCGCCCCGTGTAGATGCCCACGAGGTCGAGCAGGCCGTCGCAGTTGTTGTCGATGCCGTCGGTGGTGTCTTCGGGGGCCGAGGGGTGGACGGCGGCGTCGGTGTCGTCGCAGTCGCCCCGGCGGGTGGTGAGGCCCTCGCTCGGCGCCTCGCACTCGGTGGCGACCGCGGTGCCCCCGCCGTAGCCGTCGCCGTCGAGGTCTTCGTACCAGTCGGGGGCGTTGGGCGGCCGGCCCTCGTCCACCTCGTCGTCGCAGTCGTTGTCGCGTCCGTCGCAGAGCTCGGTGGCGCCGGGGTAGCTGATCGACGAGGCGTCGTCGCAGTCGCTGCCGTCCTCGACCATGCCGTAGGGCTGGCTACAGGCGCCGGTGGCCGTTGTCGGGTCGCCCCGGCCGTCCCCGTCGAGGTCGGCGTACCACTGGGGCATGTCGTCGATGCCTTCGTCCACTTCGCCGTCGCAGTCGTCGTCGACCCCGTTGCAGACCTCGGCCACACCGGGGTTGCGGGCGGCGTTGGTGTCGTCACAGTCGACGTCGCTGTCGTAGCCGTCCATGTCGCGGTCGAGGGCGGAGCCGTCCGAGCCGGAGCCCGCCCCGTCGGTGGCGGCGCCGGTGTCGTCGCTGGACTTGCCGCCGCCGCAGGCCGTGAGGAGGCCCACGAAGACGAGGGCGCGGGAGGATGGGGGCATGGGGGTCTCCAGATCCGCTCCACGGAGCGGGATGTCGCCCGACGCGGGCAGCATAGCGCCTGGCCACAGCCGCCGGGGACCGCGGGCTTCTGGGACCGATCCAGGTCAGCGGCGGTGCAGGCGGGCCTCAGCCGTCGGGCTCGACCCCGAGGGCGGCGAGGGCGGCGTCCCGGGCCTCGTCGAGCTGGCGGCAGCGGCGGGCGGCGAGCTGCTGGAGCTCGTCGCTCATGCCCGTGAGCCGCTCGGGGGCGTTCTCGGCCCGAAGCCGGGCGTGGGCGGCGCGGATCTCGGCGGGGCCGGCGCCGGCGGAGAGGCCGAGGGTGCGGAGCGGATCGCGCTTGAAGGCGAGCACCTTGCCGCCGCTGGCGGGCGCGGGGTCGGGCGCCGGCGACCCGGCGGGGTCTGGATCTGGGTCGTCGGGCGGCACCGGGCGCAGCGGCGGGCGCGGCGCGGGGGGCGGAGCGCTGCGGCGGAGCTGGGGGTTGCGGCGCCAGATGTCCCAGAGGGCCAGGGCGAAGACACCCATGACGAGCAGCAGGAAGAGCAGGCGATGCACCAAGGCGGAGCTCCCGGGGGCCCTGTGCGCCTCTGCGGGCCCGGGGCCGCTCGGGGGCTAACCCGCGGCGCGGGGGCGGAGGCTGTGGTCGACGACGTGGCTCTGGCGGTAGAGCGCCTGGCTGAGCCGCCAGCAGTCGGCGGTGCGCATGTCGCGGAAGGCGAGGCCCACCCAGCCATCCTGCACCCGGCGCACCTCGAGGTCGACCGCGATGGGGCTGTCGAGGGCGCCCTCGAGCCCGGCAGCGACCCGGTGGCCCACGGCGGGCGCCGCGCCGGGCCAGCGCACCCGGGCGCCCTGGTTCGAGAGATCGACGACCTTCAAGAGCTGCTCTGCAGTGCGGAGGATGAGGTGCTGGTCGGCGTCGACGGTCACCCGGGGCACGATGCGGCGCTCGGCGCTCGACACGCTCCGGGGGCGGTCCAGGCGCAGCCGCCCCTCGGCGCTGCGGGCCTTGATGCGGGTGACGAACTGGAAGGGCTGGGCGCCGAGGTGGTACTGGGCCGTGACCCGGTCGCCCGGGGCCCAGCGCCGGAGCTGGTCGCGGCCCACGTCGGCGACATAGCCGACCTCGGCGAAGTCGTCGGGAAGCTCGAAGTGGCCGCGCACCCGCACCGCCTCGCGCACGAGCACCGTGCACACCCCCTCGATGGCGGCGACCATCAGGTGGGCATCGATCTCGGAGGGCAGGCGCGGGGTCTCGGCGGTCATCGGGGCTCCAGTGCGCGGGGGCATCGGGATAGACCCCATCGGCCCGCGCCCCCGTGGACTGAGGTCAGGAATGCCGCGATCTTGTCATGCCCGTCCTGGTGCCCGTCTCCTGGGGGTGGCGCTCGTCCTCGCTGCCGGCGCCACGGGCTGTGCGGAGGACAAGCCCACCGGCCCGGTGGGCCGCTTCGCCTCGGTCGGTGCCATCATCGAAGATGGCTCATTCATGGGCATTGTCGGGGGCGCGCGCTCGACGGCCTCCCGGGGGCCCCTGGCCGAGAGCTGGCGCCTCGACCTCGACCGGTGGACCTTTTCTCCCGGGCCGGCGCCGCCCTTCGCCACCTGCCGGGGGATCGCCACGGCCACCGAAGACGGCGGGCTCCAGGTCTTCGGCGGCAGCACGACGGGCTGGTCGGAGCACGCGGCCCACTGGGCCTGGGACGCGGCCGGCACGGATCGCTGGTCGACCCTCGCGGGCCCGGCGCCAGCTCCCCGCTTCAAGCACGCCGCCGCGCGAGACCCCGAGACGGGGCGGGTCTTCTTGACCGGGGGCCGCACCAACGACAGCGGCGACGAGGTCTACTTCGGGGATCTCTGGCGCTGGACGCCCGCCGAGGGCTGGACCGAGCTGCCCACGACCGGCGGCCCCCACGGGCTCCACCGCCACGTCATGGTCTGGGATGCCGCGCGCGCGCTGCTCTGGGTGCACGGCGGCTACCAGCCCCCCCGGGAGGATCCGGAGGGCGAGCCCGTGCGCAGCGATCGGCTCTGGCGCCTCGATCCGGAGACGGGGGTCTGGACGGAGGAGGCCTGGACGGAGGGGCCGCCCATCCGGGCCAGCCACGCGCTCGCGCTCCACGACGGCGCGCTGATCGTCTGGGGGGGCAACGCCAGCGACGAGAGCACCTGGTCCTACGACCCGGACGCGGCGGCCTGGACGGAGCACGCCCCGGCGGTGGGCCCCCAGGCCCGGGACGCCATGGCCGTCGCGGTGGCCGACGGGGGCGAGACCCTCGTGCTCGTCGGGGGCGATCCGGTGAGCGACGCGGTGCCCGACTTCGTGATGGATGTCTGGACCCTCGACCTGGCGACGCTGGCCTGGACCGAGCGGGTGGGCATCGGCGCGGACTGAGAGCCGAGGCCCGGCCACCGGGGGGGCGCAGCCTCCGGGGCTCAGCGTCCGGTGCGGCCGTAGTCGGCGTCCATGCCGCGGCCGCCCTTCTTGCCGTCCCGGCCGAGGCTCGCGAGGCGCCAGCCCCGCCCCCGGCGCTCGTAGACCAGCGGGTGGCCCCAGGCGTCCTGGGCGTCTTCGAGGCCCATCTCGGCGAGGTCACGGGGCACGTGGCCGACGGCCTCGGCGTAGCGCTGGATGGCCTTGGCGGTCTCGTCGACGATCTGGTGGGAGGCGTCGTGGCGGGCCTGCTCGGTGGTGGCCGTGGCCTGGTCGAGCGACCAGGCCGTGAGCCAGGCCGACAGGCCGTAGCTGAGCACCACCATGCCCAGGCTGCCGGCGCAGCCGAGGACGAGCACGCCGAGGATGGCCGCCAGCAGCAGGTTGGTGAGGGAGACGGGCCCCCGGGCCGGCGGCGCGGGCGCGGGCGCGGGGGCAGGGGCGGGCGGCGGCGGTGGGACGGGGGCCGTGTGGGGGTCTTCGGTGGGGACGGGGGCCAGGGTGGGCGCCGAGGGACCGCCTTGGGTGGCGCCGGCGGGGCCGAGGGGGCCCGAGGCAGGGGGCAGGGCGGTGGGGTTGGGGCTGGCCCCGGGCAGGCCGGCGGGCAGGGGCGGCGGCGCCCCGGGGGGCCGGGCCGGCGCGGGGGCGAGGGGGGCCGAGACCGGCACCGGGAGGGGCACGGCGAAGGGCTGGCCCGGCGGGGGCGCGAGGGCCCCGAGCCGGTCGAGGGCGTCCCGGGCCCGGGGGCCGCGGGCGGCGGGGTCCCGGGCGGTGAGGGCGTCGACGGTCGCGGCGAGGGCCGCGGGCAGCCCCGGCCGGGCCTCGGCCACCGGGGGGGCGCCCGTGGTGTGGTGCCAGCGCATGGCCGCCGCCGGCACGTCGGTGGGGCAGGCGGGGCGGCCCGTGAGCAGCTCCCAGGCGATGAGGCCGGCGGCGTAGAGGTCGACCCCTGGGCCCGTCTCGCGGGCGAAGCGCTCTGGGGCCATGTAGCGCACCGAGCCCATCACCTGGCTCTGGCCGTCCGGTCGCTCCTGGAGCACCTTGGCGATGCCCAGGTCGACCACCCGCAGCCGCACCGGCGGCGGGTTGGAGCCGTCGACAATGGGCTCCAGAAAGATGTTCTCGGGCTTGATGTCGCGGTGGATGACGCCGAGGCCGTGGGCGAAGTCGAGGGCCTCCAGCAGGGCCGCCAGCAGGGCGGCCACGGCCGCCGGGGGCCAGGGGGCGGGCACGGCGCGCTGGAGCAGCTGGCCCAGGTCGGTGCCCCGGAGCAGCTCGGTGAGGATGACGGCCTGGTGGTCGAGGGCGCCCACGTCGACGAA
>CAXQUZ010000203.1:0-11410 GCA_964226865.1 Myxococcota bacterium | reverse complement strand
GAGGAAGACCATGTCGGTGCCGGTCTCGACGGCGATGCGCATGTACTCGTCCATCATCCAGGTCGCCATGGCCTGGAAGTCGGCGTCGAGCAGCCCGTCGTCCATGTCGATGAAGGCGGCGCCGGGGCAGGTCGAGAGGGCCCGGGCCGAGTCGGCGTCGGTGAACTCGTAGGTGTTGGCGAAGATGACCGAGACGCCGCCGGGGAAGCGGGCCGGGTCGTCGGTGAGCCAGTGGATGGCCTCTTCCATGTCGGCCACGGCGCGGCGGGCGTCCTCCCAGACGGTCTCGGGGGCCACCCCGTCGTTGCGGTCCTGGGCCCACGAGAAGAGGTCGTTGCCGCCGACGGTCATCACGACGAGGTGGTGCTTGTCACGCTGGTCTTCGGGGATGCAGCTCTGGAGCTGTTCGTGGGGGGCGCGGGCGATGTCGTCCGTGCGGGCGCCCCACTTGGCGCAGCTCGCGAAGTCGCCCGACTCTTGGGCGCCGGCGACGCCGTTGATGACGTCGACGCTGGTCCAGGGCCAGGCCGGGGCGGTGAGCCCGAAGCGCTCGGCGAGGGCCGTGGCGAGCACGTTGCGGTACCAGTCGCCCTCGGCGGTGGGCGGGGTGCCGACGGTGATGGAGTCGCCCACGAAGACGACCCGCTCGACGTCCCGGATGTCTTGGTGGTTCGTGCCTTGGCAGTGGGTGCCGAGGGTGGGGGCGTGGGCGTCGTAGTCGACGAGCGGCACCCCGTCGGCGGGGGCGATGTCGGCGAAGCAGGCCGCGGCGGTCGGGGCCGGGCCGGGATCGGTGTCGGCATCGGCATCGGCGTCGGCGTCGGCGTCGGCATCGGCATCGGCATCGGCGTCCGCATCGGTGTCGGCGTCCGCGTCGGCGTCAGCGTCCGCATCGGCCGCGTCGAGGCTGGGCGTCGGCTTGGCCTCGGGGGCGGCGGGGTCGCTGCCACAGCCGAGGGGGCCGCCGAGCAGCAGCGCGAGCAGGCCGGCACGGCACGGGGCCGTCCCGAGGGCAGGGGGGGACGTCGGGGAGCGGCTGGTCCAGGGTCGCATGGCACCTCCGGCGGGAGTATAGGGCGGCGAAGGGGCGCTGTGCCGTTGCGGCTGGCAGCCGGGCCGTGTACCCAGTCCCCCCGCCCCTCTCCTCGGTCGGAGTCCCCGTGCCCCAGCCCGCTGTCCGCTCTCTGTTCCTCGGCCTGCTCCTCGTCGTGGGCGGCTGTGGCCGCAGCATCCGGGGCGCCTGGAAGGGCACCTGCGAGGCGGGCGTCGGCGTCGAGGCCTTCGACATGCCGATGGTGCTCGAGGTCCAGGAGCGCGACGGCGACAAGGTCAAGGGCGGCGGCGCCTTCCAGTACAAGGACTTCCCCTTCACCGGCGCGCTCACGGGCACCTTCGACGACGACGCCCTCGACGCCGAGATCGAGGGCGAGGCCGGCGGCTACACCATCACCACCCGGGTGCTGCTCGACCGCTTCGACGACGAGCTCGACGGCATCTGTGCCTTCGAAGACCAGGGCGTGCTCTACGAGGGCGAGGTCATCTTCTCGGCCTTCGAGCCGGGCGGCGACTGATCCTCCGCGGCGCGGTGCGGCGGGCGGCCCAGGCGGCGGTCGGGGCCCTCGGCGCGGCGGCCGCAGTCGTGGCGCTGATCGGGGTCTGGCCGGCGCCCCGGGGCATGCTGCCGACCCCCGACGAGCTCGCGGCGGCGGCGGGCACGGTGGTCGGTCCGGCGGCGCTGCTCGGAGCGGTCGCGGGCGCGGTGCTCGGCCGGCCGCGTCCCGCGCTGCAGATCACCGGAGGGGGCACGGGGGTGGGGCTCCGGGCGGCGGTGCTGCTGGGCCCCTGTGCGCTGCTCGCCTTCGCGGCCTTGCCCCGGTCGGGGCGCATGCTCGTGCAGGCGGACGGGACGGGGCGGCTGGCCCTCGGCGCGGTGCTGCTGCTGGCGCTCGCGGCGCTGGCCCGGGGCCACCACCGGGCGGTCGCCTGGGGGGCCACGACGGGGGCCCTCGGGCTCGGCCTCTGGCTCTGGCCGGCGGTCCCTCGGCTGGCTTCGGTTCCCCAAGATGGTCATCCTGACGTTGTTCTCATCACGCTCGACACCCTGCGTGCCGACGCCCTTCCGGGCTGGGTGGCCGGCCGCAGCCCCCTGCCGGCCCTGCCCACGCCGGCCCTCGACGGCCTCGCCGCCCGCGGGCGGGTCTTCGCCGCGGCCCACAGCCCCGCGACCCTCACCGGCCCGGCCCACACGAGCCTGCTCAGCGGCCTCGACCCGGCCGCGCACGGGGTGGTGCGCAACGGGCAGGCGGTGCCCGCCACGATCCCCTGGCTGCCCGCGGCCCTGGCGCGCGCCGGCTACCACACGACGGCCTGGACGGCGGCGGCCGTGCTCGGTCCGGGGCTCGGCTTCGGCCGCGGCATCCACGACCTCGACCACCAGCTCTGGCGCATCCCGGCCCAGCACCGGCTGCTGGGCGGCTTGGCCCATCGGCCCCGGGGGGCCCGCTTCTGGCGCAGCGCCGCCACCCTGGTCGACCGGGCCCTCGCGGCGGGGCTGCCCGACCTGTCCCGTCCCGGACCGGAGGGCCGCCCGCGCTTCGTGTGGATCCACCTCTTCGACGCCCACTGGCCCTATGCCCCCTCCGCGGCGGCCCGGGAGGCTGCCGGCCTCGCCCCGGGGGCCGCGCCGGCGCTCACCACCCCGGTCTTCGTGGAGGGCGCCCAGCCCCTCGACGCTGCCGGGGCCGCGGCGCTCCGGGCGGCCTACCGGGCCCAGGTCATCGATCTCGACCGGGCCATCGGGCGGCTGCTCGCGCGGGTGGGGGAGGACGACATCGTTGCCGTGGTGGGGGATCACGGCGAGCGCATGGGGGAGGGGGGGCGGCGCTTCACCCACGGCCGGGGGGCGGACGCGCCCGAGAGCTGGGTGCCGCTGGTGATCCGGGCCCCCGGGCTCGCCCCGGGCGTCGAGACCGCGGCCGTGGCCACCGAAGACCTCGCGCCGACCCTGCTGGCCCTCGCCGGGGTCCCGCGTCCGCCGGGCATGCCGGACCACAGCCTGGTGGACGGGGCGCCCGGGGACCGGATCCAGCGCACCGCGGCCCGGGACGGGGCCTGGGCCCTGCGCCAGGGGGACGCCAGCCTCGTGGGCACCGCCGGCTCCCCGCCCACGCTGCACGACCGGGCCGCCGATCCCCTCGAGCAGCGGCCCCGCTCCGGGCCGGTCCCCGCCGCCCTCGCCGCTGCCTGGGCCGCCCTGCCCGCCGACCCGCCGGCCCCGGCCGCGCCCGCGCCGGTGGACGCCGAGACCGCTGCCGCACTGCGGGCTCTGGGCTACCAGGAGTGAGCCCCGCCGCCGCGCGCGGGCCGGCCCCCGGTGACAACGGGCGCCCGCCGTGCGACCATGGGGAACTTCGCTTCCCCCGACCCCCGTGAGCCCATGCAGAAGAAGGGCGCCCAGCGCGACCGCGTCTTCGAGCTCCTCGACGAGCTGATCCACACCGGTGCCACCCTCGACCTCGCGACCGTGCGCCAGGTCGCGGGCCAGACGGGCGTGCCCGAGGCCGATGTGTGGGGCGCTGCCCGCTTCTACACCCTGCTGTCGCGGCCGGATGTGGGGGTGCGGGTGTGCCAGGGGCCCTCGTGCCAGCTGGCCGGAGCGGGGGCCTGGCTCGACGAGCTGGCCGCCAGCGGGGTGCGCCACGAGGCCGTGAGCTGCCTCGGCCAGTGCGACCGGGCGCCTGTGGCCCTCGACGCCGAGCTGAAGCTCGTGGCCCGGGGGCCGGCCGGGGCCGTGAGCCCCGACGACCCGGCGCTCTCCGTCAACCTCGGGGGCGCCGACACCGCCGACTATGGCGCCCTGGCCAAGGCCCGCGCCCTGGGCGCCGCCGGGGTGCTCGACGCCCTCGAGGCGGCCGGGCTCCAGGGGCGCGGCGGCGCGGGCTTCCCGGCCCACATCAAGTGGCGCAGCGTCGCCGGCCAGCCCGAGCCCCAGCGCTACGTCGTCGTCAACGCCGACGAGGCCGAGCCGGGCACCTTCAAGGACCGAGAGTGCATGCTGCGCCGGCCCCACCGGGTGCTCGAGGGGCTGGCCATCGCCGCCTTCACCGTCGGCGCCACCGAGGCCTGGATCTACGTGCGGGGCGAGTTCCCCGAAGAGAAGGCGAGCCTCGAGCGGGCCCACGCCGCCGCCGGCGACCACCTCGCCTGGCTCTCGCTGCGCTTCGTCAGCGGCCACGGCGCCTACATCTGCGGCGAAGAGACGGCCCTGCTCGAGAGCATCGAGGGCCGCCGCGGCATGCCCCGGCTCAAGCCGCCCTACCCGACCGAGGCGGGCCTCTTCGGCAAGCCCACCCTCGTCCACAACGTCGAGACCCTGGCCTGTGTGCCCTCGATCCTGCTCCGGGGCGGCGCCTGGTTCCGCGCCCAGGGCCGCACCGAGCCCGGCTGGAAGCTCTACTGCCTCTCGGGCCACGTCGCCCGGCCCGGCGTCTACGAGCTGCCCCTCGGCGTGAGCCTCGACGAGCTGGTCGCCGCGGCCGGCGGCTACGTGGGCACCCCCCGCGCCTTCTCGCCCGGCGGCGCCTCGGCGGGCTTCCTGCCCATCTCCGAGCGGGGCCTGCCCCTCGACTTCCAGGGCCTCGCGAAGAAGGGCTCGATGCTCGGCAGCGCGGGCATCGTCGTGATCAACGACACGGTCGACATGGCCGAGGCCGCCCGCTGGTCCACCGTCTTCTTCGAGGACGAGAGCTGCGGCCAGTGCGCGCCCTGCCGCATCGGCTGCCGGGTGCTGCGCCAGGGCATCGACCGCTACATGAACACCGGGGAGGTCGGCGCGCTCGACATCGTCGACGACGTGGCCTTCGAGCTGGAGGAGGGCAGCATCTGCGGCCTGGGCATGGTCGCCCACCTCCCCCTCGTCTCGGCCCGCCGCCACTTCCCCGAAGACTTCGGCCCCCGCGGCCCCGCTGGAGAGACCCCATGAGTCGCGTCCCCGACGCCGCGCTGACCCCCTTCGCGCTGACGGTCGACGGCGAGCCTGCCCAGGCCCTGCCCGGCGACACCATCCTCGACGTCACCCGCCGCCTCGGCCGCGACGTGCCGACCCTCTGCCACGACGACCGCCTCGACCCGGCGGGGGCCTGCCGGGCCTGCCTCGTCGAGGTCGAGGGCCAGCGCCGCCTCCAGCCCGCCTGCGCCTTCAAGGCGAGCCCGGGCATGCAGGTCGAGACCAGCAACCCGCGCATCGAGCGCCACCGCCGGGTGCTGCTGGCGCTCTACGCCGCCGACCACCCGACCGACGCCGACGGCCTGCCCGCCGAGGGCCCCAACGGCAGCGACCTGCGCGCCTGGGCCGCCCGGACGGACGGGGTGCCCGTGTTCCCGAAGGTCGAGGCCCCGCGCCAGGGCCGCGAAGACCGCAACCCCTACATCGGCTTCGACCCCGACGCCTGCATCCTCTGCGCCCGCTGCGTGCGCTACTGCGACGAGGTCGAGGCCGTCAGCGCCATCACCCTGAGCGAGCGCGGGGCGGCGACCACCATCGCCACCGCCGGCGACATCAGCCTGCTCGACTCGAGCTGCGAGCTCTGCGGCGGCTGCATCGACACCTGCCCCACGGGCGCGCTCTTCGAGAAGAAGGCCCCGCCCATCCAGCTCGACCAGGTCACGAAGGTGCGCTCGACCTGCAACTTCTGCGGGGTCGGCTGCCAGCTCGATCTCAACGTGGTCGACGGCCGGGTGGTCAAGGTCACCTCGCCGCCCCCCGGCGAGACGGTCAACGACGGCAACCTCTGCGTGAAGGGCCGCTTCGCCTACGACTTCATCCACCACGGCGACCGCCTCACGACCCCCCTCGTGCGCGACAGCCGGTCGGGCCCCTTGCGCCCGGCGAGCTGGACCGAGGCCCTCCAGAAGGCCGCCAAGGGCCTCAAGGGCGTCGAGGCCCGCTACGGGGCGAACGCGCTGGGCTTCATCTCGAGCTCGCGCTGCACGGGCGAGGAGAACTACCTCGTCCAGAAGCTCGCCCGGGCCGCCTTCGGCACCAACAACTGCCACCAGTGCGCGGCCACGTGACACGCCCCCACGGTCGCCGGTCTGGTGACCATGTTTGGTGCGGGTGCGATGACCAACAGCATCCCGGAGATCCGGGATGCCGACATGCTGTTCGTGATCGGCAGCAACACGACCGAGGCCCATCCCATCATCGCGATGGAGATGAAGCGCGCCGTGCGGCGCGGGGCGCGGCTCGTGGTGGCCGATCCGCGGGCGATCTGGCTGAGCGAGGTGGCGGATCTCCACCTCCAGCTCAAGCCGGGCACCGACGTGTGGCTGCTCAATGCCATGGCCTGGACCATCATCGAAGAGGGGCTGACGGACGATGACTTCATCGCCCGCCACACCGACAACTTCGACGAGATGAAGGCCAACCTCGCCAGCTACACGGCCGAGGCGGCCGAGGCGGTCACGGGCATCCCCGCGGCCCACATCCGCCAGGCGGCCCGCTGGTATGCCACGACCAAGAAGGCGGGCATCTATTACACCCTCGGCATCACCGAGCACAGCCACGGCACCGACAATGTCTATGCCCTGGCCAACCTCGTGCTGATGACGGGCCACCTCGGCATCAAGTCGGCCGGCATGAACCCCCTGCGCGGCCAGAACAACGTCCAGGGCGCCAACGACGCCGGCGCCAGCCCCGTGTTCTACCCGGGCTACCAGCGGGTCGACGACCCAGCCGCCCAAGAGAAGTTCAGCGCCGCCTGGGGCCGGTCCCTGTCGCCCGACCCGGGCATGAACCTCAACGTCATGATGAAGACCTTGGGCGAGGGCATCCGCGGGCTCTACATCATGGGCGAAGACATTGTGCTCTCCGAGCCGAACACGGCCAAGGTCGAGGAGGGCATGAACAAGGTCGACTTCGTGGTCGTCCAAGACATCTTCTTCAACGAGACCTGCCGCTTTGCCGACGTGGTGCTGCCGGCGGCCTGCTTCGCCGAGAAGGACGGGGTCTTCACCAACTCCGACCGGCGCGTGCAGCGGGTGCGCAAGGCGGTCGAGCCCCCGGGCGAGGCCCGCGCCGACTGGCAGATCCTCTGCGAGCTGGCCCGGGCGGTGGGCTACCCGATGCCCCACTATGCCTCGCCCGCTGAGATCTACGCCGAGATGGCGGCGCTCTCGCCGAAGTTCGCCGGCATCAGCCACGCGCGCATCAACGCCGAGGGCGGGCTCCAGTGGCCCTGCGAGCGCCCCGACGACCCGGGCACCCCGACCCTCCACGGCGGCGGGCCCCTCAAGGGCCGGGCGGGCTTCCAGGCCGTGCAGTACCGGCCGAGCCTCGAGACGCCCGACGACGCCTGGCCCTTCGTGCTGTCGACGGGCCGCACCCTCTACCACTACAACGCCGCGACCCAGACCCGGCGCGACTCGGGTCCCGTGCTCAAGCAGCCCGAGAACTTCGTCGAGATCCACCCCCGGGACGCCCGGCGGCTCGGCATCGAGGACGGGGTGCTGGTGCGGGTGGTGAGCCGGCGGGGGGCGGTCGAGGCCCGGGCGGTCCTGACCCGCAAGATGCGCCGCGGCTGCATCTGGATGCCGCTGCACTTCGCCGAGAACATGGCCAACCAGCTCACCAACGACCAGGGCGACCCGGTCACGGGCACGGCCGAGTACAAGGTCTGCGCGGCCCGCATCGAGACCCTCGGCGCGGCCGCCGGCTCCTGCTGCGCCCGGTGAGCGGGGGGCCCGCCACGGTGGTGGTGGTCGAGACCCCGCGGCTGGCCCTGGTGCTGCCCGGTCCCCACCGGGCCGCCGCCTGTGCCGCCCACCACCACGACAACGCCGCCCACCTGGGGCCCTGGGCCCCGCCGCGGGCGCCGGGCTTCCACGCGCCCGCCGCCTGGGCGGAGCGCCTCCGTGCGGCCCACGCTGCCCACGCCGCCGGCACCGCCCTGCGGTCCTGGATCGCCTGGCGGGACCGACCCGACGGGCCCCTGCTCGGCCAGGCCAGCCTCGAGGTGATCGGCCGGGGGACGTTTCTGGCGGCCAACCTCGGCTACGGGCTGGCGGCCGGGGCCGAGGGCCAGGGCATCATGACCGAGGCCCTCCGGGCGCTCTGTGCCCACGCCTTCGGGGCCTTGGGGCTCCACCGCATCCAGGCCAACCACATGCCCGAGAATGCTCGCAGCGCGGCCGTTCTCGCGCGGCTGGGCTTCGTGGTCGAGGGCCGCGCCCGGGACTACCTCTACATCGACGGCGCCTGGCGCGACCACGTGCTCACCAGCCTCACCAACCCGGACCCGGCCTGTGTGCCGGCGGCGGCGCGGGGCCGGGGCTGAGCGGCGCTGCGCCCGGGGGGCGCACCCGGGGGGCGGGCCGGGTGGGGCCCCGGGCCTGGAGCAGCGCGGCGGGGGCCTGGACGGCGCCGGTGGGGCCCCGGGGGGCGGCCGGGGCGGGGGCGAGGGGCAGCCCGTCGGCCCGGAGCTGGTCGTAGACGGCGGCGGCGACGAGGCGGTAGCCCGTGGCGTCGAGGTGCATGGGGTCGACGGCCCGGCGCCCCAGCAGCCAGGCCCGGTCGCCCTGGCGGCGCAGCACGGCCTCGGCGTCGACGACCGAGATGCCGTGCTGGTGGGCGACCTGGGCCATGGTCTCTCGCAGCGCGGTCGTGGCCCGGACGGGGGCCTGGTCGAGGTCGCGGGCCCGCTGCAGCGCCGCGGCGGCGGCCGAGAGCTCACCCTGGGCGAGGCAGAGCTGGCCGTGGAGCCACCCGGCCCGGGCGTGGTCGGGGGCGGCGGCCACGAAGGCGGAGGTGGCGGCGGCGGCGGCCGAGACGGCGGCGGGGGGCGCGCCCTGCTGGACCGTGGCCCAGGCGGACTCGGCCGCGGCGGCCGGGGCGGACAGTGCCCCCGGGAGCGGGGACGAGGCGATGGGCGGGTGGGCCGGGTTGGAGGCGGGGAGCACCCAGAGGCTGCGGGCCCCGGCGGCGCGCGCAGCGGTGGCCATGTGGGCCAGGTTCTGGGCGAAGCGCGCGGTGAGGACCGCGGCCTCGCCGGGCACGAGGGGGCCGCCCGGGGCCTCGAAGGGGGCGAGGGCGGGGCCTCCCGGGCGCAGCAGGCCCCGCAGCCCGGCGACGAGGTGGCTGCGGTCGAGCCACCGGGCGAGGGCGGGGCCGGGGCCCGGGCGCAGGTCGAGGGGGCGGCTGGCGTGGCGGGCCTCGGCGAACTCGTTGTGGCCCGTGTAAAGCACCACCAGGTCGAGGCCGTGGCCCAGCAGCTCGTCGAGCAGGCCCGCCACCCGGGTCGAGCCGAAGCCCGCGCCGCCGCCGACGGTCAGGGCGGGGGGCGGCGCGAGGCCCGCGCTGAGCAGCCCGGCGAGCTGGAAGGCGGGACCGTCCGGGGGCAGGGTGGCGACGGTCGAGCCCCCCAGCACGGCGACCCGGAGGGTGCCCGGCGGCACGGTCTCGGGCACGAAGGTCTGGGGCAGCAGCTCTTCCCGGGCCCGCACCCAGCCGCCGGCCGCCGCGTCGTGCTGGAGGTAGGGCGCGTCGGGGTGGTGGCCGACCCGCAGCCCCTGGACGGCGGCCGGCGGCGGCGCGGCGAGCTGGCGGGCGAGCAGCTCGGCGCCGCCGAAGACGGCCAGGGTCAGCGCGAGGGCGTAGGCGATGCGGCGGGCCCGCGGGATGGCGGGGGCGCGCATCAGTGGACCAGCGGACCGCCGTCGTCGTCGCTGCCGCCTGGTCCGACCCAGCCGCGGGGCGGAGAGGAGGGGGGGCCCGTGCGGCCGCCCTCGATGACCTCGAAGCGCCGCAGCTCCTTCTCGATGCGGGCCTTCTCGCGCCGGAGCCTGGCCTTGCGCCGGTCGGGGGGCCACACGCCCGTGCCCACGGCCCAGCCCATGGCCATGCCGCCGAGGTGCATGCTCGCGCTGGCCGAGTCGAAGCTCAGCAGCCGGATCATCTCGATGGCCACGATGATGATGGCGAAGGTGCGCGCCTTCATCTCGCCCAGCAGGAAGAAGTTGAGGCTGCGGCCGCCCATCGCGCCGGCCCAGGCCATGAGGATGCCCATGACCGCGCCCGAGGCGCCGAGGTGGGAGGCGAGGCCGATCTCGGGGAGGATGGGCAGGCTGGGCATGAGCAGCCCGAGGCCGCCGAGCAGCAGGGTGAGCAGCACGCCGCCCGCCGCGCACCAGGCGTAGGTGGTGGCGAGCTTGCGGGTGCCGACCATCTGCTCGTACTGGGAGCCGAAGAGCCACAGCCAGAGCACGTTGAAGACGAGGTGCTCGGGAGAGCCCGGGTCGTGGAGCAGCACGGCCGTCAGGGGCTGCCAGACGCTGCCCGTGAAGAAGGCCCCCGGGTTGAGCGGCAGCAGGGCGGCGAGGCTGCCGGCGCCGGCCCGGAGCGCGAGCAGGAAGGCGACGTAGCAGACCACGTTGATCGCGATGAGCGTCTTGACCCCGGACCCGGCGGTGGGGAAGCGGAAGCCGGGGCCAGATCGGGTGGAGTGCACGGGGTCTCCGAGAGCACGCGGGTCGGGCAAGGCTAACCTGCTGCCCCGGCGCAGGGCCGGCCGGCCCGCAGGGGGCCGGATACGGGGCCCGCCTCCTGGAGCCCGCCGTGTCGGTCCCGTCCCCCCCGCCCTCCGCCGCCGTGGCCGCCCGTGGGCCCCAGCGCCCGCGACGGGGGCCGGTGCGCGTTGGCGCCCTGCTCGGCCTGCTGCTGGCCGGGCCCGCGGCGGCCCACCCCTTCCAGACGGCGCTCTACGGCCACCATGCGACGGTGGGCATCGATGATGAGATGCTCGTGGTCGACGTCGTCTTCGAGGAGCCCACCCCCAATGTGCTGCGGGAGTACCGGGCCTGGAGCGCGGGCCAGCCCGGCACCCCGGCCGAGGTGATGGCGCGCCACACGGCCCTCCGCCTCGACGAGCTCGCCGCGGGGCTCCAGCTCGAGGTGGACGGCCAGGGCGCACCGCTCCGCCGCCGGCCCCTGGACGCGCGCAACGGCGTCGGCGGGGCCGACTTCATCCGCTACCGCCTCGTGCTCGAGGCCACGCTGCCCCCGGGCTGGCGCCAGCTCTCGCTGCACGATCAGGCCCACCCGGGCGAGGCCCTCGCCAGCCGCTGGGACCTGCGCCTCGCCCCGGGGCTCCGCCTCGATGCCTCGAGCCTCTGGGACGGGGATCGCGACCGCACGGGCCAGTGGCTCACCGAGACGCCCCGCATCCCGGCCCGCGAGCTGCGGCTCGCCGTGACGCCGCTCGGTGCCCTCTCCCGGGCGGCGGTGGCCCTGGGCGACCGCCTGGGCACGGCCCGGGCCCCGGACGACGCGGGGCGGGTGGCGGCACGGGAGGCACGGGCGGCCGTGGTGGACGCGGCCCGCCGGCGGGGGCTGGCGGCTGTGGGGGGGCCGGCGCTC
>CAXQUZ010000202.1:0-15768 GCA_964226865.1 Myxococcota bacterium | reverse complement strand
TCAATGGATCGGCAATAATCTTTAACTTCCATGCTTACCCCCTTTTATGCCTCTATTTATATATCTATAAACCCCAGACTATGAACGGCTTTTTCAGTTACCATTCATGGATCCATGTTATTAGACTTTGGCGGTTTGTTGCTCTCATCCAATTAATCAAAAGTAAGCCTAAAAATCACCGTGTCAACATAGCGGGCTCTCGGGCCTCGTCGCCGCCGCCCGTGACCAGCCGCCCGTGCCCGACCTCGACCTGCACGTGCCCCACGCCACCCTCGACCAGCTCAACCGCAGCGTGGTGGCGGCCCTGGGCTTCCGCATGGACGACGGCCGCCTCGACGCCTCGCAGCACCCCTTCACGGTGGGCATGCACCCCGGCGACGTGCGCCTCACCACCCACAGCTACGAGACCGACCTGCTCGGCACCCTCAGCGGCACCATCCACGAGACGGGCCACGGCCTCTACGAGCAGGGCATGCCCGCCGACCTGCGGGGCACGGGCCTCTGCGCCGCCGCCGGGGTGGGGCTCCACGAGTCCCAGTCGCGCTTCTGGGAGAACCACATCGGCGCCAGCGCGCCCTTCTTCGCCTGGCTCGCCCCCCAGCTCGCGGCGGCCCTGGGCCAGGGCCCGAAGCCCTGGGAGCTCTACGCGGCGGCCAACCGGGTCCAGCCCAGCCTCATCCGGGTGAAGGCGGACGAGGCGACCTACAACCTCCACATCATCGCCCGCTACGAGCTCGAGAAGCAGCTCATCGAGGGCAGCCTCGCGGTGGACGAGCTCGAAGAGGCCTGGGACGCGGCCTACGAGCGGCTGCTCGGCGTGCGCCCCACCAGCCCGGTCGAGGGGGTGCTCCAGGACGTGCACTGGTCGAGCGGCTACCTCGGCTACTTCCCGAGCTACACCATCGGCAACCTCTACGCCGCGAGCTTCGAGGCCGCCCTGGTCGACGCCATTCCCGGCATGTGGGAACAGGTGCGCGACGGCGACTTCGGCGCCATCCTCGGCTGGCTGCGCACCCACGTGCACGCCCGGGGCGCCCGGGTGGACGCGCCCCAGGTCTTTGCCGAGGCCGTCGGGGACCGCGACCCGGTGGCCGACCTCGTGCGCCACCTCTACCGCCGCCACGGCAACCTGCTGGGCCTCAGCCTGCCCGAGGCCTGGGCGCCCTGAGGGCGGACGGGCGGCGGCCGGGGCTCAGCGCTTGGCGTACTGGCGGGCCTTGAAGTCGATGACCAGCCCGCGCTCGGCGTCGCCGTCGAGCTCACGCGGGGGCACGGGGTAGGGCTCGGCCGCGGCGATGGCGTCGAGGGCCGACTGGTCGAAGGCCTTGATGCCCGAGAGGCTCACGGGCGACACCCCGAGCAGCTCGCCCTCGCGGCCGATCTTGACCATGAAGCTGGTCTTGGCCTTGGGGTTCTTCTTGATGAGCTTGGCCTTCGGGGTCCAGCTCGCCCAGATGTCGGCCTGGACCTTCGTGAGGTAGCCGGGCAGCGTGACCTCTTCGGGCGGCGCCTCGGCGGCCTCGGCGGGGGGGGCCGTCTGCTCGATCTCGGCGTCGGGGATGCTGTTGAGCAGCTTGTCGAGGTCTTCGGCACCGGCCGGGCGGGCCGCGACCAGGGCGAGGCCGAGGGCGGGGACGACGAGGAGGGAGCGGGGGCGCAGCATGGGCTCTCCACGGGCAGCGGGGGACGGGGCACGAGACCCCGGTTCGCCCCAACTCTGTCCCGCAGCTGGGCCCGGTGCAAGCCCGCAGGCCCCCGGGCCGGCCGGCCTCAGCGGCAGGTCTGCTGCTTGGTGGTCGTGTCTTCGCCGCAGGAGAAGCCGCTGCAGTCGTAGATCCACGAGCCCGTCGCCCCACAGGAGGCGGCGCTGCTGGCCCAGCCGGTGGTGGTCGTGCAGATCCAGACCGCACCGCTGCAATTGCCGCGGTCGGTGAGGCTCTTCTCTTGGGAGCCGTCGCAGTTGTAGTCCCAGGAGCCGTCGCCGCGGTTGTTCTGGAAGAAGTCGGTGGCCGCGGGGCTCGCGTCGGCGTTGTAGTCGTAGCAGTCGGACGAGTAGGCGCTGGTGTAGTAGCCGGTGGGGGCGCAGAGGCAGGCGCTCATGGTCGAGCCGTAGCCGTCGCCGTCGTAGTCGTAGTAGTACGAGGTGCAGCCGCTGGCGTTCTCTTCGTCGACGGTGAAGTCGCAGTTGTTGTCGATGCCGTCGCAGACCTCGGTCGCGGCGGGGCTCACGGCGGGCTCGTCGTCGTCGCAGTCGCCGTCCCGCTCGGAGTAGCCGTCGCCGTCGTCGTCGAAGGCTGGGGTGCCCTCGTCGATGAGGCCGTCACAGTCGTTGTCTTCGCTGTCTTCGATCTCGGGGGCGCCCGGGTAGGAAGAGGTCGCGCTGTCGTCGCAGTCGCCCTCGTTCTCGGAGTAGCCGTCCCCGTCGTCGTCAGTGCAGACGGTGTCTTCGTCGACGACGGTGTCGCAGTCCTGGTCGATCTCGTCGCAGACCTCGGCGGCCCCTGGGTAGACCGTGGCGTTGTCGTCGTCGCAGTCGGTGCCCCCGTACTCGACGCTGTCGAAGCCGTCGCCGTCGGCGTCCTTCGAGGTGACGTCGAAGTAGCCGGTGGCCTCGGCCACGAAGCCGTCCGTGTCGGTGACGGAGAAGGTGAGGAGGTGGCGGCCGATGCTGAGCGTCTCGCGGCAGCGGGCCTCGCCGACCTGGTCGACCAGCGGGTCGCAGAAGATGCCGTCGATGCTGGAGGCGAACTGGACGACGAGGTCGGTGGGCTCGTCGTTGGCGTCCTCGACCTTGGCCACGAACTCGACCTCGGCGCCCTCGACCACCGTGTCGCCGTCGAGGGGCCGCACGAGGATGATCTCGGGGGCGTCGGGGCGGTCGATGACCGTCACGGTGACGCTGGCCTGGTTGGCCTCGGCGCCGGGGTCGTTGACCACGATGGTGATGGTGTGGTTGAGGCCGCCCTCGAGGTTGGCGGTCTCGAAGCGGGCGATGCCGCCGACGACCGGGTGGTCGCCCTCGAAGGTGCCCGCCACGTCGCCGGACCAGCGGACCGTGAGCTCGTCGTCGGGGCTGTCGTCCGAGACGAGGGCCTCGAAGGTGATGGTCGTGCCCTCGTCGAACTCCGAGCCGTCGGCCGGCGAGGAGATCGTGACGCTCGGGGGGTTGTTGTAGGCCTTGAGCTGGCCGCCCGTGGTGCAGCCCGCGAGGCCGAGCAGCAGCGCGACACGGGAGAGGGAGCGGGGCGGGGGGGCGGCCGGTGGCAGCATGCAGGTCTCCGAGGACGGGGCGCCGCGGGGGGGGCGACCGGGCGGCGGCGCCCCAGGAGGGAGCGTCCGGCCCCGGTGGACCGGCCGGGCTGCCCGGTGGGGGCAGCGCCCGGCCGTCGGCGCGCGCGTCCGCAGGATAGCAGCCCCTCCCGGTGGCGGCCTGACATCCCCGTGCCGCCCCGGCCATCCCCCCCTCGGCGCCCCCGCGCGGGTGCCCCCGGAGGCCCCATGTCGTCCGACGCCCCCGCGGCTCTGGCCCCCCCCCCCGGGCCCGGTCTCGCCGCTTGTGTGCAGCTCAACGGCAGCTCGGACATGGCGCGCAACCTCGCCGTCACGGAGCGGCTGGTGCGCCAGGCCGCCGCCGCGGGCGCGACCCTGGTCGCCACCCCCGAGGCCACCACCTACCTGGGCCCCCACGACCGCAAGATCGCCCTGGCCGAGCCGGTCGACGGCCCCACCCACCGGCGCCTCGGCGACCTCGCCGGAGAGCTCGGGATCACCCTGCTGGTGGGCAGTGTCGCCGAGCGCCACCCGAGCGGACAGACCGCCTGGAACACGAGCCTGGTCTTCGGCCCCGACGGCCAGCTCCAGGGCCAGTACCGCAAGCTCCACCTCTTCGACGTCGACCTGCGCGAGACCGGCGGGGTGCGCTTTGCCGAGAGCGACACGACGGCCCGGGGCGAGGGGCTCACCGTGGTCGACACCCCCCTCGGGCGGCTGGGGCTGAGCATCTGCTTCGACCTGCGCTTTCCCGAGCTCTACCGGGGGCTGGTCGACCGGGGCGCGACCCTGCTGGCGGTGCCCTCGGCCTTCACCCTGATGACTGGGAAGGACCACTGGTACGCCCTCTTGCGCGCCCGCGCCATCGAGACCCAGTCCTGGGTGCTGGCGCCGGCCCAGTGGGGCGCCCACGACGACCGGGGCCTGCGGCGCAGCTTCGGCCACTCCTGCATCATCGACCCCTGGGGCACGGTGGTGGCGGCCTGTGGCGACGGCGAGGGCATCTGCCTCGCGCCCATCGACCCGGACCGGGTGGCCGCCGTGCGCCGCCAGATCCCGATGGGGCCGAGTCGCCAGCTGTGAGCCGGTCCCGGGCCCGCCGGGCGATCCGCGCTGTGCCCCTCGCCCTCGCCCTCGCCCTCGCCCTGCCGGCGTGGGGGGCCGCGCCGGCGCCGACCGCCCCGCCGCCAGGCATCGCCGAGGTGGACGCAGGCGACCGGGCCTGGGCCGCGGGCGACCGCCGCGCCGCCCGGGCCCACTGGCGCAGCGCGGCCTCCCTGGCGCCCGGCCCCGGTGACGGCGGCCCCGATGACGGCAGTCCCGGCGAGGCCGACCCCGCGGCGGCGGCCCGGGCCCTGGCCGAGCTCCGGCTGCTGCTGGTCAGCGGCAACCTGGGCATGGCCCGCCACGGCCCCCGGGCCGACGCCGCCCTCGCCGCCTGCGACCCAGCCGCGCCCTGGTGCCAGCTGGCCGCCGCCGACCGCCAGCTCATGGCCGCCCAGCTCGGCCTGCCCGGACGCGACGCCGCCGCCCGGGCCCGGGCCCACGCCCAGGCGGCCCTCTCCGCCCTGCCTGGCCCGGCGACGGCCCGGCTGGTCTGGGCGGGGGCGGCGCCGGTGGCCGCCCTCGACGATCACGACGGCGGGGGACTCGGCGCGGTGCTGGCCGCCGGCGCCGGCCGCTGGCCCACCCCGGGCACCTGGCTCGCCGGGCTGCTGATCGCGGGGGGCAGCGGCCAGGGCCTCGTGCTCGGCGCCCGCCTCGACCACCCCGACCTCGCCCTCGCCGGCCACCAGCTCCACGCCCGCGCCTGGGGCAGCACCCGGGGCGCCGCCGGGGCCGCGGGGCGCTTCCGGGGGGCGGGCACCGTCGGCGGCCTCGGCGCCCTCCAGGCCCAACACGCCGTGCTCGACGTCTACACCGCCACCCCGGCGGGCGGGGCGCGCCGCCAGACCCTCCGCTCCTGGGGGGGCCAGGCCGAGGCGGGGGTGGTCTGGCGGCCGCGGCCGGGCACGGCCCTCGAGGGGGGCGCCCTCGGACGGGCCGACCGGCTGACCGCGCCCGCCCGCCAGTGGGCCGGCGCCGGCGGCTGGCTCGGTGCCACCCAGCGCCTCGGCCCCGCCACCACCCTGCAGGCCCGGCTGCCGGCCCTGGGCGGTCCGGAGCTGGCCCAGCTGCGCCCCCGGATCTCGCTCCAGCACAGCCCCCCCGCGGGCCTCGCGGCCTGGGCCCTCGCCGATGGAAACATCGTCGGCGAGGGCATTCCCGTCTGGTGGCAGCCCAGCGCCGGCGGCGGCGAGGTGCTGCGCCACGGCCCCCTCGGCCGCTTCCGGGGCCCAGCCCTCGGCGCGGCCGTGCTCGAGTGGCGCCAGCCGGTCCGGGGGCCACTCGGCCTCGTGGCCTTCGCCGAGGGCGCCTGGCTGGGGGGGCCCCACGGCGGCGGCGGGCTGGGGCTGCGCCTCGACCTGCCCCCCCGGCCGAGCAACCGGCTGCGCTTCGACGTGGCCCTCGGAGACGGCGGCCTCGGGGTGTCGGCGGGGGTCGGCGCCCTGTTCTGAGGGCCGGGCCCCGCGGCGGCGCTCAGCGGCCCCCGTGCAGGGTCTGGAAGAAGCCCCGCCGCACCCAGCAGTTGAGCACGCGGCCCTCGACGGGAATGCTGATGCTCTGGTAGTTCTCGAGGAAGTCCGCCGGAAAGCCCGGCCCCGGCTCGAGGGGGAAGGGCTGGAGCACGAACATGTGGTCCTCGGGCAGGTAGAGGGCCGGCTCTCGGGAGAAGACGTAGGCCGGGTCTGCCCGCTCGTGGCCGGCCATGCCCGCGCCGAAGTCGGGCACGGGCGCCCGGGCGATGTGGTGATCGGTGAGGCCCCACATGTCGATGGTCGGCAGGCCCGCGTAGTAGGGCACGGCCCCAGCGGAGTGGATGGCCATGAGGGTGTCGGGGGGCACGGCGCCGCGCAGGAAGAGGCCGAGGGTGCGCCGGGCCTCCATGTTGGCGTGGCGGATGTCGGCCCACTCCTGGCAGACGGCGAAGACCTGGGCCCCGCGCACCCCGAGCAGCACGACGAGCATGCCCAGCACCCGGGGGCGGGCGAGGCGCGGGGACGCCAGCAGCCCCGCCGCGCCGAGGGCCGCGAGCAGGGGCAGCACGGGCATGACGAAGCGCCCCGTGGGCTTGAAGTCCCCGCCGACCCAGACCACGTAGGCGAGGTGGACGAGGGCCGCGCCGACCAGCGCCCGGGCCAGGGCCACCCGCCGCAGCAGGGCCGCCCCGAGCAGCGCGGCGCCCCACTGGACGGGGTGATCGAGCAGGTGGAGCCAGAGGTAGCGCAGGCCGCGCAGGGCAGCGCCGCTCTGGGTGGTCTTGGCGTAGAAGGTGTTGGGCAGCGGCTCGCCGTAGTAGCCCAGCCGGAACAGCGTCAGCCCGAGCACCACGGCGAGCGCCGGCACCGCCGCCACCACCGCCCGCGCAAGGGCCGCCCGCCGGTCGCGCGCCCCGAGGATCAGCCCGAGGTGGAGCCCGAGCGCGATGAGCGGGGCCTCCGGGCGGCTGGTGCACAGCAGCGCCAGCAGCAGCCCCGAGCCCAGGTGGGCCGCCCGCCCCGGAGACTCCGCCCGCAGCTCGTGGGCCAGCCGCAGGGCCGCCGCCGCCACGATGGCCATGTGGAGGCTGGTCTCGAGGCCCTCGACCGCCTCGAGCACCCCCTGGGGATCCGCCGCGAGCAGCAGCCCCGCCAGCGCGGCCGCCGGACCGAGCGCCCCGGGCCGGGGCCCCGCGTGCGCCAGCCGCCCGCCGAGCAGCCCCGCCAGCCCCACGGCGACGGCCATGCCGGCCATGCCCATGGCCGTCGAGGCGGCGACCGGGTCGACGTGGAGGGCCAGCGGCAGGGCCAGCAGCAGGGTCCAGAGCAGGTTGGTGAAGCCCTCCACCCGCTCGCCCGGGTTGTAGACCAGCCCGTGGCCCTCGACGAGGTTGGCGGCGTAGCGGAAGCTGATGAAGGCGTCGTCTTGGGTGCAGGCGCCGTAGACCAGGCCCAGGGCGACGGCCCCCAGGGCGCAGAGGACGAGGGCGTGGCGCCAGCGGGGCGGCAGGGGGGGAGCGGGGGGCATCGGGTCTCCGGGCGCGCAGCATAGCGAGGCCGGTCGGGCGGTGGCGGGGCCCCGGGCGGCCGGTCGGTCCGCTACCATGCGCTCCGATGCCCACCGCGCCGCCGACCCCTGCCGTCCCCTCCCCCCACCGCCGGGTGCTCGTGGCCGCGGCCCTCGCCGCCGGGGCGGCCGTCGCCGTCGTCGTGGGGGGCCTGCTGCCCGAGGCCCTGCTGCCCTTCGCCGCCTCCCTGCCCCTGGTGGTCGCCGCGGTCGCGCTGATCGAGGGGCGCCTCGGCGGGCGGCCCCCCGCGCTGCGCACCGGGCTCCCGCTGGTGCTGCTGGCGCTGCTTCCGGCCACGGGCACGGCGATCTGGACGGGGCTGCTGGTCTCGGACACCCTGCGCTGGGCGCGCCCGGACGGCCTCGGCGCCGTGCTCCTCGACGTGGGCAGCTGGGGGCGCCAGGGGGTGGCCCTGCTCGTGGTCGGTGCGGGCCTGGGCCTCGCGGTGCTCGACCACACGCGCCGGGCCGGCCGCGCCCTGGTTCTCGTGGGCGCCGGCATGCTGGTCGACGCCCTGGCCCTCGCCCCCTCCGCGGTGCGCGCGGTCGAGGCTGTGCACGAGAACCACGTGTGGCTCAGCATCTTCGGCGCCCACGGCACGGCCCTGGCCTGTGCCCTGGGGGCGGTGATCTGGGCCCGGGAGGGCCTCGCGCTGGCCGCCGTGCTGCTCGCCTTCGCCTGCACCCCCGGGGGCACGGCCGCCCACGCCCGGGCCGCCCTCCCTGCCGCCGCCACCGCGCCCCTCCCTGCCCTGCCCCCGGCCCTGCGCTTCGGCGGGCCCCCGGTGGCCGAGGCCCTCGTCGGCACCCGGGACGAGGGGCCCGACAACTGGCCCTGCCTCGGCTCCCTCGGGCTCGACCGCTTCCCCTCCGGGCTCCGCGCCGGGGCCGCCGCCGCCCTCGCCGCCGACGCGCCGGTGGCCGAGCTGGTGTCGGCCGCCGATGCGCTCCGGCGCCACTCGATCTTCCGGCTCGGGGTCCAGGGCCGGGCCGAGCCCCCGCCCCCGCCCGGCCTTGCCCAAGACCTCCTGGGCCACCCGGTCTTCGAGCTGCTCCTCGACCGTCCCCCCGCCGGCAGCTGGTCGCTGTCCGCCGGCCCGCCCCCGGCGCCCGTCGGGGTCTGCGCCCTGGCCGCCCCCGCCGAGGGCACCGTCGGGGCGCTGCTCTCGTCGCTGGTGGCGGCCCGGGAGGCCGGCTGTGGCGCCGTGGCCCTGGCCCCCTCCACCGCGACCGCGCCAGAGCCCTGCCCGCCTGCTGGATGACCCGGCGCCCCCGGCCGCGCTATGGTCCGGGTCTGTGGACCGGTCCCCCACGGCCGTCCCCCTGGAGAGCCCATGCCCCTCACCATGGACGAGTACCGCTGCCTCAAGGGCTTCTCGGTGCTGTACTCGGGTGGCCTCGACTCGGCCGCCGTCGCGCTGCTCATGGGCACCAACATCGACGGCCCCGTCCACCTCCTCACCTACAAGCACAAGTACGGCGCGCTCTTCAACGAGTGGTCCCGGCGCCACAACGCCGACCTGCAGCGCATCTTGGGCGACCGCGTCTTCCACCATCTCGTCGACCACACCCACATCTGGAACGAGATCGGCGCGACCCGCATGCTCCAGGACGCCCTCAAGTACAAGGGCCACTGGGTCTGCTGCCTGGGCTGCCAGCAGGCCATGGCGACCCACACCATCATCTACGACCTCGAACACAACATCACCAACGCCTTCATCTGCTCGAGTGTCGGCGGTGAGTACGCGGCGATGAGCATGCCGGTCACCCGCGAGAAGAACATCGCGTTCTACGCGCGCTACGGCATCCGCTACAACGCCCCGCTGCTCGACATGGGCATCAACAAGAACGAAGAGCGCGACATCATGCGCCGCTTCGAGGTCGATCCGGGCTGGGGCAAGCGCCGCTCCCACCAGGGCTACCAGCCCATCTGCGTCATCGGCTTCCAGCACACCCTCGACATCCTCTTCGACTGGCACACGACCTACCCGCCCGACCGGGTGGGCCAGTTCCTCGACGACAAGGCCGAGATCATGGACCGCATCATCCGCAAGGCGCTGGTCGCCCGGGGCCACGACCCGGACGCGCTCATCGCCCGGACCCGGGCCGTCTATGAAGAGGAAGAAGCGGCGATTGCCGCCGTTCGGGCCGCCCGCGCCGCCCCGGTCGCGACCCCGGCCCGCTGAGCCAGGCCTGTTCGGGCCACCGGCCCCGTCCCCTGTGATGCCGGGCACCACTGGGCCTTGAGTCCCGCCGGCCTCGCTCCGATCCAGGGAGCGAGGTCCCCATGTCGCCCCAGTACCGACCAGCCCCCGCCGTGCCGCCCTGCGCCCCCGGTCCCCGGACCGTGCCCGGCCGGGACGTGCGCGCGATGCTGACGGCCATCGTCGAGGGCAAGGTCCCGCGCCCCGCCACGCTCGATCTGCGGGGGGTCGACCTCCAGCGCCTCGACCTGCGCCGGGCCGACCTCTCGGGCTGGGACCTGCGGGGGGCCAACCTCCACGGTGCCGACCTGCGCGACGCCGACCTCTGCCAGGCCCGGCTGGCCCGCTGCAACCTGGGGCTGGTGCGGGCCGAGGGTGCGCTGCTCATCGGTGCCGAGCTGGACGACGCCAACCTCGCCGAGGCCGACCTCTCCCGCGCCCGCCTCAGCCACGCCTCCCTGCGCCACGCCGTGCTCACGGGCGCCCGCCTCGAGCGCGCCGTGCTCGACGATGCGGATCTCACCGGCGCCCAGCTCGACGGCGCGGCCCTGAGCTCGGCCACCCTCCACCGGGCCCGCCTCGTGCACTGCCGCCTCGTCGGCGCCGAGGCGACCGACACCGACTTCTCCGACGCCGAGGTCGACCACGCCGACTTCCGCCGGGCCGACCTGCGCAGCGCCCGGCTCCGAGGGGTGCGGGGCTTCTCGACGGCCGACTGGATCACGACCGACCTGCGCGACGTCGACTTCTCGGGCGCCTACCAGCTGCGGCGCGAGGCCATCGACCAGAACTACCTCGCCGAGTTCCGGGCCGGCGGCCCCGCCAGCGCCGTGCTCTACGAGATCTGGCGCCTGACCAGCGACTGCGGCCGCTCGGTGGTGCGCTGGGGGCTGACCACGGCCTTGAGCATGCTCGGCTATGCCGCCGTCTACGTGAACCTCGACATCGACTACGGCGAGAACCCGACCCTGCTCTCGCCGCTCTACTTCAGCGTCATCACCATGACGAGCCTCGGCTACGGCGACGTGCTGCCCCGCTCGGCCGCCGCCCAGGCGACGGCCATGAGCCAGGCCGTCTTCGGCTACGTCATGCTCGGTGGTCTGCTGAGCATCATCTCCAACAAGATGGCCCGCCGGGGCGAGTAGCCCGGCCCGAGGGAGCGCCATGGACCCCCAGCCCACCCCGCGACCAGCCCCCGCCGGCCCCGCCGACGGAGGCCCCGCCGCCGCCCGCGCCGAGCTCACCCGCATGCTCGGCCGGGTGCGGCTGCCGGGCTTTCCCAAGGCCCACGGCCACATCCTCGCGGGCCTGCGCGACGAGCGCTGCAGCCCCCGCGACCTCGCCGAGCGGGTGGCCATGGACCCCGCCGTCAGCGTGAAGCTGCTCCGGGTGGTCAACAGCGCCGCCTACGCCCTGCGCTCCCAGGTGCGCAGCATCCCCCACGCCATCGCCATGGTCGGCCGGCGCCCCATGGAGAACCTCGTGCTCAGCCTCGGGGTGAAGGGCGCCCTGCCCCGGTGGCCGGCCCGCTTCTTCGACGCCAAGGCCTTCTGGCGGGCCTCGGCCCGCCGGGCCACCACCGCCCGGGCCCTCGCCGAGCGCTTCGAGCCCGACCAGGCCGAGCTGGCCTTCACGGCGGCCCTGCTGCTCGACATGGCCGTGCCGCTGCTGGTCAAGGCCCGCCCCCGCACCTATGCCGAGCTGCTCGCCGACGCCGCGGCCGGCGAAGACAGCTTGGCCGCCCTCGAGCGCCAGGCCTTCGGCTTCGACCACGCCGAGGTGGGCGCCCTGCTCGCCGAGGCCTGGGACTTTCCGGTCGCCCTGCGGCTGGCCATCGCCGACCACCACGCCGGCGCCACCCTGGGCAGCCCCGTCTCGGTGCGCCTGGCCGCCCAGCTGGGCGACGAGCGCGACGACCGCCTCGACCTCGACCCGCTCATGGGCCTCGCCTGCCAGCGCTTCGGCCTGGCCCCGGCCCTCGTGCGCAGCGCCGTCGACACCGGGCTGCGGCGGGCGGCCGACCTCGCGGCCTGCCTCGGGTAGCACACCACCAGAACACCCCAGTGGACGGCATCACAGCAGACCCACCCCCGGTGCTCAGCCGTCGAGGGCCGCGTCCCAGGGCGGCGCCCAGACCGAGTCGAGCTGGCCCGCAGCGGCCACGGCGTCGAGCAGTGCGGCGAAGCGGGGCACGGTCGACAGGGTGGCGCTGTCGCCGATGAGCACCAGCAGCACCCGCGCCCGGGTCAGGGCCACCGTGAGCCGCCGCGGATCCGCCACGAAGCCCACGGCCCCGTCGGCGTTGGAGCGCACGAAGGACACGACGATGCAGGCCTTCTCGCGCCCCTGGAAGGCGTTGACCGAGGCCACCTCGACCGCCGGCGGCAGCACCCGCCGCAGCCGCTGGACCTGGGCGCTGTAGGGGGTGATGACCCCGACCGCGTCCGGGGGCACGGCGGCCGCCACGAGCGCCGCGACGACCTGGGCCACGAGCCGGGCCTCGCCGGGGTTGTGGGTGGAGCGGGAGGCCGGGTCGACCGCCTCTTCCATGCCGGCGCCCGCCGTGTCGATCCAGCGCACCGGCGCGAAGTCGACCGTGCCCCCGCCGGGCAGGGCCGGATCGGTGGCGCTCGGGTGGGCCGTGTAGGCGGGACCGTAGACCCCGGCCACGAGGGCCTGGATCGCCGGCAGCATGCGGTGCTGCTCGACCAGGGTGGCCATGGGCGGCGGCGCCGGGGCCGCGACCAGACGCTGGAGCAGCGAGGTCTCGAGCACCGGCGAGCGGCCGATGACGACCGGGCCGAGCTGCTCTGGGTCGCCCACCAACACGAGCTTCTCGACATGGGGCACCGCGGCCCAGATCGCGGGCTCGATGGCCTGGGTGGCCTCGTCGACGACCGCGCAGGTGGCCGGCGGCAGCTGATCGGCCCGGCCCACCAGCGAGCCGAAGGTCAGGGCGAGCACCTCGGCCGAGCCCAGGGCCAGTGCCCGGGCCTGGTCGCGCAGCGCCCGCAGCTCGCGCTGGAGGCTGCGCCCCGTGCGCCAGTCGCCCTGGTCCCAGGCCCGGCGCAGGTCCCGCTCGAGGGCGGCCAGGGCATCGGCCAGGGGCCCGGTCGCCATCGCATGATCGAGCGAGAGGTGGCGCACCGCGGCCGAGAGCCGCCAGGGCGCGCCCACCCGCAGCACCCGCAGCCCCCGGGCGGCGGCGGCCAGGGCGAGGTTGTCGACCGCGGCGTTGCTGTCGGCGAGGGCCCACGGCCGGTCGCCCCGGTCGCGCAGGGCCACGAGCACGCTGGCGAGCAGCCGGGTCTTGCCCGTGCCCGGGGGCCCGTGGACGAGGGCCAGGGGCGCGGCGCCGAGGGCCAGGGCCCGGGCGGCCTGCTGGGCCGGGTTCAGCCCGGGGTCGGGGGGCACGTCCGCGGGCACGGTGGCGGCCGCCTCCTCGCCGAGCAACACCCGGGCGAGGGGGCTGTCGGGCACCCGCGCCAGGCTGTCGCGCAGGGCCTGGAGGGTGTGGCCGTCGAAGGCCCGCACCACCTCGACCCGGCCCCCGTCCGTCCAGTCGGGCGGCGCGCCCCGGGGGCGGGCGACGGCGACCTCGGCGGCGGCCCCGTAGACCTCCCGCACCCGCCCCTCGAGCTCGCCCTCCTGGCCCAGCACCCGCAGGGTCACCCGCTCGCCCGGGCCGATGCCGTCGTGCAGCGCGCCACCCTCGCAGGGGCGCAGGGTGAGCACGAGCCAGGGCCCGGCCGGCCGGGGGCTCTCGGTGGCGAGCACGGGCCAGGCCGCCCCCTGGGCCAGCCGCTCGTCCGGGGGCAGGGCGCGCAGGCGCGCGAGCTCGCTGCGCTGGGCGTCGAGCTCGCCCCGGAGGGCGGCCGCCAGGGTCGCGAGCCAGGGCTTCACGGGGTCGATCCGCTGGCGGGGGCCGCGGGCGCCGGGGCCGCGTCCGTCTCGGGGTCGGGGTCGGGCTCGGGGTCGGCGTCCGGCCCGCCGAGCGGATCCACGAAGAGCGGCGGCGGCCCGATCTCGCGCACGCCGATCCAGCGCCGCGACATCCAGCGCCGGCGCGTGCCGTACTTGCCGGGCTCGGGAATGCAGACGTGGACCTCTTCGTCGCGGACCGGGTGGGGCAGCCGCAGCTCGAGGGCCCAGAGGTAGAGCCCCTTGCCGGCGAGGTTGATCTCGCCCTCGGGGGTGTAGAGGTCGTCGCCGAGGATGGGGTGGCCGAGGGCCGCCATGTGCTTGCGCAGCTGGTGGGTGCGGCCGGTCTCGGGCCAGAGCTCGACCGTGGTGACCCAGCCGAAGGACACGCTCGGGGTGTGCTGGACGGCGCGCCAGCGCGAGGCGGCGGCCCGGCCCTCGAGGGGCAGCTCGACCCGCCCGGCCCCCTCGAGCCGGCCGAGCACGATGGCCCGGTAGCGCTTCTCGGCGAGGCGGTGCTGGAAGGCCCGGCCCAGCCCCACGTTGCCCCGGCCGCTCTTGGCGCAGGCCACCAGCCCGCCGGTGCGATCGTCGAGCCGGTGGACCGTGTGGGGCCAGTGCAGGGCGTCGGGCTCGCCGGAGGGCGCGAGGTTGTGGGGCAGGCAGTTGACCAGGGTGCGCAGGCGGTTGCCCGAGGTACGCAGCCCCGGGTCCTTCACGACAATGGCCATGTGTTCGTCTTCGTAGACGACCACGACCCGGTGCTTCCACACCCGGCGCCGCACGGGACGGGGGTAGACCGAGACCGTGTCGCCCGGCCGCACGGTGGTGGGCAGGGGGCACTCGGCCCCGTTCTTGCGCAGCAGCCCCTTCTTGCGCAGCTTGCGGGCCTGGGAGGCGCTGGCCACCTCGGGCATGTGGGCGGCGGCCCAGTAGTCGAGGCGCTCGTCGTCGACCGGATCGGGCACGGTCACCGTCGAGAGCGGGGCGGCGGCATCGGGGGCGGACTCCTGCGCCGGATCGGCACCAGGAGCGGGCGGCGGGGCGTGTGTCATCCCAGCGGGGTATCGCGCCGGGCAGGCCCCCGCTCCGGGCGGCCGTCGCTGCGGAGGGCCCGACCATGCAGCCCCGTGCCTTGCCCCACAGCCCCCTCGCCCTCACCCCGATCGGCTTCGGCGCCTGGACCATCAGCCGCACCTGGTGGGGCGACGATCACGACGACGCCCGGGCCGTGCGGACGATCCACGCCGCCCTCGACGCCGGCATCAACTGGATCGACACGGCCCCGCTCTACGGCAAGGGCCACGGCGACGCCCTCGTGGCTGAGGCCCTGAAGAACCGTCCCGACGTCATTGTCGCCACGAAGACCGGCGTCGTCTGGGAGGGCACGGCCTCGGGCCACGCCGAGTCGCGCCTCGACCGGGCCACCATCACGGCCGACTGCGAGGCCTCCCTGCGGCGCCTGGGCCGGGACCGCATCGACCTGCTCCAGGTGCACTGGCCCTGCCAGCACCAGACGCCCCTGGGCGAGACGGTGGCGGCGCTCACGGCCCTCCAGGAGAGCGGCAAGATCCGCGCCTGGGGCGTCTGCAACTACCACGCGGCCGGGCTGGCCGGGCTGCGGGCCCACGGCGCCCCGGCCACCCTCCAGACCCCGCTGAGCCTGCTCCGCCGCGAGGCCGAGAACGGCCTGCTCACGGCCGCCGCCGAGACCGCCCAGCCCGCCGCCGTGCTGGCCTACGAGACCCTCTGCCGGGGGCTGCTCAGCGGCCGCTTCGCGAGCCTGCCCCACTTCCCCGCCAGCGATCAGCGGGCCCGGGACGAGCGCTTCCAGGGCCGCCGCTTTGCCCACGCCCGCGCCATGCTCGACGATCTCGAGAAGGTGGCCCGCCGGGTGGGCCTCACGATGCCCCAGCTCGCGGTCGGCTGGGTGCTGTCGCGGCCCGGGATCCACAGCGCCATCGTCGGCGCCCGCACCCCCGAGCAGATCGCCGAGACCGCCCGGGCCGGGCGCCTCTCTCGCCAGGCCAAGGTCTGGCGGGTCGTCGACCAGGTCGCGGCGCTCCACGGCGGGCTCTGAGCCGCCGCGGGGCACGGGCACCGGCGGGAGGATCGAGACCGCCCGGGGCCCCGGAGGCCGCCGCCACGGGGCCGGGACGATCGTGCCTGGGCGTCGCCAGCCAGGCTGCCGAAGTTTCTTGGCAAGAGAAGCTGAAGGCGCCCTGCC
>CAXQUZ010000201.1:0-7092 GCA_964226865.1 Myxococcota bacterium | reverse complement strand
GAGCAATGAATGCATCAAAGCAGTTTGACAGATCTTCACTAGAGGAAAATACCAAACGAGATAGCGCGGCATAGAATGTGACGCGGTGCTTATTAGCGTTATCGTATCCAAGGAAGGGAAAGTGCTGACCTGTATGGTTGCCCGCAGCCGGCTGCGCCAGAGTGTCGCCTTCGAGCAGCACGTGGCGCCGACGGCGCGGGTGCGGGTGGCGGCGCTGGAGATGGTCCAGGTCCTCGTCAACCTCATCACCAACGCGCTGCACGCCTGCGAGCAGCGGGGGATGGACGGGCGCCTCGTGCTGCGCTGCTACCAGCGCCCGGGCGACCCCGTCGTGCTCGAGGTCGAAGACAACGGCCCCGGGGTGCCCGAAGAGATCCAGCGCCGCATCTTCGAGCCCTTCTTCACGACCAAGCCGAAGGGGGTGGGCACGGGCCTCGGCCTCCACATCTGTCGCAGCATCGTCGACGAGCACGGCGGCAGCCTCACCGTCACGAGCCGCCCCGGCCAGACCACCTTCACGGTGTCCCTGCCGGCCGGAGAGGTGCGGGTGGCCGCCCCGAGCGGCCCCCCGGCGGCGCCGCGGGTGCTGGTGGTCGAAGACGACGAGCGGGTCGGACGGGCGCTCGCCCGCATGCTCACCAGCCGCTACCAGGTCGAAGTCGAGGTCACGGCAGCCCGGGCCTTCGAGCGCGCGCTGGCCGAAGACTTCCAGGCCTTGGTCTGCGATGTGGCGATGCCCAGCATGTCGGGCTGGGAGTGTGTCCGGCGCCTCGAACAGCAGCGGCCGGGCTTTGCGGCCCGCGTGGTCATGGTGTCGGGCTCGGTGGGGCCCGAGGACCGCCCGGACGACCTGCCGGAGATGACCTTTCTCGAGAAGCCCTTCGGACCCAGGGCGCTGCGGGATGCGGTGGCGGCGGCCATCGCGGCGCCCCGCGCGCTGTCGGAGGCGCCCACGGCGACCATCGTGACGGTGCGGCCGCCCTGGGGGCGCTGAGTCCCGGCCGGCCCCGGCGGCCAGCCATGACATCGCCCTGGCCTTGACCGGGCGCCCTCCTCCCTGGTCCACTCGGGGCGCCCTCGCCCCCAAGAGGCCCATGCTCCGCCCCCTCTCCCTCCTGCTCGTCCTCGCGGGCTGCGGCCTGCCGCTGACGGTCGCCGACAAGGCGCCTCGCGTGGTCGACCACCCGGCCGACAGTGCGCAAGATGGCGATGAACAGGTTGTTCTCGACTTTGCTTCGCCCGCCTTTGCCCGGCTGACGACGGCCCAGTACCGCAACCTGCTCGACGACCTGCTGGGCCCCGTGCCCGCGGTCGAGCTCCAGGCCGACACCAACCCCTACCTGTTCAGCACCATCGGCGCGGCCACCGCCCCCCTCTCGGAGCAGGGCGTCGAGCTGCTCGAGCAGGGCATCGCCACCATCACGGCCAGCGTTTTCGCCGATCCCGAGCGGCGCGAGGCCCTGGTCGGCTGTGTGCCCGCGGCGCCGGGGGACGCGTGCGGGGCGGCCTACCTCGCGCGCTTCGGCCGCCGGGCCTGGCGCCGGCCCCTGGACCCGGACGAGCTGGCGCTGTGGACGGCCGTGGCCGAGGGGCTGGCCGACGGCGACCCCTGGCAGGGGCTCCAGGCCGCGACGGCGGGGCTGCTCCAGAGCCCGACGGCGCTGTACCGGGTCGAGCTGGGCATGCCCCACCCCGACGACCCCGACGACCGGCTGCTCACCGACTTCGAGATCGCCACCCGCATGGCCCTGCTGCTGTGGAACCGCCCCCCCGACGAGGCCCTGCTCGACGCGGCTGCCGACGGCCGCCTGGCCAGCGCCGAGGGGCGCGCCGCCGAGGCCGCCCGCATGCTCGCCGACGAGCGGGCCCGGGGGGCCATCGAGGCCTTCTTCGTCGAGTACCTCGACCTGAACCGCCTGGACCGGGCCGCGCCGGATCCGGCGGTCTACCCGGCCTTCACCCCGGCCCTCCAGGCGGCGATGCGGGCCGAGGTGTTGCTGTTGGTCGACGACCTCGTCAACCGCCGCGACACGGATGTGCGCCAGCTCTTCTTCGAGAAGCGGGCCTACGTCAACAGCCTGCTCGCCGAGCACTACGGCCTCACGGTCGAGGGGGCCTCGGGGGTCGCCTACGTGCCCGTCGACCTGCCCGAAGATGGCCCGCGCGCCGGCATTCTCGGCCTCGGTGCCTTCCTCACCATGAACGCCCACGCCGTCACCACCTCGCCCACCCTGCGGGGCAAGTACATCGTCGAGCGGGTGCTCTGCGCGACCGTGCCGCCGCCGCCGGACGACGTCGAGACCACCCTCTCCGAGGGCGGGGACGCGGCCGCCACCCTGCGCGAGCGCCTCGACCAGCACCGCGAAGACCCGGCCTGCAACGGCTGCCACCAGCTGATGGATCCCCCGGGCTACCTCTTCGAGCACTTCGACGCCGTCGGCGCCTGGCGCGACACCGAAGACGGCCACCCCATCGACGCCAGCGGCAGCCTCGCCGGGGTCGAGCTCGCCGGCTCGGGCGACCTGGGACGGGCGCTCGCCGACAACCCGGCCGTGGGGGCCTGCATGGTCAAGCAGCTCTTCCGCCATGCCCACGCCCGGCTCGACGCCGACGCCGACGCCGCCACCCTCGACCAGCTCACGGCCGACTTCGTCGCCAGCGGCCACCGCTTCCGGGCGCTGCTCGCGGCGGTCGTCGCCCACGAGAGCTTCGTGCGGCTGGGGCCCCCGGCGGCGCCCGAGACCGAGACCGAGACCGACGCAGGAGGGGACCGATGAGCTGGAGCCGCCGCCGGGTGCTGCGGGGGGCCGTCGGGGGGCTGCCTGTGGCCCTCGCCCTGCCCGCCCTCGAGGCCACCCTTCCCGCCGCCCACGCCGCCGACGGGGGCCTCGGGCCCATCTTCGGGCTCTTCTTCTGGGCCAACGGGCTGCCCTGGCACGCGGGCCACGGTGCGCTCCAGGCAGGCGCGGGCAACCTCGACCTGTGGACCCCGACGAGCACGGGCACGGGCTTCGCTGCGCCGCCGCTGCTCGCCCCCATCGCCCACCGCGACATCAGCGTGCTCACGGGGCTGACCCCCTGGACCGACATCCCCGACGACCCGGCGGGCCAGGGCGACGGCCACATGCGCGGCTTCATGGTGGCGCTGACCGGCGATCGCCCCCGCAGCGAGGGCTTCGACCACCCGACCCACACCCTGACCGCCCTGCGCCCCTCCCTCGACCAGCTCGTCGCCCGCGACCCGGGCTTCTACGGCGACCGGCCCTGCCGCTACCGCAGCCTCGAGCTGGGCACCTCGGTGGCCCGCTTCCACGACTACGGCCACTGGAACAACATCTCCCACAGCGGCCCGGACGCCATCAACCCGGCCATCACCGATCCGGGGCGGCTCTACGACATGATCTTCGGCGTGCCCACGGGCGACGCCGAGCTCGAGCGCCGGAGCGTGCTGCTCGACGCGGTGCTCGAGGACGCCGCCCGGCTGCGGGCCCAGCTCGGGGCCGCCGACGCCGCCCGCCTCTCGGACCACATGGAGCACCTCTACGAGGTCCAGCGGCGCCTCGAGCTGGGGGCCCTGGCCTGTGAGGCGCCCGGTGCGGCCCCCGCCTCGAGCACCGACCTGCTGACCCAGACGGCCGTCCAGTCCGAGCTGCTGGCGCTGGGGCTGGCCTGCAACATCACCCGTGTCTTCTCCTTCATGCTCAGCTCGCCCGCCTCCACCCACGTCTTCGGCGAGCTGGGCATCCGCTCGGGCATGCACACGGTCTGCCACGAGGGCGAGTGGGAGCAGGTCCGCGACATCACGGCGCTCCAGATGCAGTGCTTTGCCGTGCTGCTCGACCGCCTCGCCGAGACCACCGACCCGACGGGGGCCAGCCTGCTCGACCGGGCGGCGGTCTACGGGGTGTCGGAGTACGGCGAGGGCTACCAGCACTCGGTGGCCGAGATGCCCGTGGTCATCGCCGGTCGCGCCAACGGGGCCCTGGTGCCGGGCCACCACCTGCGCGAGGCCGGGGGCAACATCTCCCGGGCCCAGCTCACCCTGCTCCAGGCCCTGGGCCTCGACCTGCCCCAGTTCGGCTTCCACGGCGGCGAGACCCGCGAGGCCTTCACCGAGCTGTTGGCGTGAGCCGGCGGGCGGCGGCGCGGACGGCGCTGGTCATCGGACTGCTCGGGACCAGCGCGGGCTGTGGCCTCGACCGGCTGGGCAAGCTGGCGGTGGGGGACTCGGCGCCGCCTGCGGGCGAGACGGCCACCCCGGCGGTCGACACGGCCGGGCGTCCCCAGGGCGACGACGGCGGCGCGGCCGGCGACTGTGCCGAGGACGTCTGCGGGGCGGAGTGCACGGATCTGGCGACAGATCCCCGCAACTGCGGGGCCTGCGGGGTGGTCTGTGCTGCCGTCCAGGGCGAGGCCGTCTGTGACGACGGGGTCTGTGTTCTCGGCGACTGTGACGAGGGCTGGGGCGACTGCGATGGCGACCCGGCCACGGGCTGCGAGACGGCGGTCGAGGGCTGCGCCGACGACTGCGCCACGACCTGTGGCTCGGTGGGCACGGTGGACTGCACCGACGCCTGCGCGCCCATCTGCCTCGCCCCGGTCGAGGCCTGCACGGCCCAAGACGACGACTGCGACGGCGCCTGCGACGAGGGCGCCTTGCCGGGCTGTCGCCAGTGGGTCTACCGGAGCAGCGGCGGCCTGGGCCATGTCTACGGCCTCGACACGGCCGAGGCGGCGGCCCTGGGCCAGACCCTCGAGAACGCCACCTACTTCACGACCTACGCCGCCGAGACCGGCGCGCTGGTGCCGCTCTACCGCTGCGACAAGGGCGGCGGCCGGCGCTTCCTCACCCGCTCGGCCACCTGTGAGCTGGGCGTGGCCCCCGAGCTGGTGGTCGGCTTCGTCGCCACCGAGGCGACCTGTGGGGCCGTGCCGCTCTACCGCCTCTACAGCAGCGCCGCCTCGAACCACTTCTACACGACCAGCGCCGCCGAGCGCGACAACGCCGTGTCGGCCTACGGCTACCGCTACGAGAGCGTCGTGGCCTACGTGTGGACGGGGCTCTGAGGGGGGCGGGCGGGGGCGCCCGGTGGTCCCGGGCGGGGCGGGCGCCTCCGGAGCCCTGCCGCCTCAGCCGAGCGCGCCCAGGGCCACGGTCTGCTGGTCGCCGGTCGCGAGGTCCTTGACGGTGACCTCGCCCCGGGCCCACTCGTCGGGGGCCACCATGATCATGCGGGCGGCCTCGAGGCGGTCGGCGTGCTTGAAGGCGGCCTTCACCTTCTTCTTCTCGAGGATGAGGTCGACCCGGCGCCCGGCGGCGCGCAGGGCGGCGGCCACCTCGACGGCGGCGGGGCGCAGGCTCTCGTGGAAGGGGAAGACCACGTCGTCGACCCCGCGGGCGAGGGTGGGCAGCACCCCCTTGTCCTTGAGCAGCTCGAGGATGACCACGTCGCCGAAGCCGAAGCCGCAGGCGGGCTGGTCCTTGCCGCCGAAGGTCGACAGCAGCCGGTCGTAGCGTCCGCCGCCGCAGATGGCCCGGAGGCTGCCGCCGCGGTCGAAGGCCTCGAAGACCGTGCCCGTGTAGTAGGCGAGGCCGCGCACGACCGAGGCGTCGAGCTGGAGCCAGTCCTGGTAGCCGTAGGCGGCCGCGAGGGCCCAGAGCTGGCGCAGCTCGGCCACGGCGGGGTGGTCCTCGCCGAGCACCAAGGCGAGCTCGTCGAGGTCGCGGATGCTGAGGGTGTCGATGATCTGGTCGACGACGCCGGGGGCGAGGCCCAGCTCGGCGAACTCGCCCTCGAGCTCGTCGCGGGAGACCTTCTCGAGCTTGTCGACCAGCACGCAGACCGGCGCGAACTGGGCGTCGGTGACCCCGAGGCCGCTCAGCACGCTCTGGAGCACCTTGCGGGAGTTGAGCTTGATGCCCACGTCGTCGGGGCCCAGGCCCATGCGCTGGAAGAAGGTGGTGATGACGGCGAGCAGCTCGGCCTCGGCCGTGATGCCGGCCACGCCGAAGATGTCGACGTTCCACTGGTAGTGCTCGCGCTTGCGGCCCCGGGTGGTGCGCTCGTAGCGCCAGCACTGGGGGATGGAGTACCACTTGGCGGGAAGGTGGAGCGCGCCGCCCTTCTGGAGGATCATCCGGGCGAGGCTGGGGGTCATCTCGGGACGCAGGGCGAGGCGCCGGCCGGACTTGTCTTCGAAGTTGTAGAGCTGGCCCGTGATCTCTTCGCCGGCCTTCCGGATGTAGATCTCCTCGTGCTCGACGACGGGCGCGTCGTAGGCCTCGAAGCCGAAGGACTCGGCCACCGTGCGCCAGTGGTCGAAGAGCCAGTTGCGGAGGCGCATGTCTTCGGGGAAGAAGTCGCGGGTGCCGCGCGGGGGGGACAGCTTCATCGGAGGCTCCGGAGGATCGGGGGCACCGGGCCGGTGGGGGACCCGCTGCGTGCGGAGCGGGGCCTAAGCCGGCGGGCCGGCCCGGTCGATCGGCGGCAGCGCCGGGGACGGGGGCGGGGGCGGGCAGCGGGCCACGAGCCGGAGGAGGGCGCCCGTGGGCCCGTCGGTGGGCGCGGCCGCTCCGAGCAGCCGCAGCCGAGGGCGGCCCGGGACCTGGGCGAAGAGGCTGGCGCGCCAGCGGCGGAGCGCGAGGGGCGGCATGGCCTCCCGGGCCACCCGGAGCGCGCCGGTAGCGGGCAGGGTGGTCCACGAGGGGCGGAGGGAGCCGGGCGTCGCGGGGAGGGTGGCGAAGCGGAAGGGCAGGGCGAGGAAGCGCCGATCTGTCAGCACGAAGGCGCACTGGGGCTCGCCCACGGGGGTGGCCGCCCGCCGGCCGAGCAGCCGGGCCAGGCGCCAGCGCTCGCGCTCGAGCAGCCGGGCGAAGACGCGGAGGGGCAGCACGAGCAGGCCCCAGGCCACGGCCGACCAGGACGCCGCCGCCGTCGACATGCCCCAGGCGAAGGCCTCGAGCTGCTCACCGGGCGCGAGCTCGGCCTCGACCATGGCGCGCACGAGCACGTCCCGGTCCTCGAGCAGCCGCTGGCCGGCGCGGCGCAGGGCCGCCAGCGGGGCGCGAGAGGTGGGGGGTGGGGCATCCGG
>CAXQUZ010000200.1:0-2157 GCA_964226865.1 Myxococcota bacterium | reverse complement strand
TCTCGCCCGGGTCCCACCGCGACGACGAGGCCCTGCCCCTCGTGGTGGTGCTCGACGGCCACTACCACTTCGACGCCCTGGCGCGGCATGTCGACCGGGCCTGGCGCCGCGACCGCCTCGCGCCCTTCCGCCTCGCGGGCGTCTCCTACGCGGGCCTCGACCCCCACCGGGTCGCCGATCTCGTCACCATCGCCGAGAAGCGCACCGACGACCTCTCCTTCCCGGCGAGCGACCACAGCGGCCAGCCCGAGGGCGGCGGGGGCGACCGCTTCCACGCGGCCCTGACCACCGAGCTGCTGCCCGCCGTCGAGGCCGACTTCGCCACCCGCCCCGGCGACCGAACCCTCATGGGCCACTCCCTCGGCGGCCACTTCGCCCTGCTCGATGCCCTCCACTTTGCGCCCCACGACAGCGCCTTCTCGCAGATCGTCGCCGCCAGCCCCTCGATCTGGTGGGCCGAGGGCTCCCTGCTCGAGGACGAGGCCGCCCTGGCCGACGATCCGGACGGGCTGCCCTTCCACCTCATCGTCGGGGTGGGCACCCTCGAGGGCACGGCCATGCTCGGCCCGAAGGCGGCGCTGGTCGACCGGCTGCGGGCCCGGGACCACGCGGGGCTGCGGGTCGAGGAGCTGGACGTGGTGGCGGGCCACATGGAGGCCGCCGCGGGCATCTTCGAGGGCGCCCTCGCCGAGCTGCACCCATGAGCGCGCCCCTGCTGCTGCTGGCCACCGCGCTCGCCCCGGCCGCCCGGGCCGCCGCCCCCGCCGGGCTCGACAGCGCCGAGGCCACCCTCGCCGCGGGCGCAGGCGGCGGCCCCCGCGGGCTCAGCCTGCGGGCCCAGCACGCCTGGCGCCGGGGGCCCCCGGTGCTCCACGCGGGCCTGGGCCTCGGCCTCTACACGGGCCGCGAAGACCACCGCCTCGGCCCCACCCGCACGGTGGGCCGCGTCTCCGACCTCCACCTCCAGCTCAGCACGGGGCCCGTCTGGCGCCCGGGAGCGCGCGACCGCTTCATCGTCGAGACCGCCCTCTACGCGGGCATCTACGGGGTGCGCAGCGCCGGTGTCTGGACCCACAGCGGCCTCGGCATCCGCGAGGAGGTCGTGGGCCAGGCCGTGCTGCCCGACGCCGGCCTGCTCCTGAGCACGGGCTGGCAGGTGGCCCCGGGCTGGGCCGTGCAGCTGCGGCTGGGCGACTCGCTCCGGCGCATCGGCGGCGCCCAGGGGCTGCTCGGGGGGCTGCTCACCATGGACGCCGACGCCAAGCTCACGGCCGGCCTGGGCCTCGCCTGGCGCCCCCCGGCCAAGCGGCCCTGAGCGCGGGGGCTCAGCGGCCCGGATCCTGCTGGGCCAGGGCCTCCTCGACCGCCCGGGCCACCTCGGCCCCCGCCAGGGCCGAGCCGCTGGCGCTGAAGTGGGTCGCGTCGCCCCAGTGGCGCCGGTCGGCGGGCACGACCGCCCGCAGGTCGGCCACCGGGGCCTGCCAGCGCTGGGCCAGCTCGCGCACCAGCCCGTTGTAGCCGGCGAGCACCGCCCGCACGCTCTCCGCGTCCATGCCCCACTGCATCGCCAGCTCACCCACCTCTCGGCGCAGGGCGGCGCCGCTGCTGTCGGGCGAGATCCGGGCGGCGTGGGTGGCGAAGACCGGCCGAGCCCCCACCTGGGCCACCACCCGCAGCAGGGCCTCGAGCTCGCGCCGGATGGCCTGGGCGGGGGCCCCCTCGAAGCGGCGCCGGGGCAGCGCCACCCGCACGAGGCCCTGGCCCTGAAGCCACATGCGCAGGGCGTTGTCGAGCGCCGAGCCCTCCCACCAGGCCGGCGGCGGGGCGCCGTGCATGGGGGTGAGGTACTGCTGGCGCAGGTCGTTCGGGCCGTGGTGGACCACCACGAGGTCGACCCCCAGCGCCCGCCCCCGGGCCTGGAGCGCCGCCCGGCTGCCCGCCAGGATCTCGCCGGGCACCCCGGCGTTGATGACGTCGATGGTCCGCGCGGGGTGGGCCTCCCGCAGGATGCGCTCGGCCACCGCCGGCCAGGCCGCGGCGTCGGTGGGCGCGTAGATGTCGAAGGTGGTCGAGCCGCCCACACACCAGATGCGCAGGGCCTCGGGGCCGGCCTCGCTGAGGGGGGCCCCCCGGAAGCCGGCGTCGTTGACGGCCACC
>CAXQUZ010000199.1:0-8179 GCA_964226865.1 Myxococcota bacterium | reverse complement strand
TGCGATCTCTCCGAGATCTCCATCCCCTGCGATCTCTCCGAGATCGACGCCACCGGCGTGGACATCGACCATCTCGTCACGACGCGTCGGCAAGTTCTTGCCCACATAGTCGGGGCGGATCGGGAGCTCCCGATGGCCACGATCGACCATGACCGCCAACTGAATCGCCGTCGGCCGCCCATAGGCGTGGATGGCGTCGAGCGCCGCCCGCACCGTCCGTCCGGTGAAGAGCACGTCGTCGACCAGCACGATCGTCTTGCCCGTCGGGTCACCGGGGATGTCGGTCACCGCCTCGGGCATCACCGGGCGCAGACCGAAGTCGTCTCGGTGCATGGTGGCGTCGAGCGTGCCGGTCGGCACCTCCGACCCCTCGATGTCGGCCACAGCAGCAGCGATCGCTCGGGCGAGTTCAACCCCGCCCGTCTGCATGCCGACGATCATCACATCGTCGCAGCCGTGGTTCTTCTCGAGGATCTCATGGGCCATGCGACGGATCGCCCGGGCCACGTCGTCGGTCGACATGACATGCGTCCGTGCTCGAAAGGCGCCGCTCGCAGGCTGCCCTGCGAGCAGACTCGGCCCTCGGGCGCTGGCGCCTCGCGAACCTGCTCTCGCTCGTCCTCTGCGTGCTCCTCGGGGTCGTGGGGGTGCCCCTGCTGGCCGTGGGCATGGGCCTCGTCACCTGGCTCCAGGTCCACCGCGCCCTCACCGGCGCCTCGGCCGCCGACGGCCGCGTGTCGCTGCTGCTGGCCCTGCTCCACGTCCTGCTCGCCTGCATCCTGAGCCTCTCGGGCTGGCTCGGTGCCGTCTTCCTGGTCTTTGCGGCCCTCGTGCCGATGCTGCTGCTGCTGCTCCACATCGAAGAGGCCAGCCCCGTCGGCACCCTCGGCCGCGACCGGCGCCTCGGCGGCCTCTGGGCCCTGGCCCCGGTGGTGGTGGTGGGCACCGGCGCCCTCTTCTTCACCATCCCGCGCCTCGAGGCGGGCGGGGTGGGGGCGAGCGTGGACGAGTCCATGGTCGGCTTCGACCGCGACATGGAGCTCGGCGACCTGGGGGCCATCAAGAACAACCCCGAGATCGTGCTCCGGACCCGCATCGAAGACAACGCCAACCAGCTGCGCCGCGAGCCCCGCTACTTCCGCGGCACGGCCCTCGACCACTTCGACGGGCGCCGCTGGACGGCCACCCTGGACGGGCGGGTGGAGGCGGGCTGGTGGCCCGACACGCCCGGCGCCGGGGTCGAGGTGCTCGTCCAGGAGTCGCTCCAGCGGGTGGTGGAGGGCGGGGTGCTCTTTGGGGTCCCCCAGATCCACAGCATCAGCGGCAGCACCGACCGCCTCCACCTCGACCTCAACGGCACCTGGCGGGTCGACACCAGCGAAGAGACCGTGCGGGTGCTGATCCGCAGCGTCGTGCGCAGCCGCGGGGTGCCGGCGCCCGAGACCCCAGCGACCCGGCTCCGGGCGGCGGGCTACCGGGCCGAGCAGGCCGTGCTGCGCTCGGGGGCGCTGACCTCGCTGCCGCCGGGCCTCGACCCGCGGATCGCCACCCTGGCCGAGACCTGGGCCGACGAGGCCGGGCCCGAGGCCGGTGCCTTCGCCCGGGCCGTCGCCGTCGAGACGGCCATGCGCCGCGAGCTCTCCTACACCCTCGTGCCGGTGGTCGACGACGCCGGCCAGCCGCTGTCGGGCTTCCTCTTCGACTCGCGCCGCGGCCACTGCGAGTACTTCGCGACCGCGCTGGCCGTGATGCTGCGCACCCAGGGCATCCCGGCCCGGGTGGCCAACGGCTTCTACGGGGGCGAGTGGAACCCCTATGGCGAGTACCTCGTGGTGCGCCAGCGCGACGCCCACGCCTGGGTCGAGGCCTGGTTTCCGGACCAGGGCTGGGTGCTGCTGGACGCCACGCCCGCGGCGGACGCGCCCCCCGCTCCGGGCGGCCTCGCGGCGGCCATGGACGTGGCCAGCGAGCGGTGGGAGCGCCTCGTGCTCGACTACGAGCTGGGCGACCCGATCCGCGCGGTGGTCGGGGCCGTGGGCATGCTCCGGGCCCTGGGCGGCGGCGGCGGGGCGGCCCTGGGCGGGGTGGGGGCCGGGGCCCTCTCGGCGGTGCTGCTCGTGGGCGGGCTGGTGGCCCTGTCTCGCCTCTTTGCCTTGGTGACGGCCATTCTCGCGGGGGAGCGACCGGGTCTGGGGGCCCGGCCCTCGCCCGTGCGCCGGATCCACCGGCGGGCCCGCGCCCTCGTCGCCCGGCGGGGCTGGCAGGTGCCGCCGGGGCTGCCGCCGGTGCACGCGGCGGGCTGGCTGATCGCCCGGGTCGGCGATCGGGCCGAGCCGCTCCAGCGCATCGCCTGGGCGCTCTACCGCACCGAGCTCGGGGCCGCGGACGGGGACCCGGCGGCGGCGAAGGCCGAGCTGGTGGCCGCCCGGGAGGCCCTGCGTGTGCTGCGGCGCAGCCTGCCCCGGCGCCACCGGGCCTGAAGTGTGGCGGTCTTCCTTCCGTTGCCTCGGGGGCACCACCGACCGCGCGCACCCCGTGCCGGCCCTGGAGACGACGCATGACAGCACCGCAGTGGGACGACGCCGACGCTCCCGTGGCCGCACCGGGCCTCCCCCGTGCCCTCCGCTCTCGCGCCGGGGCCGCCGTGGTCGCCCTGACTGGGGGCCTGCTCGTGATCGAGCTGGTGGCCGGCGGGGGCCCCTACCAGCCGGTGCGGGTGGGCGGGCTCGCCCTGCTCGCCATCGTCGCCGTGGGCATCGCCGGCCTGCTCCAGGAAGACCCCGAGACCATGCGGGCCGCGGTCTTCGGTGCCGGTCGGGCGGCGCCGCCCCCTGCCGAGCCGGGCCTCGCCTTCGCCGCCTTCGCCGCCCCCCCGGGCTCGGCCCTGCCCGCCCTGGATCCCGCCGAGGTCGAGGGCTGAGGCGGCGGGCCGGTCGCTCGGGGGAGGGAGGGCCGCGTTAGCCTGGGCGCCCCCTCCCAGGAGCGCGCTGTGTCTGCCGACTCTCCCCCCACCGCCGCCGACCAGCTCTCCGCCCGGGACGCGCTGGCCGCCCTCCACACCCTCGATCGCGAGGCGCTCGAGCGCTGGTGCCGCAGCTGTGCCGTCGAGGGCACCATCGCCCAGACCCTCGACCTGCGCCTCGATCGCGGCCAGTCGCTGTGGTGCGCCAAGGGCTCGCTGCTGGCCTACTCGCCGTCGGTGAGCTGGCACCTCTCCGTGCCCGGCGGCGCGGGCAAGGCCGTCTCGCGCATGCGCTCGGGCGAGGGCGCCTCCCTCACCCGCGTCTCCGTCGCCGAAGACAACGCCCGGGTGGTCGTGGCCGCCAACCAGCCCGGCCGGCTCGTGACCTGGGACCTGCGCCGGGGCCCCATCGTCTGCACCTCGGGCGCCTTCGTGGCCGCCCTGGGCGAGGTCGACATCGACGTCACGGTCGCCCGCTCGGTGGGCGGCGCCGTCTTCGGGGGCGCGGGCCTCTTCATGCAGCGCCTCTCGGGCGACGGGGTGGTCGTCATCCACGGCGCCGGCGACTTCATCGCCCACGCGCTGGAACCCGGCGAGAGCCTGCTGGTCAGCACGGGCAACCTCGCCTGCTTCAGCGAGTCGGTCGGCTACGGCGTCAAGGGCGTCGGCGGCTGCCTCAAGAGCATGCTCGGCGGCGAGGGGCTGTTCATGACCGAGCTCAAGGGCCCCGGCTGGGTGATGATGCAGAGCCTCAAGAAGCTCCCCGCGGTCAAGGGCGGCAAGGGCCGCTGAGCCGTCCGGGCGCCGTCGCCCCGAACCCGGCAGCGAACGAGAGAGACACGCATGCAGAATTGGCGTCCGGCCCTGCGGGTGCCCGTGCTGGGCCTCGGCCTCGGCCTCGTGGCCGGGGGCTTCGAGGCGGTCAAGCTCGGGGCGACCCTCCAGCTCTCGGTGGGCTTCGGTGCGGCCATGGCCACGGCCGTGGTCTGCATGCTGCTCGGGGGGCTCCTTGGCCTCGTCGCCGCGCTGGTGCCGGCGGCCCTCGTCGAGCTGCCCCGGTTGCGGGGCTTCAAGCCGCGCCAGAACGCCCTGGGCATGGCCTTCACCGGGGCCATCCTGGGCTGGTGGTACCTCGTGCCCGCGGCCCTCGTGAAGCTCGACCACGGCATCCCGGCGGCGGCCCTGGCCCTCGCGGCCATGCCCATCGGCCTCGGCGGGGTGGTCTGGTACAACGCCCGCTACTGGCTGCTCCGGGAAGACCTGGGCCTCGGCCGGAGGGTGGGGTGGACGGCGGTCGCCCCCCTCGCCGGGCTGCTGCTCTGCGCCATCGGGGCGGGCTGGCAGGCGGCGGCCGACCAGGGCTCGGCGCGGGCCATCGCCACCGACCCGGCGGTCGTTCTCGTCACGGTCGACGGCCTCGGTGTCGGGGACGTGGGCGCCTTTGCGGGCGGCCCGGCCGCGGCCACCCCCCGCCTCGACGCCCTCGCCGCCGAGGGGCTGCGCTACACCACCGCCCTGAGCCCCTCGCCCGAGCTCGGGCCCGCCGCCGCCGCCCTGCTCACCGGCCGCCACCCCCTCCGGGCCGGCGTCGTGCGCTCGGGCGACCGGCTCGCCCGGCCCTACGAGACCCTGCCCGAGCTGCTGCGCGGGGGCGAGGGCTACGCCACGGGCGCCTTTGTCTCGAGCCCGGCCCTCGCCCGGGGCCTCGGCTTCGACCAGGGCTTCGCCGTCTACGACGACGGCCGCCTTCCTGGGCCGCCGGGGCTCCAAGAGATCTTGTTGGTCAATGTTCTCGAGAAGGCCCTCCTGCTCGCGGACGCCCACCCGGCCGCCTGGCGCCACCGCGCCGACGGGGCCACCCTCGACCGGGCCGGGGACTGGATCGCCGCCCGGGCCGACCGGCCGCTGCTCGCCTGGGTCCAGCTCTCGGGCCCCCGGGTCGCCAGCGACGCTGGCCACGGCGCCGCGGTGGCCGCCCTCGACACCGAGCTGGGGGCCTTCGTCGACCGGGTCCGGGCCGCGCTCGGCGACCGCCCGCTGGTGTTGCTGGTCTTGGGCACGGGCGGCCCCCGCTTCGACGGGGTCCGCGACGCCAGCCACCGGGTGCCCCTCATCTCCCTGCCCCATGCCGTGCGCGCCCGGCGCCAGACCATCCCCGAGCAGGTCCGGCTCATGGACATCGCCCCGACGGTGCTCGATCTGCTCCGCCTCGACCCGATGGAGAAGGCCGAGGGGGCCGAGCTGACGGGCTTTGCCGAGGGCGTCAAGGACCGCGACTACTCGTGTCTGCTGATGGGCTGGGACGCGGACGGCCTCGCGCTCGGCTTCCGGGCCAGCAACGCCGCCGGCAGCGGCCAGATCAAGCTCGTGGTCGACCCCCGCACCGGGGCCCGGGCCCTCTACGATCTGGCCCAGGATCCCGACGAGGCCGTCGACCTCGCCCCCGCCCAGGCCACGGCCGCCGACCAGCTCCAGCAGCGGGTGCGCCAGGAGGCGGGCCGGCTCTGGGACACGGTGCCGCCGCCGACGGGGCCCTGGTGGATCCAGGCCATGCTGGCCCAGCCCCCCGGGGCCCAGCCCGGCGCCCGGTGGTCGGCGCCACGATAGGGCCGGTGCTCGGAGGTGTGGGCATGCCAGGCTGGCTGTGGCCCCTGCTCGGAGCCGCCGCCCGGGCTGGTGGCGCCGCGACGACCGAGCTCTCGCTGCTCGCGGCGCTCACGACCCTGCTCCAGCTCGTCTTGGTGGGGGCGGGGCTCACCGTGCTCGGCGGGGGCGCGCTGCTCTGGTGGCGGGCCCGGTCCCACGGCGACGCGCCGCGGGTGCGCACGGGCCAGGTGGGGCGCCGGCTGCGCATCCTGCGGCGGGTGACCACCGGCGGCGTGCTCGTCGATCCCCCCGTGCTGCGCTCGCCGCTGGGCGGGCTGGACTGCGTGGCCTGGCGGGTGCGGGTCTCGGCCTGCTGGCATGTGGACGGGGTGCGCAAGGAGCGCCAGCTCCACGCCCACACCGAGCTCTCTCCGCTCGTGCTCGACGACGGCAGCGGGCCGGTGCAGGTCGCGCTGGCCCCGGGCGACCGGATCGAGTGGATCCCCAGCCACGACCAGCAGACCCCCCACTCCCTGGTCGACGCCGTGCTGGGGCGGGTGCCGGAGCAGCTGCCGGGCAGCGGCCAGCCCCTCAGCCTGGCCGGGGTGGCCGGGCTGCCGGAGCGCATCGAGTCCATCCGCCGCGAGGAGCAGGTGCTGCCCGTGGCCCACCGCTACCTCGCCACCGGTGAGGCCGCGCCGGGTCGGGTCGCCCGGGGACCGAGCGGCCCCCTCGTGCTCGTGCGCGACATGCTGCCGCCGGCCCTGTGGGTGGGCCGCCGGCTCGCCACCCGCGCGATGGTGATAGGGGCCGCCGTCCTCGCGGCCGGCACTCTCCTCGGGCTGTGGTTGGGGCGCGGTGGATGAGCCGCCCCGCCCCCGCGCCCGCCGGCCGCCTCCCGGAGCGTCCATGTCCACCCCCCTCTCCGCCGACACCCCCATCGCCGACGGCCTCGTCGGCATCTTCCACTACACCCTGACCGACGACGAGGGCGAGACCCTCGACACCAGCGCCGGCCAGGAGCCCATGGTCTACATCCACGGCCACAACAACATCATCCCCGGCCTCGAGCGCGCCCTCGCGGGCCGCACCGCCGGCGAGTCCTTCACGGTCCGCATCGAGGCCGCCGACGCCTACGGCGAGCACCAGGACGTGCCCACCCAGCAGGTGCGCAAGCGCGAGTTCCCGAAGGACTTCCCCGTCGAGGTCGGCCAGATGGTGCCCCTCGAGGGCGAGGACGGCTCGATGCACCGGGTCTGGATCGCCGAGGTCAAGGGCGCCTGGGTGACGCTCACGGTCAACCACCCCCTCGCCGGCAAGGCCCTCAACTTCGAGGTCCAGGTGGTCGGTGCCCGCACGGCCAACGCCGAAGAGCTGGCCCACGGCCACGCCCACGGCGTCGACGGCAGCCACAGCCACCACCACTGAGCCCCGCGGGGCTCAGGCCCGCTGGCGCTCCCGGGGGGCCACGTGCCGCTCGGGCACGAAGGGCGCCAGGGGCGCCGGGGCGCGGCGGGCGTCGCGCTCTCGCAGGGTGAGGCGGCGGGCCAGGTCGAGGATGTCGACGGCGAGCTGGCCCCCGAAGACCAGCACCGCCGCCACCGCCGCCGCACCGAGGTGGACCCCGGGGGCCGTCCACGGCGCCCCGAGGGCGAGCTGGGCGACCACCAGCGCCGCGTGGAGCAGGGCGCCCACCACATAGGGCAGCTTGCGCCAGGCCAGCGGGTCGACGCGGAGCTCGCCCTGGCGGCGGCACCAGGCGTTGTGGGCCCAGCGGCCGAGGTTGGCCAGGGCGAGCCCGGCCACGGCCACGTCGGCGACGACGAGGGCCACGATGACGAGCTGGGCCACAAGGGGGGCGAGCCCACAGCTCTGGAGCAGCTCGCGCGAGAGCGAGCCCTGGCCCAGGAAGAGCGCGAGGGCACCGAGGCCCGCGAGGGCGGCGCCGCCCGTGCCGAGGAAGCCCAGGGCCCGGAGCTGGCGGCCGCGCCGCAGCCGCAGCAGGTCGTCCCGCCACTCGGCGTCGGCCGGGCGCCGCAGATCCAGCCGCCGGGCGCCCGGGTGGCGCGGGCAGCGCTGGTCGGGGCGCAGGGCCCGGGCGCAGCGCTCGCAGGCGTGGGCGGCAGCGCGGGGCATGGACGGGCCTCCAGGGCGCGGGGCCGGGGCTGGGTGGGGGGCGGGGGCCCCATCGGCCGGCGCGGCCGCCCACCCAAGCGAAGCGGCGCGCTCCAGTCTGCCCCAAGACCCCGCCGCCCGCCCAGGGGTTCCCGTCCGTGTGCCCCGTCGGCCCGGTCGGTGTAGGGGAGCGGGGCCCGGAGGCCCCATGTCCCCCCGATCCCGCGGTCCCGTCTCGCCCCTCGACGGCGGCCCCCCCGCCGATGCCGTGCCCGGTGTCAGCGAGCTGCTCGACGAGCTCTCCCACCTGCTCGCCGGCCACTTCGGCCGCCTGCGGGTCCGGGGCGGGGTCTCCCAGTTCACCGCCGCCCGCTCGGGCCACTGGTACCTCACGGTCAAGGACCGCGACGCCGTGCTGAGCTGCGCGATGTTCCGGGGCGCCAACCGCTGGCTCGGCTGGCGGCCCGAGATCGGCGAAGAGGTCGTGCTCACCGGAGATCGGAAGAGCACACGTCT
>CAXQUZ010000198.1:0-20608 GCA_964226865.1 Myxococcota bacterium | reverse complement strand
AGGCGGTGACTGGAGTTCAGCCGTGGGCTCTGCCGATCTGCGACGAGCAGCGCACCCAGCACCGGGGCGACCACCGCCACCACGAGCCAGGGCGCCGCAGGGCCCGCGAGCAGGCCCTGGCCCGCGGGGGGCGCGGGGGCCGGAGCGGCGGCCGGCGCCGGCGGGGACACTGGAGCAGGCGCAGGCGCAGGCGCAGGCGCAGGCGCAGGCGCAGGAGCGGGGGCCGGCGCCGGTGCGGGCCAGGGCGGCGGGGGCCCCAGCTCGGTCACCCCCTGGGCCCCCATGCGGCCCACGATGCGGCCGTCGTCCACCAGGAAGACCAGAGGACCGACCGGGAAGGGGTGGTCCTCGGCGACGGCCCGGGCGGCGAGCTCTCGGGCCCGGGCCAGGAACCGGGCCGTGCGCCCGAAGACCGGGGCCGCCCAGGCATCCTGCACCATCAGCACCTCGCGGAAGGGCGCCGCCACGAGCAGCTGCTCGGCCCCCAGCCGCTCCTGGGCCTCGCGCAGGCGGGCCGGGCAGAGCAGCAGCGCAGCGGCGTGCTCGTCCCGGGCCACCAGCCCGTCGGTCTCGCGGTCGCCCGAGGGGTCGGGCAGGGGCGCCCAGCGCGGGTCGCGTGCGGCCAGGGCCGCGAGCGCCCGGGCCTCCGTCGCCGCGGGGTCGGCCGTCTCGGGGCCGAAGCCCTCGCGGGGCATGCTCACCCGGCGGGCATCCTGGTCGCTGGCCCAGCTCACCAGGGGCAGCCCTGGCACCCCGGTGGCCAGGGGCCGACAGCGCTGGGTGTCGCGGTGGACCCAGTCGGCGGGCCGCAGCACGGGCACGACCGTGCCCGCGGGCGGGGGGGTCGCCAGGGGCCGGTGGGCGAGGGCCCAGGGCACGGGCGCATCGACCCAGAGCCCGGCGGCGTCCACGGCCGCCGCGAGCCGGTCGGCAGCCGGCGCGTCGAGGGCAGGCAGCCACCACTGGCGCTCGTCGAGCCGCTCGGGGGCGATCCCCAGGGCGTCGAGCTGGGCGAGCAGCTCCGGGGTGGGCAGGTGGCGCCGCCGGTCGACCAGCAGCCCCACGAGGTCGACCGGCGGCAGCAGCAGGGCCGCCCCGACCACCAGCTCGGCCACCCGCACCACCGGCTCGCCGCTGGGGCCGTCCAGCAGCAGCGGAGCCGGGCAGAGGGTGCCGGCCGGGGGGTACTGGACCCGCCGCAGCCGGTCGACCAGGGCGGCCCAGGGCTCGGGCGCGGCCCCGATCTGCTCCCAGACCCAGGGGCCCAGCCAGCAGTCCCGGACCGGCCCGGTGACCGCCACCGTGCTGCCGCCCTCGGCGCCCCGGACGAGGCGCCCGAGGGTGGCGAGGTCGTCGGCGCGGACGGCCTGGCGCCAGGCGGCGCCGTGGGCCGCGCTGAAGGCCGCCGGGGCCTGGGCCGTGCCCCGGTCCTCCACCTGCCCCCCCGGCGCGGCCAGGGCGGCCGCAAGGTCGGCGCCGAGGGCGAGGCCCTCGTCGTCGGTGAGGGCCAGCAGCCGCACCAGCACGCAGCCCTCGCGCACCACCACCTCGACGGCCCGGGTGCTGCGCCCCGGCACCCACAGCTTGAGCACGAGCCCCGGCAGCCAGGGACGCCCCGCCGGAGGCCGCCCCACCGCCTGGGCGCCGTGGGCCGCCAACACCGCATCCAGGGCCGCCTCGGCCCCGCCCGCGCCCAGCGCGCCGCCCACCACCCGCAGCTCGGCGCTCATCGCTGGCTCCAGGCCTGGCCGAGGGCCCGCCAGCGATCCGGGCCCGCGCCCTCCCGCAGGGCCTGGGCGGCGGAGAGCCCCAGCGCCACGCCCTGGCGCCACCCGGGCCCCTCGAGGCGCAGGTGGCCGGCGAGGGCGGCACCGGCCGCCTGGGCGCTCTGGCGGGGCAGGGTGGCCCCTCCGAGGTGGACACAGCGGGCCCGGGCCACCAGCAGCACGGCGAGCCCCGCGGCCCGCAGCTCGCGGCAGAGGGCCACGTCTTCCATGCCGTGGGGGTGGCCCGCGTCGAGGCGCCGGTGGGTCTCGACGAGCAGGCAGGCGCCCGACAGCGCGTCGACCGGCTGGTCGTCCACGGGCAGCCGGCGCTGGGCGCGCACCCGCCCCCACCAGGCATGGCGGATGCCCGCGCTCTCGACGGCGCCCTCGGCATCGACCAGCACGGGCCCCAGCGCGCCGACCCCGGGGCGCCGGGCCCCGGCCAGGGCCGCGAGGCAGCCCGGCGCGGGCCGGGCGTCGTCGTTGAGCAGCACGGCCCACCGGTGGCCGGCCGCCGCCGCCGCCGCCAGCCCCTGGTTGCAGGCCCCGGCGAAGCCCTGGCCCCCGGCCCGCACCGTGGGGGCGCCGTGGGTCTCGATGGCCGCCCCCGGCGGGCTGTCGTCCACCACGAGCACGGGCGCGTCGCCGATCGCCGCGAGGGCCTCCGCCAGCAGCGCACCGCCCAGCACCGTCGGAATGACGACCACCGGCGGCGCCCCGCTCCGTCCGGCGCTCACTCCGGCGCCCCCGGTGCGGGACCGGCGGCGGGCTCCAACACCAGCACGAGGCCGCGGTGGTCGGTGTCGGTGGCGAGCGGGTTGGTCGCCAGCCAGCCCGCCGGCTCGTCGGGGGTGGGCCGGCCGTTGTCGTCGAGATCGACGTAGCCACCGAGCCAGACGGGCGCCCCCGCGGGCACGGCGAGGGCGAAGGGGCCCGGCCCCTCCAGGCGCGCCTGGGCCACCACCGCCGGGGGCTGGCCCGTCGCCGCAGCCGCCCGCTGGTCGCCGTCGAAGGCATCGAGGCGCACGGGGCCCTCCATGCCCGCGGGCACCTCGACCCGGCCCGCGAGCTGGACCGAGGGCCCCGTGTGGGCCGCGCCGGGCGGGGGCTCCTCGGGCACCCCAGGGCGGGGGTCGGCCGGGGTGCCCGGGCCCGGGGCCGCCGGCGCGCCGGGACGCGGCGGCGCGGGCACCACCGGGGCAGGATCGCCGAGCCCCCGTGCCCCGGTTCCCGTCCCGCTCCCGGGCGACCGCTCCGCGGGCGCTGCCGGTGCCGGTGCCGGTGCCGGTGCCATCTGATCCGACGGCTCGGCCTGCTCGGCCCGGTCGAGGATGGGATCGCGCCCACAGCCCGCGCCGAGCGCCACCCAAGCGACCAGCCCAGAACACCAGGCGCCGGACCGGGCCGCCACACGTCGGGGCAGGGGGGGAGCACGGTGGTGCACGGGAGGCTCCTTGCGGTCGGACCGCTGCCGGGAGGACGGGGGCGCCCACCGGGCACCGCCACAGCGCGGCCGCCGCCCTCCGCTGCGGGCCCCTCCTCCCGCCTCCCGCCCGCGCGCCCCCCTGGTCGCGCTACACTGCCGCCCCGCCCCCTCCCGGACGCCCCATGCCGCACGGAAGCCCCCCGTCCGCCGACGCGCCCCTGCCCTCCCGCATCGTCCAGTCCTTCTTCAGCCCCGCGATCTTGGGGATGGTCACGAAGGTCTACATCCCGATGCTCTTTCCCCTGACCTTCCTCATCTGGTTGGTCTCGTCCCGGCTCGACGCCCTGCTCGGCTTCGGCGACGGCTTCCTGCCCTCGCCGGCCAACCTCCTCGTGGGGCTCGTCTCTTTCGTGGTCGGCGCCGTCATGTGGCTCTGGACCTACGAGCAGCTCACCCGCATGGGAGAGGGCTCTCCCAGCCCGACGGCCGGCCGCACCCAGAAGCTCGTCATCAAGGGCATCTACGCCTACTGCCGCAACCCGAGCGTCTGGGGCAAGCTCTTCGGCGTGATGGCCGTGGGCTTCGTGACCAACAGCTTCTCCTTCTGCTTCATCCTCGTGCCGCTGCTGCTGACCGGCTCGCTGATGGAGAAGGTGGTGCGCCAGGAACCCCAGCTCGTCGAGGTCTTCGGCGAAGACTACGAAGAGTACCGCAAGAAGGTGCCCCTCTTCGTGCCCTGGGGGCTGCTCGTGCCCGGCTGGAAGGAGCGGCGCGGGCTCTGAGGCGCACCGCCGGCGGCGCCCGCGTCCCCGCCCGGATCGCCCCCGCCACCGGCGCTCCCGCGACAGCCCGGGCCTGCCCCCACCCGGCTCGCCCCGGCTCCCCTTTCCCCGGGCCTGCCGCAGGCGCTAACCTTCCAGACACCGCCGCTTTCGGGTACACCCTGAGGGCGACCGTGACGCCGCGCTGCCCCACGGCGGCACCGCCAGGCTCCCTGCCCGAGGTACCCAATGGACATCACCCTCATCAATCCCCCCGAGAAGCTCCGCGTCTGGGCCGGCATCCCCAAGGCCCATGCCCACGGCGTCTACTGCTTCCCGCCCCTCGGGCTGATGTACATCCAGGCGGCCGTGGAGAAGCGCTCCCACTACCGCGCCGAGATCTGCGATCCGGTCGTCGACGACCTCGACTACCCCGAGTTCGAGGAGATGCTCAAGCAGTACCCCCTCGACCTCGTCGGCATCTCCACCTACACCCACTCGCTGCCTGACGTGCAGATGACCATCAACCTGGTCCGCAAGCTCAGCCCCAACGCGGTGGTTGTGTTGGGTGGGCCCCACTGCGCGATGTTCCCCGACTACGCCATCCAGCTCGAGGGCATCGACGCCATCGTCACGGGCGACGGCGAGGACGCCTTCCTCGACATGGTCAAGCGCTACGACGCGGGCAAGGACTTCTCGGGCATCGCCGGGGTGTGGTGGTTCACGCGCGACCGCCAGCTCGTGAAGAACGAAGAGCGCCGCTCCACCAAGGACCTCACGGCCTACCCCTGGCCCGACCGCTCGCGCTCTCGCTACAAGGACTACTACCTGCCGGGCACGAAGCAGCCCATGGTCACGACGGCCATCACGAGCCGCGGCTGCCCCCACTCCTGCCCCTTCTGCCTCACCTACAAGAAGCAGTACCGCATCCGCGACATCGACGACATCCTCGACGAGATGGAGCACTGCCTCAGCCTCGGCATCACCGAGACCCACTTCATCGACGACCTGTTCACGCCGAACAGCCAGTGGGTGCTCAAGTTCTGCGATGCCATCGAGCGCCGCGGCCTCAAGTTCAACTGGGGCTACAAGACCACCATCGCCGGCACCACCCGCGAGCAGCTGCGCCGCTGCGGCGAGACGGGCTGCACGAAGATCCACTTCGGCGTCGAGTCCGCCAACAACGAGGGCCTCGACGTGCTGGGCAAGCACTGCGACACCGACGACGTCCACCGCGTCTTCCAGTGGTGCCGCGAGGAGGGCGTGCGCAGCGTGGCCTACATCATGCTGGCGGGGCCCCACGAGCGCACGATGGACGACGCCATCAAGAACGTCGACGAGATGATCAAGCTCGACGCCGACTTCGCCGTCTTCGCCGTCTTCTCGCCCTACCCGGGCACCGAGAGCTTCGCCGAGGGCGCCAAGCTGGGCCTCTACGAGGCCGACTGCTGGGACCGCATGATGAAGGACCCGCTCTGTGGCGTCGAGGTGCCGGTCTGCTGGGAGGAACACCTCAGCCGCGCCGAGATCCTCGACCTGCTCAAGATCGCCCACCGCAAGTTCTACATGCGGCCCAAGTTCGTCGCCCGCCAGGTCCTCGGCCTCGAGACGGGCGCCGAGTTCCGCCGCCTGGCCAAGGGCGCCCTGTCGCTGGTCAAGCTCGAGCTGCTCAAGTCCACGAGCCGCACCGCACCGGTCTGAGCCGCGACCTCCCCCGGGCCCGGGCGGCGCCTCCTGACCGGGGCGCCGTCGCCGTTCTCGCCCCCGGCACCCCCGCGCCCGTGCTCAGGTCGGCACGGGAATGCCCAGCTGGCGGGCCAGTGCGCCCCCCAGCTCGTCGAGGGTCAGGGGCTTGCTCACGAAGTCGTCCATGCCGGCGGCGAGGCAGGCGGCCCGGTCGGTCGGCGTGGCGCTCGCCGTCAGGGCGATGATGGGCCCCGTGTAGCCCTCGGCCCGCAGCCGCCGGGTGGCGCGGAAGCCGTCGGTCCCGGGCATCTGGCAGTCCATGAGAACAATGTCGTAGTGGGCATCTTCGTCGAGCACGGCCGCGATGGCCGCCGCGCCGTCGCCGACGACATCCGCCGAGCAGCCGAGGTGCTCCAGCATCATCAGCACCACCTCCTGGTTGACCGGGTTGTCTTCGGCCACGAGGATGCGCTGGGCCCCCATCGTCGCCGGCCCGGCCGCCACGGCCGCGGGGGCCTCGGCCGCCGGCAGGGTGAGGGCGACCGTCACCGTCGTGCCCGTGCCGACCTCGCTCTCGAGGCGCAGGGTGCCGCCCATGCGCTCGACGAGCCCGACCACGATGCTGAGGCCGAGGCCCGTGCCGCCGAAGCTCGCCGCGGTGCCCCGCCCCTCCTGGGTGTAGGGCTGGAGCACGGCCGCCTGGCGCGCAGGCGCGATGCCGACCCCCGTGTCGCGCACCACCATGCGCAGGGCGATGCCGCCCGCGTCGGGCTCGGCCCGGGTCTCGAGGCAGACCTCGCCCTCGTGGGTGAACTTGACGGCGTTGCCCACGAGGTTCAGCAGCACCTGGCGCAGCCGCAGCGGATCGCCCGCCACCCAGGCGGGGCCGTGGTGGACCGCCCGCACGGCCACCCCCCGGCTCGCGGCGGTCGCCGCCATCATGTCGCCCACCTCGGTGACGAGGGCATCGAGGTCGACCGGACGGGCGTCGAGCTCGAGCTGGCCCGCCTCGATGCGGGAGAGATCGAGCACGTCGTTGACCAGCCCGAGCAGGGTGCGGCCCGCCCCCTGGAGCATGCCGAGGCGCCGCCCCAGGTCGTCGCCGCCGTCGGTGGCCCGCATCAGCTCGGCGAGGCCCACCACCGCCGTCAGGGGGGTGCGGATCTCGTGGCTCATGGTGGCCAGGAAGGCGGACTTGGCGGCGTTGGCCCGCTCGGCGCGCGCCCGGGCCTGCTCGGCCTCGGCCTGGGCCTGCTCCGCGGTCGCCCGGGCGGCCTGGAGGGAGGCCTCGCGCCGGCGCACCTCGCGCTCGTGGGCGAGGGAGGTGGTGGCGATGAAGGCCACGCCCCCGAGGGGCCCCATCAGCTGCATGGCGGCGAGGGCCGAGCCCTTGAGCGAGGACGGCGGCAGGGCCGGGCCCACCGCACCGAAGCAGAGGATGACCAGGGCGCAGACAATGGCCCAGATGAGCACCCCCCGGCGCCCCTCCAGCAGCGCCATCACGCCCGGCAGCACGGCCAGGGCGAACATGGCCGGGGCCGCCGTGCCGCCGGCATGCCAGGCCAGAAAGCAGCAGACCGAGACCACCACCGTGGCCATCAGCGAGGGCAGGGCCCCCACGCTCTGGCGGCGGCGCGCGCGCCCCAGGGTCGCGAGAACGCCCACCCCGCCGAGAAAGAGCCAGCTTCCCCCGAACACATTGCCCGTGGCGAAGGCCACCACGCTGGTCACCAGCGAGACCGTGCCCACGATGCCCGCCGACCACACGAAGACCCCCAGCCGGCGGCGCTCGGAGGCGGCAACATGGTCGGTCTGCATGGGGAGGCCTTGGATCCGGAGCCAGAGACGGCCCAGGCCCTCCCCCCCAATTGGGGGACGGCACCGCGCGCGTTTCCCAACGTAGCAGCCCGCGACCGGCCATGGTGCCTCCCCCGATGGAGACCGAGAGCCGCCCGCCACGGGTCCGGGGCTGTCGGCGCCCTTCCAGCCCGGCGGCCGCCGACCCCGCTGCCCGATACGGGGCGCGCCACGGGCCCCTTCCCCTGGGCCCCTGAGGAGAGCAGCATGGGATTCTTCGACTTCGTGAAGGGCGCCGGCGAGAGCCTGTTCGGCAAGGACAGCCCCGAGGCCGCCAAGGCCGATCCGGCGCGCCCGGCCTACGACCCGGCCTTCGTGGCCGATCAGCTGCGCAACAAGGTCAACAAGCTCGGGCTGCCCGTGCGCGACCTGGGCATCGCCTTCGCCGACGGCGTGGCCACGGTCCACGGCGCCGTGCCCTCCGAGGAGGTGCGCGAGAAGGTGGTGCTGCAGCTGGGCAACACGACCATCGTCGAGCGCGTCGAGGATCGCCTCGCGGTCGATGCCCCGGCCGAGAGCCCCGCCGACGAGAGCCCCGCCGCGGACGAGAACCCCGCTGCCGACGAGAGTCCCGCCGCGGACGAGAGTCCCGCGCCGGCAGCGCCCGCCTCGGTCTTCTACACGGTGGTGCGCGGCGACACCCTCTCGAAGATCGCCAAGTCCCACTACGGCGACTGGCGGCGCTACACCGAGATCTTCGAGGCCAACCGCCCGATGCTCCAGGATCCCGACCGCATCTACCCGGGCCAGGTGCTGCGCATCCCCGGTGCGGCGACCGTGGCCTGAGCCAGCCCCGCCCCTACCAGCCCGGGGCCTTGACCATGCGGTCGATGGCCACCGCCCGGGCCATGAGCCGCCGGGCGTCGTCCACGGTGACGGCGCTCGGGCCGTCGCAGCGGGCCTCGTCCGGGCGCGGGTGGCACTCGAAGAAGAGCGCGTCCACCCCCAGGGCCGCCATGCTCGCGGCGAGGGGCAGCACCCCCCAGCGCCGCCCGCCCGTGCTCGTCCCCCGGGCCCCGGGAAGCTGGACGGCGTGGGTGATGTCGACGCTGACGGGCTCCGGCCCCGCCCGCAGCTCGACCACCCCCAGGGGGTCGACCACGAGGTTCTGGTAGCCGAAGGCCGTGCCCCGCTCGCAGAGCACCACCCCGGCCGCGCCCAGGGCCCGGGCCTTGGCCGCCACCCCGCGGGCGTCCGCCGGCGCCATCATCTGCATCTTCTTGATGTGGAGCGGCCGGCCCGTGGCCGCTGCCGCCGCGAGCAGGTCGGTCTGGCGACAGAGAAAGGCCGGGATCTGGAGCAGGTCGACCACCTCGGCGACGGGCGCCGCCTGCTCGGCCGTGTGGATGTCGGTGCAGAGGGGCAGCCCCGTCGCGTCCCTCACCCGCGCCAGCAGCGCGAGCCCCCGGGCCAGCCCCGGGCCGCGGTAGCTCGCGAGGCTGCTGCGGTTGGCCTTGTCGAAGCTGGCCTTGAAGACGAGCCCCACCCCCAGCGCCGCGGCCGCCTCGGCGAGGGCATGGCCCACCTCCAGCGCGAGGCCACCGTCCTCGAGAACATTGATCCCCGCGATGAAGACAAGCGGACCGCCACCACCGATGGAGAGGCCGGGGGCGACGGAGATCGCCCCGGCGCCGGGCTCAGGACCGGCCATCGAGCCGCCGTGCCAGGGTCTTCGGGGCCACGGCCCGGTAGCTCTCGCGCACCCAGTCCTCGACCGTCTCGATCGGCGGCAGGGCACCGGCCACGGGCCGCACCGTCACCCACCCGTGGCGCCCGAGGCCGTGGCTGGCGGGGGTGGCATCCGGCCGGGCGAGCACGTCGCTCAGGGCCTGGGGCAGCTTGGTCGTGACGGACAGGGTGGGCGCGCCGTTGTCGGCGTCGGTGCCCAGGTGGACGAAGACGAAGACCTTCTTGCGCACCTTGAAGACGGTCTCGCCCCAGGGGTGGTCTTCCCAGGCCTCGGGCAGGCCGAGGCAGACGGCGCGCAGGGCCTCGAAGAGGACGGCGGCCTCCCCGGAGGGGGCAGAGGGGGACGGCGCTGACACGGACGGCGCAGACGGGGACGGCGCAGGGGGCATGGGCTCTCCGGCGGCCACCGTGCCACAGCTGGGCCCGGCGGGCTACACCCCCCGCCCACAGGAAGGTCCGCCATGACGTCTCTTCGTCTCGTGCTGTCGCTGGCCCTGGCCCTCGCCGGCTGCTCCAGCGAGCTCGACAACAAGCCCGCCGCCACCGTCACCGAGGCCGCGCCGGCCGCCGGCGCCCAGAAGACCAGCGCCAAGCCCAAGGGGCCGCCCCCGCCCCCGCCCCCGCCGGTCCCCACCACCGTGCCCGAGGGCGCCTGGCGGCTGGCCGCCGACTCCGAGATCAACTGGGTGGGCGCCAAGATCACCCGCGACCACACGGGCGGCTTCAAGGTGCTGCGGGGCCACGCCACGGTCACCGACGGCAAGGTCGTCGGCGGCACGGTCGAGATCCCCATCTCGGGCCTCTTCAGCGACAGCCCCAAGCTCAGCCGCCACCTCCGCTCGCCCGACTTCTTCGACGCCGCGGCCTTCCCCAAGGCGGTCTTCACCCTCACGAAGGTGACCGCCGACCAGGTCACGGGCACCCTCTCCCTGCACGGCGTCGACAAGGAGCTCAGCTTCCCCGCCACCGTGGTGCAGGGCGAGAAGGACCTGCGCATCACGGCCTCCTTCACCCTGCTCCGCAAGGACTTCGGCATCGTCTACCCGGGCAAGCCCGAGGACCTCATCCGCGACGAGGTGCTCGTGAAGGGCACCCTCCACTTCTCGGACTGACGGCCCGTGGCGGCGCCCCAGGCCCTGCTCGGGCTCGTGGCCTTCCCGGCCATCGCCTGGGCCCTGAGCCGCGACCGGCGGGCGGTGCGGCCCCAGCGCCTCGCCCTGGGGGTGGGCGTCCAGCTCGTGCTGGCGCTGCTGGTGGGCCTCCCGGGCATCGACGACGCCCTGCTGGCCCTCAACGGCGCGGTGCTCGTGCTCGAAGAGGCCACCGGCGAGGGCGCCCGCTTCATGTTCGGCTACCTCGCCGGCGGCGACCTGCCCTTCGAGGAGCGCAGCCCCGGCGGCGCCTTCATCGTGGCCTTCAGGGTGCTGCCCCTCGTGCTCGTCACCAGCGCCCTGTCGGCCCTGCTGACCCACCTCGGGCCCATTCCCTGGGCGGTGCGGGCCCTGGCCCGGGGGGTCCAGCGGGTCTTCGCCACGAGCGGCGCCCTGGCCTTCGGTGCCGCCGCCAGCGTCTTCTTCGGCATCATCGAGGGCCCCGTGCTGGTGAAGCCCTGGCTCGCCCGCATGGACCGCAGCGAGCTCTTCGCCCTGCTGACGGCGGGCATGTCCACGGTGGCAGGCACCGTGATGGTGCTCTACGCCAGCATTGTCGAGCCTGTGGTGCCCGGCGCCCTCGGCCGCATCCTCGTCGCCAGCGTGCTCAGCGTGCCCGCCGCCCTGACCATCGCCCACGCCATGGAGCCCGGCGGCACCGGCAGCGGCCCCGTGCCCGAGCCGGAGCGCCCCGACGCCAGCGCCATCGAGGCCCTGATGCGCGGCACCCGCGAGGGCACGTCCATGGTCATCGACATCGCCGCGACCATCGTCGTGCTCTTCGCCCTCGTCCACCTCGCCAACCGGGGCCTCGCCCTCGTGCCCACGGCGGCCCCCCTCACCATCCAGGGCATCGTGGGCTGGCTGTTCATCCCGCTGGTCTGGCTCGCCGGGGTGCCCTGGGCCGAGGCCCCCGCCGCGGCCGCCCTGATGGGCACGAAGACCGTGCTCAACGAGTTCGTCGCCTACCTCGACCTCGCCGGCCCCGGCGGCGCGGCCCTGTCGGCCCCCGCGCGCGAGGTCATGCTCACGGCGCTCTGCGGCTTCGCCAACCTGGGCTCCATGGGCATCCTCGTCGGCGGCCTCGGCAGCGCCCTGCCCGCGCGCCGGGCCGAGCTCGCGGCCCTCGCCGGCAAGGCCGTCGTCGCCGGCGCCCTGGCCACCTTGCTCACGGCAGCGGTGGTGGCGGTGCTGCCGTGAGCGGCGCCCCCCCGACCGGCGCCGCCCTCCACTGGGGGGGCAGCGCGAGCTGGCGGGGGGCCGGCTGGGCCCTGTCCTTCGACGCTGCCCTCGGCGTGGTGCCGCCGGTCGTCTCGGTGCCGCCGCGGGCGGACTGGCCCGCCGCCGTGGCCCCGCTCCACGACCGGGTCTGCGCCGACTTCGCCGCCCTGGGCGCCGAGATCCGGCCTTGCAGGGGCGCAGTGCTGCGCTGCACGGGCGGCCCCGCCCCAACCGGCTAAGCCCCGCCCATGTCTGCACTCCGCCCCCCGCTGCTGCTCTCCCTGTGCCTCGCCGCCGGCTGCCGCGAGCCCACCCCCGACCTGCCCGAGCCCCCGGGGGCGGCGGACTACTGGGTGGCCCGCTCCGATGCCGAGCTGGCCCGCGAGCTCACGGGCGCCTGTGCGCTGGCCGTCGCCCAGAACAAGCCCCTGCTGCTCAACTTCAGCGCGCCCTGGTGCGGCGACTGCCGCCAGGTCCGGGCCCTGCAGCACCAGCCGGCGATGGCGGCCGAGCTCCAGCGCTGGGAGACCGTGGTGGTCGACGTCGGCCGCCTCGACCGCCACCCCGAGCTGCTCGCCCACTTCAAGGTCTCGGCCATCGCCCGCTGGGTGGCCCTGAAGCCCGACAACTGCGCCGTTCCCGTCACGGACTGGCCCGTGCTCAAGCAGGGCACCCTCGAGCCCGCGACGGGCCTGCTGGGCCCGCGCACCGAGGCCGACCTGGTCGCCTGGCTGCAGGAGGCCCGGGGCGCGTGAGCCCCCGCCTGCCACAGGTCCTGCTCGCCCTCGGCGGGCTGGTCCTGGCCCTGGGCACGACCGAGCTCGCCGCCCGCCTGCTCTGGACCACCCGCCCCCCGGTGGCCGAGAGCTGCGCGCCCCTCGACCAGCTCGGCACCCCCCACGGCCTGCTGCCGCCCGGACCCCACGGCGCCATCCACACCCGCCTCGTGGCGGGCGCGGACGGCCTGCGGAGCAACGGGCCCGGCGCCGTGCCCCGGGCCGAGACCCGCCTGCTGCTCGTCGGCGACTCCTTCACCTTCGGGGTCGGCGTCGAGGACCACGAGACCGTCAGCGCGGCCCTCGAGACCCAGCTCGCCGCCGCCGGCGCCCCCGTCCAGGTCCACAACGGGGGCCAGCTCGCCCTCGCCCTCGACCAGCTAGTCGACCGGGCCGGCTGGCTCCGCGCCCGCCTCGCCCCGACCCACCTCGTGCTCCACCTCAGCGGCAACGACCTCGAGCGGGTCCAGGGCCACCGCCCCGCCGTGACCCTCCACCAGATCACCACCCTCGCCTTCAGCCAGGGCCTCGCCGGGCGCCTGGGCGAGGCGATGGTGCCCCGGTGCAGCCACGACCAGCGGCCGCCCTCCTCCCTCCACCCCGCCCGCCACGCGGCCGCCTGGCACGCCCTCGGGCTCTACCTCGCGAACGGCGGCACCTCGATCACCCTGCGGGACGAGGGGCTGCCGGTGGGCCAGCTGCCCGGGCCCGTGGCCGACCGGCTGCGCCACGAGCTCCTCGACAGCCCCCTCGACGCGCTCGCCGCGATCCGCGATGAGCACGGCATTCCCGTCGGGATCAGCGTGCACGATCTCTGCGGCCTGGAGGGCCACAGCGCCGCCGCCCTCCTCGACGCGGCCGCCGCCCGGGGGCTGCCCCTGCTCGACCTCTCCGGGGCCCACCCCTGCGGCGCCGAGCGGGACTGGGACCTCGGCTGGGACGGCCACCCCAACGCCGCCGACAACGCCGCCACCGGCCAGGCCCTCGCCCGGTGGGTGCTCGCCCAGGGCTGGGTCTCGGCCCCGGCCGCCGCCTGGCCGGCCGATCCCGTCGCCGGCGCCCCCACCCCCGACCACGCCGCCCTCGCCGCTGCCCAGGACGCCCAGGCCGACGCCCTCTACGCCGCGCTGCCCCCGGTGGCCGACGCCGCCACGGCCGGCCCCCGCGCCGCCCCGGTCCAGTGGCCCTGGGGCTGGTGGCTCTGGCCGCCCGCGCCCGACCGCCCCCTCGCCTGGAGCGGCCCCGCGGCCGCCGTGGTGCTCGGCCCCCTCGACCGGCCCGCCACCCGCCTCTCCCTCTCCGCCACCGTGCCCCGGGGGGCCCAGGGCGCGACCCTCTCCTGCCCGGGCCACCTCGCGCCGACCGCCCTCGGGCCGCCGGGCCAGCCCCTGCTCCGGTCGCTCGCGCTCTCGCCGCCCCTGCCCGCCGGCCGCTGGCTTGCCTGCCAGCTCGCCGTCGACCGGCCCCTCGACCACCAGGGCCAGCACGTGGGCATCGGTCTCGACCGGCTCGCGCTGGCGCCCTGAGCCGCCGCCCCCGGGGGCCTCAGCGGCCGGTGGTGCAGACCACGGGCCGGTGGTCGAAGTAGGCGAGCGCCGTGACCGGGGGGCCGTCGATGCCGGCCACCCAGCAGTCGCCCTGGCGGAGCTTCGCGGCCACATGGTCGATGTCGGCGATGTCTTGGTAGGACCGGGGCGCGTCGGGACCGAGGGGGCTGATCCAGTCGAAGTCGTGGCCGCTGCCCACGAAGTCGAGCCACCGGGCGGCGCTCGCGTCGCTGGCGGCGGCCCGGCCCGGATCGGTGTTGAGGTCGCCCAGCACGATCACGTCCTCGCCCCGGGCCGCCGGCCCCGCTCCGCCCAGATCGACGAAGACCTGGTCAACCTGGGCCACCCGGCAGGCCTGGTCCTCGGGGCGGAGCCCGCTCGAGCCGTGCACCCCGACCAGCACGAGCTGCCCCCCGTCGGGCCGCTCCACCACCCCGCGCCCCACCCGGGCCCCCTGGCCACAGCCCTCGACCGTCTCGCCCTCGAGCCCGTCGAGACACAGCGCCGCCCCACAGCCCGCGAAGCGCCCCACCCGGGCGTGCACCGCGAGGCACTTGTCGGGCTTGCCCGGGTGGCAGGCGACCTGGTAGTCGGGCCCGAGAACGACCTCGGCCACGGTGGGATCGCCCTCTTCCCAGGTCTCGCAGACGAAGCCCTCCCGGGCCGCGGCGGGCACCTCGGGGCAGTCCCCGCTCCAGAAGATCTCTTGGAAGGCCACCACGTCCGGGTCGACCGTCGCCAGCCAGTCCCGCGTGGCCTCGACCGCCGCCGTCCAGGCCAGGCCGTCGCCGTAGTGGGCATCCGAGAGCGCGCTCTGCTCGGGACCATAGCCGTCGGCCTCGCCGTCCCGGGCGCCCATGGACTCGGTGGTGCCCGTGTTGAAGGTGACCACCACGAGGGCATCCTCGAGGCCGTCCTCCACCGGCGCGCCCGTCTCCTGGGCCCCGGCCGCACCGCCGGTCTCGGCGCCGGGCGCGCCGGCCTCCTTGCCGCCCCCGCAGCCCAGCAGCAGCAGCCCGAGCGCCCCGACCCTCACGTGAGGCAGGCCATGGTCTGCTGGCCCTCGAAGTGGACCCCGAGCACGTCGAGCAGGGCCCCGGCGACCTCTTCTTCGCCCGGCGGCAGCAGCGGGTGGTCGACCAGGGGCTCGTCGCCCGGGGTCAGCCCCGTGATCGGGGTGGCCTCGCCCGTGTCGCGGTCGAAGCCGCAGATGATGCCGTTGTTGGGATCGGCGAAGCCGAGGCTGCGGTCGCCCCGCAGCAGGGGGCTGACCACCAGCAGCCCGTTGTTGAGGTGGTGGCCCGTGCCGAAGCCGCTGCCCGTGTCCCACTTGTCGCGGCCGAACTCGGTCGCGAAGACGATCATCGTCTTCGACCAGAGGCTGTCGCCCGTGCCCACCCCGTCGGCGTCGGTCACCTCGGCGCCCTGGAGCAGCCCGATGAGCCGGTCGGTGGTGTCGAGGATGCGGTCCCAGTGGGTCGCCTGGGCGGCCCGGTGGTCGGTGTGGCTCTGGTCGAAGGCCAGGAAGCCGTCCGTGCCGGGCTCGGTGAGGGTGACCGCCGAGCTGGTGCCCGTCTTGAGCAACAGGTAGGCGAGGGCGGCCTGGGCCTGGAGCCGGTCGCGGGGCACCCCGCTGGTGTTGGCCGGGAAGGCCCCGGGCAGCCGGTCGATGATGGCGTCGGCCTCGGGGTTCGCCGCCAGCCCGTACTCGGACAGGGGCAAGATCTCGTCGAGGTCGGGCACGAAGAGCAGCTTCTCGACCAGGTTGGCCGCCTCGAGGGCCGGGCCCGTGCCCTGGCGGGCGGCGAGCAGCGCCTCGCGCACCCGGCTGGCGGCGAAGGTCTGGCCGAAGGGCGACAGCGCCTCGAGGCCCAGGTGGTCGCCGTCGCCGTCGCGCAGCTGGCGGGCCCGGCCGATGAGCGCCTCGCGCAGGGCGGGATCCCCGAGCCCCGGGGCGTCCTGGCGGATCACCCCCCGGTGGCCGTGGGTCGAGAGGGGGAAGGTGATGGGGTTGGTGACGACCTGGGCGGCCGCCGCCGGGTCGAGGGTGGGGTCGGAGCCGGCGTAGGCGTAGCCACCGCGGCCCATGTTGACGTTCGCCAGGGCCCGGCCGGCGCCGTGCACGGCGGCCACCGACTCGGCGAGGGTGCGGCCCCGGTGGATGTCGCGGCCGTTGGCCCACCGGGCCTGGGCGACGAAGTGGTTCACCGAGCTGCCCTGGGTGCCCATCACGAGCATGTCTTGGCGGTGCTTGTCGAGGAAGCTGCGGGGGGTGGCGCGGTCGACACAGCGGATGCCGCTGCCCGAGGGGGCCCAGGTGTCGTGGCTGTTGACCGTGCCCCGGCCCGAGAGGGTCAGGGCCTCGCTGCGGTCGACGGGCATGAAGGCGTCGATCATCGAGGCGCCACCGAAGCAGCCGAGCACGATGAGAAAGCGCGGGTCGCCGTCGTCGGCCCGGGCCACCCGGAGCGAGCCGCCGAGGCCGGCGAGGGCGCCGAGGCCGGCCATGCCGCCGAGCAGACCGCGGCGCGAGAGGTGGAGGTCGGAAGACATGGGGGCTCCGTCGCAGGAGGGCGCCACGAGGGGGGCGGGCGCCGCGGCTCAGTAGGTGAGGAACTCGGTGGTGGTGCCGACGAGGAAGCAGGCGGCGACCGCGTGGTCGGCCGCGCCCCCGCCCAGGGTGGCCGCGTCGGCGGCCAGGGTGCGCAGGACCTCGCGCTCGGCGGCGATCGGGTCGCGGGCGAGCAGCCGGCGGTAGAGCTCGGTGGTCTGGGCATCGACACAGTCGGTCTCGAGGGCCCCGCCACAGGCGGCGAGGGGGCCGAAGACCAGGGCCTCTTCGCCGGCCTCGATGCGGGCGAGGTCGTCGGCCACCCGGTTGCTGCAGGCCTGGAGCACCACCCGCTCGATGGCCTGGTTGGTCGTCACCGACAGCCCGTCGACCGGCGCGTAGAGGCCGTTGTCGACGCTGATGCCCCCCAGCGGCACCACGTGGATGGTGGTGCAGTCGTAGAGCCCGGTCTCGGCGCAGATCTGGTCTTCGGGCAGGGCCAGGGCCCCACCGAGGTCGCGCACCAGCTGGCGCCAGCGCTTGATGCGCAGGTCGGCCCGGGCGCTCGGGGCATAGACCGGCGCCCCGTCGTCGCCCGCACCGTCGCCGTCGTCGCCGTCATCGCCGTCGTCGAGGCCGTCGGAGGGGGTGGCGCTGGTGCCCGGGCCCACGGCCGTGGGCTTCGCCTCTTCGTCGGCCGCACAGCCGCCCAGCCCCGCCGCGGCGAGGGCGAGCGAGATCCACAAGATGGCCTGGTGACGGGAATTCTCACGCATCAGGGCACCCCGTAGGCGTCGGTGTCGATGAGGTCGTGGAGCATGGTCTCGACGTTGCGGGGGCCGTCTCTGAAGCCCTGCCAGAGGGCCGTGTACTCGTCGAGCTCACAGCTGCGGGGGTCGCGCTGGAAGACCCGGCGCCAGAAGGTCGAGACGGTGTGCTCGGAGAAGGCATCCGAGGCCACGGCGACCGCCACCCAGTCCTCGGGCCCGTCCACCCGCTCGCCCATCAGCCAGCCCTCGGTGGTGGGGATGAGGCCCGCGGCCCGGTCCTCGAGGTGGATGCCCGTCGTGTCGCCCTCGAGGTCGATGCCGTTGTAGCGGGCCCAGGGGTAGCTCATGGCCTCGAGGGTCGAGTGGCAGGCCGCGCAGGCCTCCTGCCAGACGCCCTTGTCGTCGACGTCCAGAGGCGCGGGCCAGGGCAGCTCGCCGTCGAGCTCGTCGACCGGGTAGAGCCCCTCGGAGCGGGCGATGTCGAGACCGAGCAGCTTGCGGTACCAGTGGCTCGCGAGGTTGCGGGGCACGGGGCTGAACATGATCCGCATGGCCAGGCTGTAGCGGCTGGTCATCATGCCGTAGCGGTGCTCGGCCGCGAGGGGCTGGGCGTAGAGCTCGAGGGGCGAGCGGGGCTCGTCGATGGCCCGGAGCTGGCCCGAGCCGCTGGGCTCCTCGACCACGAGGTAGTCGGCCAGGAACACGTCGGCGGCGTCGCGCTCGCCCGACATGGCGTAGGCGTAGAGGCGGAGGTCCCACTCCCAGTTGCCCAGGATGTTGGCGTCGGTGGGGGGGCCGATGGGCTCGACCGCGTCGACGGCCAGCTCGCGCAGCACCTCTGCCCAGTGGGGCGAGTCGAGGCAGAGCTCGAGGGTCTGGTGGACGACGGCCATCGGGTCGCTGAGCGCGGCGAAGGCCTGGCGCTCGTCGTAGCGGGGCGAGCGGCCGCAGAAGTCGAGCATGACCCGGGTGTAGGCGAAGGCCGGGTCGTACTGGCCCACGGCCCAGCCGTCGTTGTCGCCGGCGGGCTGGGGGTCGCACTCGGGCTCGGCGGCGCTGGCGAAGCCCGGCGGGGTGCCGACGGCGATCTCGTCGCGGTTCGACCGGCCGTCCCCGTCGCTGTCGAGGTCTTCGATGGCCGCGAGGGCCGCGGGCAGCTGGCCGGTGAAGTCGTCGCCCGGGTCGCCCGGGAAGGCGGCGACGAGGTCGAGGCCGTAGGGGTTGTGGGCGGGCGGTCCCGTCTCGCCGTGGCAGACGGTGCAGTCGGCGGTGCCCGCCGCGCAGGCCGGTGCGGCCGGGTAGGTGTCGCAGAAGACGGCGGGGGCCTCGGGCAGGGCCTGGGCCGCCCCGATGGTGAGCAGCAGGGCAAGCATCAGAACGAGGCCCCCTCGGGAATGCAGAGGCCGAGCGAAGAGGTGACCAGGGTGCAGGCCTGGCCGCTCGGGCAGGTGGAGCCGTCGGGGGAACAGATGAGGGCACAGACCGGGTGCTCGAGGCCCACGTCGTAGCAGAAGGGCGAGACCCCCACGGCGCTGTCGGGCACCGGCTCACAGAGGCCGTCGTCGCACCAGGGCAGGCAGACCCCCGTCTCGACGCCGATGAGCGCGCCGCCGAAGCAGCTCGAGGACTCGGGGCAGTCCGGGCCCTCGATCATCGGGTGGGTGCAGGTGCCGTAGTAGCCGGCCGAGCCGGCCTCCTCGCCCGCACAGACCGGGGACGGGAAGGCGTCGGCCTCCTGGCAGGCGAGCGCGTCGGGGCAGGTGTCGGTGCCCTCGTCGTCGGCGCAGGCCCGCACACAGCGCCCGGCGTCCGAGCAGAAGGTCTCGGCCCCGAGGGCGCCGTCGGGATCGCACTCGCTGCCGTCGCCCGCCGGATCGCAGGCCGGCGCGCAGTAGGCCGCGCCGTAGCCCTGGACCTCGGTGCAGGCCGAGCCGGCGTCGCAGTCGGCCTCGGTCACACAGCTCTGGTAGGCCCGGGCGAGGGTGTCCCAGCTGTCGGCGTCGGGGCCCTCGTCGCCGCCTCCGCCACCGCCGTCGTCGTCGTCTTCGGCCTCGAGGCCGTCGCTCTCGACATCAGCAGCACCACCGCCGGAGCCGGCGATGCGCAGGGTGGACTTGGCTGGGGGGGCCTCGGCGGCACAGCCCAACACGGCGAGACAGAGGAGCAGGTGGGGGCGCATGCGGCGAAGTGTACCGCACAGATCCGCCGCGGCGGAGACAATCGGCGACCCGCCGGGATCTTCCGGCGCAACGGCGAAGTGCAGCCGTGCCGGTTGCGCCCCCACCGGCACCGCCCCGGGCTCGCCCAAGCCGACGACGACGCCCCGTGGTGGGGCGTCTTGACCGGTGGCAGACCGAGCCAGGGGGCCCGCGCCCCCCGACCGACCCGCAGGCCCGGCCCTCAGTCGCAGGTGTTGCCCGTCGGATCGACCAGGGTGAAGCGGCCGTAGGGCTGGCTCAGGGTGTAGAAGCCGAAGTTGCCCGCCGGGAACACGCCCGTCTCGCTGAACTCGAGCACCCCGTCGACCCACACGTCGATCTGGGTGGTGGAGTAGGCCATCTCGACGGTGTAGACGCGGCCGTCGGTCCAGCCGCGGTAGCCCTGGGTGTTGGCGCGGGCGATCTCGGTGACGTCGCCGGTGTGGGCCCAGAGCTCGGACCACTGGTCGGTGGCACCGGTGACGCGGCTCATGGTCAGGCCGACGCGGCCCGTGCTGCCGCCGTAGGACTGGGTGCGCTGCTTCCAGTCGAAGAGCAGCCAGTCGCTGGTGGGGGCGGCGGAGTCGCCGGGCTCGAAGCCCACGACCCAGCCGATGTAGTCGTCGTCGCCGGTGGTCTGGACCTGGAGGTTGAAGGTCACGGAGAGGCCCGCCGCCGGCAGGTTGGTCATGTAGACGGCGGGCTCGGAGTTCGTCGACTGGATGACCGTGCGGCCGTCCGTGGAGAGGCTCCACCGGGGGGCCGGGGCGGCCACGCCGTTGCTCCAGGTCTCGGAGAAGGCCAGGGAGAAGTCGGCCGGCACGCAGCAGACGTCGTCCTCGTCGGTGCTGCCGTCGCAGTCGTTGTCGGCCTCGTCACAGACCTCGTCGGCGCCGGGGAAGGTGGCGGCGGCCGTGTCGTCGCAGTCGCTGGCGTCGCCGACGTAGCCGGAGGGGGCCGTGCAGGCGGTCAGGGTGTCGGTGGCGTCGCCGAAGCCGTCGCCGTCCGCGTCGAGGTACCAGGCCGAGGCGTCGACGGCGTCGTCCTCGTCGACCACGGTGTCGCAGTCGTTGTCGAGGCCGTCGCAGAGCTCGGGGCCGGGCACGCAGCCCATGCACACGCCGCCCTCGTCGATGATCCCGTCGCAGTCGTCGTCGCTCGCGTTGCAGGTCTCGGTAGGCGCCGCGCCGCAGGTGCCGCAGGCGTTGA
>CAXQUZ010000197.1:0-22756 GCA_964226865.1 Myxococcota bacterium | reverse complement strand
GACGCTCTTCCGATCTCGTGGCTGCCGTGGGAGCCATGAGAGCCGTGGCTGCCGTGGGAGCCGTGAGAGCCATGCGAACCGTGGGAGCCGTGGCTGCCGTGGGAACCATGGGAGCAGTGGGTCACGTAGACAACGCCCGCGTTGTTCGGGTCAGCCAACAGCTCGTCGGCCTTCTCTGCCACGTCGGCGGAGAGGTCGCGAGGGCAGCTCTGTTCGGCCTCCTTCGTCTGAAGGAAGTCGACGGGCTTCTTCGTCAACGTGGGCAGGGCGACGGCCTTGCGCTGCGTGTTCGGAGCCACCGTGGCGCTGGTGCCGTTGGTGTCTTCGACCTGCTGCGTCGGCTCGGTCGTGCTCTTGGAGTCGCCTTTGTCCATGTCCGGTCCTCCCGATGTGGGAATCTTCGCTGATCCGCGCGGGAAAGGGAAGGGGGTTGTTCGATGTTCAGGAGTCTTCGGAGAGACGGGGGCGGTCGATGGTCCAACGCCGGAAGGTGTTGGCGACGTGCCCGTCGGTGTCGTCTGCCAAGCGCTCGAAGAGCAGCTCAACCATGCGCATGTGCTGGTTGCACTTGGGCGTGTTGGGCCGCTGTCCGAAGAGGTCGCCAGACTGCATGTAGTTGTGCATGGGACGCACACCACAGTACGGTGCGTTCCAGCATGTGCTGCACATGGGCAGGCTGTCCAGCCAAGATGCAGCGGCGATCGCCCGCACGGTGGGGTGGGAGACCGCGTCTTCGAAGGTGGTGTCGCTCACATGGCCGATGCGGAAGATGTCATCGCCCATGCCGTGGACCATGCGGCCCTCGTCGCTCGGGAAGAGCGAGCCGTCAAATCCGTAGCAGATCTGCCCGGTGCCGGAGCCCACGGGGGTGCGGATGTCGACGAAGTTGGGATCGTCCGGGGTGAGGATCTTCTTGAGGAAGGTCGCGGCGGTGCCTTCCATGACCTGCACGCCCTGGCGGTTGAGCTCGAGGATGTAGTCGAGCGAGCGCTCGTAGTAGTCGAGCCACTCCTCCATCGTGTAGCCGATGGCGCGCCAGGTCTTGTTGGCGAAGCCGAAGGGGTTGAGCGGCCGCAGGTGGATGTTGCGGATGCCCAGGCTCACGTAGAGGTCGATGACCTCCTTCCACTTGGGAAGGGTGCGCTTGGTCGTGGTCATCAGCGCGTCGACGTGCCACAGCTCGGGGTCGAGGCCGCGGTCGATGTAGCGCTGGTTGATGTACTTCATCCAGTGCATGACCGAGTCGAAGGCCGCGGCCTTCTTGCCGGTCCACGGGCGGTTGCCGTCGTGGACCTCCTTCGGGCCGTCGAGGCTGGTGCACATCAGGATGTTGTTGTCGACCAGCCAGTCGGCGCGCTCCTTGTTCATGTAGGTCATGTTGGTGACCACACTGTGATCCAGGATCTTGCGCTCGACCTTGTTCTTCTCGCGGCTGTACTCCACGCAGAACTTGAGCACGTCCCAGTTCACGGTCGGCTCGCCGCCCTGGTACTCGAAGCAGAGGTAGCCAGAGGGGGTCTTCATCGCGTGGTCGACCACCATGCGCGCCGTCTCGAGCGACATGTCGGTGTCGGTCCGGTGCATGTCGGTGCGGCTGGCGTGGCAGTACTGGCACGACTGGTTGCAGCGCAGGGTGGTGATGACCACGGCGAGGTGGGGGCCGCCGCCGAGGTAGCGGCGCTTCCGGCGGATCTTCCGGGCCTGCTCCTCGAGGTCGAGGTCCTGGCGGAGGAAGCCCTTGGTGCGCAGCGCCTCGAAGTCGGCGTGGCCGTCCTCGATGCCGCCCTGGAGGAAGGCGTTGAAGTCCTTCTCCTGCATCATGTGCCACTCACCGGCGTCGTTGGTGAGCAGGATGCGGCCAGCGACGCGGCCCCAACGGAAGGGACCGATCGCTTCGGGGCGCATGCCCTTGCGACGCACCGGCAGGGTGTGCTTGCGGGGGGCGCTCATTGTGCGGCCTCCTCGTTGCGCCGGCGGGTGGTGATGGTGGCCCACAGCACATGGTTGGCGAAGTGGTCGGTCAGGTCGGCCACGTCGGGGTGGGGGTCGGTGATGGTGACCCGGAGCTCGTCGGGCGACTCTTCGACGACAAAGCCGGCGAGGGCCTCGTAGGCGTCGATGGACTGGGCCAGCGCGTCCGCGTCGTAGAGCGACTTGGCGAAGGTGATGACGGTGGGGCTGCTCATTCGCCCTGCTCCCACGGAACCTCGATCTCGAGCTCGTCGTCCTCCATCTCCTCCTCGTCGAGCTCTGCGAGCAGCTGCTCGATGCTGGACTGGACGGGGGCGCTCAGGAAGGCGCGGGCGAAGGCGTACTCGCGGAGCTTGCCCGTGGACTCGGAGACCTGGGCGCGCAGCAGCTGGTCGAGCAGGGCATTGCCGAACTCACCGGCCAGGGCCTCGAGCTCGCCCTCGGCGGGGGCCTTCTTGGGCTTGAGCCGCACCTCGATCTTGCCCTCGGCCGGAGCGGCGAGGAACAGGAAGCAGCGGTCGACAAAGAGGTAGGCGGCACCGTGCACCGCTTCGCGGGGGTAGACCGACTCGTCGAGCGTGAAGGAGACCCGGCGACCGTCTTCGAGGAAGGTGAGCTCGTCGAGCTCGTCGGAGTAGTCGGCGGCGGTGTCGTTCTGGACCTGCTCACTCATAGGGAGCCTCATCGTGGGTGCGGGCCCGCGGTGTATCGTCCGCCGGCGCACCAAACCAGTGCGCGGGACGATTGCCGCGGCAGATTGGGATGCGGAGTTGGGGGGGACTCAGCCGAGGCGGGCGCCACCAAAGCGGAATTCCCGCTCGTCATGGGGCATCAGGGCCGCAACGGCACCCATGTCGTCGTGGTGGCGCCGCTCGTTGAACCGAACGCGTCGGGCGAGACCCTGGAGCACGCGGCCCAGGTCTTCGTCGGTGGCGCCGGCGCCGTTGCGCCCGTCCATGAGGACGAGGTCGAAGTGGCGGGTGGCGGCGGGCCCCACGGCCTGGCCGCGGCGGGCGCAGATGTGGACCCGGGCGACCCGGCCGTCGCGGTGGCGGAGCTCGGCCACGGTCGCGCCCTGGTCGATGCCCGAGAGGCTGGCCAAGGTCCAGCCCTTGCCGACGGCGGTGCCGGCCCGCAGGGGGCTCAGCAGCCACCAAGGGCTCGCGGCCTTGTGGTTGCGCTGGGCGTAGGCGGCCATGTGGGCGGCTTCGGCGCGTCGCTGCACACCGACGCCCGTGGCGACGGCCGCAGCGCCCATGCCCATGCCGCGGAGGATGTCTCGGCGGGTGGTCATCACCAGACTCCGTTCGTGATCTCGAGCTTGTAGTTCTGGCACGACTCCGCCACGCTGGGCAGACGCTGCACCTGGATGTAGTAGTCCCCGCTCATGTCTTCGCACTCGTTGTAGCTGTCGCTGCCGTTGGCGCAGGAGCGGGTGTCGGTGGGGATGCTGTGGAAGCCCTCGCCCTGGTCCTGGACGAAGTCGGAGTACTCGGTGGCGCCCGAGGTGGCGACCGCCTCGCCCTGGCACTCGAGCTCGCTGGCGGTGGTGCCGTCCTTGTAGACCCAGAAGACGTAGTCCGAGGAGCCCTCGGCCAGGTAGACCTCGAAGTTGTAGAGGTTCTCGCCAGCCACCCGGTCGGAGGCCACGTCGTCGCTGGTGCTGATGACGTACCAGTCGGAGCTGTCGCTGCCGATGACGTTGCCGTAGATCTCGATGGTGGTCGTGCCCGCGTCGGAGAGGGTGGACCACTCGTTGATGGCGTCGGCGCCGGCGTCGCCGTAGCCGGTGGAGTCCTCGTACTCGTCCCAGGGGTCGCAGACCTCGGTGGTGACGGTGTTCGAGGCGCCCGACACGTTGCCCGCGCTGTCTTCACAGTCGGCGTGGCAGGAGGTGACGTCGCCGCGGACGAGGCCCGTGTCGGTCCAGGTGAACTCGCCGGCGCTGTCGCAGGCGACCGCGTCGGTCCAGGAGGTGGCGCTGTCGGCGCAGTAGAGCGTCAGGTCACAGCCCGGCTCGCAGGTGCCGCTGAGGGTCCACTCGTCTTCGTTGCGGTGGCCGTGGGGGGTGTCGATGACCGGCGCGTCGGGGGCGGTCACGTCGGTGAGCACGACGCTGTCGCTGTCGCTCGGACCGTCGTCTTCGCCGTCGTTGGGGGTGACCACACACTCCCAGGTGTCGCCGTGGGCGGCCGTGCCGGCGGTGACCACATTGCTCGTGATGGCCGTCAGCGTGCCGTTCTGGTACCACTCATAGGTGTAGGTGACGGGGTCGCCGTCGTCGTCCCAGGAGTCGGTGACGATGGTGCAGTTCAGCGGGTCGGTGGGCTGGGGAGCCGAGGGCTCGATGGCCACGACCGGGGCCGTGGGGGCCGAGTTCTCGATCTCGATGACCGCGCTCGACACGGTCGGGCCGTCGCCGATGCTGTTGAAGGGGGTGACGTCGACCCGGATGAGGTGGCCCTTGGTCGTCTTGCCCGGCGGGTAGGTGTCGGTCGACACGCTCGCGTCGAGGGCGAGGGTGCCCGTGCCGGCGTCGTTGTACCAGGCGTAGCGGTAGCGCTCGGCCTCACCGGAGAGGTCGAAGTGGCCGCTGGGCTCGGCGAGCAGCTCGTCGGTGGTGTTGGCGGGCACCGGAGTGATGGTCACCGCGTCGATGGTCGGCGGGGCGTCGTCGAAGACCTCGATCTCGATGGAGTCCTGGTCGGACGAGCCGTAGGAGTCGGCCACCGTGAAGGTGATGAGGTGCTGGCCGGCCGAGAGCAGGGTGCCGCCGGACCACTCGCCCGTCGAGGCGGGAGCCGTGCCGAAGCTGATGGGGCCGTCGATGGAAGAGCTGGCCGTGACCACGAGGTTGGCGGCGTCTTCCTCGGCGTCGCTGACCGTGGCGCCGAAGACGATCTGGTCGTTGCTCGAGTGCAGCGAGTCGTTGGCCGGCAGCGTCAGCTCGATCTGGGGGGGCGTGTTCGCCACGACCTGGATGGAGGTGCTGGCGGTGGCCCGGTCGCCGTTCGGGTCGGTGGCCGTGACCTCGACCGCGATGGTGCCCGGGGCATCGAAGGCAAAGGAGCACTCGCCGTAGAGATCGTTGGCGAACTTGTCGCCCTCGCAGATGGTCTCGGAGCCCGCGACCCACCGGTGGGTGATGTCGGAGGGCGCCGTCTCGTCGAAGATCTTGACCTGGGCGACGAAGTTGACCGTCTGGCCCGAGAAGACGATCGAGTCGCGCGCGGGCTCGACGATCGTGACCTGGGGGGGCTCTCGGTACACGCTCAGCTTCTGGTTGCTGGAGCAGCCCACCAGAAGCGCCACGGCGCCCAGCGCTCCGGCACGCTTGCCGACACTGAACCCAGGCCTCTGGAACCGACTCGCGTGCATGCAGACCTCCTCACGGGAGCCGGAGTCTACGCCACGGCCGGTCCAGGCGCGAGGGGCCAGGGTGCAACTGTGCATCTTTCCCCGCGGGGGGGAGCGCCCAAGGTCGAGGTGGACCGGGCCTGATCCAGATCGGGCAGCGCTCAGGCGGGGCCGGGCACGAGGCGCTGGGCGCGGAGCCACTGCGCGAGGGCGGCGGCGAAGACCTCGAAGCCCTCGGCGTCTGGGTGGCCGCCGTCGAAGAAGAGGGGCTCGACGATGCTCTCGTCATTCTCGAAGGCCGCCACCAAGGCCGGTGCGAGGGCGCCCTGGGCGGGGGGCGCGCCGGCGGCGATCACCCGGCGATCGGGGAGGGTGACCATGCGCTGCTCGGCCCCGGCCAGCTCCATCACCACCCCCCGCTCGGGCAGGGCCGCACGAAAGGCGGGTGTCAGGTCGAAGACCGGCACGGCCCCCCCGGGGATGCGGCGCGCGATGGTCTCAATCCGGCGGAGCTCGCTCTGCTGGTTCTGGACGCCGAGGGGATCGAAGGTCGAGATCGGCGGCAGGACGATCGCGAGGCGCGCCGGGTGGACCGCCTGGGCGGTGGTGCGCAGGGCAGTCTCGTACTCCTGCCAGGCGTTGGGCACCGCGTGGTGGGGGCGGGCCGCAAAGATGACGAGGTCGGCGTCGAGCTGGCCCTCGGTCTGCTGGATCCAGCGGCTCATGGGCAGGGGCTTCATGGCCGGCACCCCGGCGTTGATCACCTCGACACCGAGGGTCTCGGCGAGGCGGGCCGGCCAGCTCTCGTCGGCGGTCACCCCCCAGCCGAAGGTCACCGAGTCGCCGAAGGCCACGATGCGGAAGGTGGTGGCCTGGTCGGCGAAGGCGGGCCCCCGCAGCCCCCGGTCGTTCGTCCAGACCCGGAAGCTGCGGCGCCGCTGGATGCGGGCCAGGCGATCGGCCGAGCGGGTCTCGTTGCCGTCGTGGGGACGGTCGGGGACCACGACCGTGCGGCCGTCGAGGTTCGGCAGCAGGAGGTGGGTGCGCGGGCCGAGCTCGGGGGCCTGGCGGGTGATGGTCTCCGAGACCACGGCACCGGGCTGCTGGCGCTGGCGGAGCACCAGCCCCGTGGCCACGAGCGCGGTGACCACGAGCAGGACGGACAGGACAGGCAGCAGGCGGCGCATCGGGACCCGGGGGGGAGGCACACAGGGACGGCAGCGGCGGGGCAGGATAGCCCGCGGACGGGCTCCTCTGCCGGACAGGCGGCCCGGGCCCACGGCAACCCACGGGAAGGGGCAGAGACATGGCCACGCGCGCGCAGACCGGCAGCCGCCGACAGGACGGGTCCCAGAGCCAGCGCGCGCGGGGGGCATGGCTCGGCCTCGCCGCCCTCGTGGGCCTCGCCGCCTGCGGCGGCAAGGGCGCCGACTCCGGTGCGGCCGGGGGCGGCACGGCCGGGGTGCACGCCGCCCAGGGCCCCTACGGGGTGACCCACACGGTCCACAGCCTCACCCTCGGGGAGCGCACGGTCGAGGTCTCGGTCTGGGCGCCGAAGGACGGCACGGGCCCAGAGGGCGACATCGTCGAGGTGGTGGGGGGCGCCCACGCGGCCGACTGGCAGGCCCTGATCGACGCCGCCCCGGAGGGCTGCCCGTCGACCCGCATCGCGGCCGGCCGGGATCAAGAGGTCTCGGCGGCGGGGCCCTTCCCGCTGGTGCTGAGCTCCCACTGCCACGGCTGCACCCGGGCCTCGAAGGCCACCATCGCGGCCCGCCTCGCCAGCCACGGCATCGTGACCGCCGCTCCCGACCACGTCGGCAACACCCTGTGGGACGAGCAGGCCGGCGAGGGCCTGCCCCTGAACACCGACACCCTCGAGCTGCGCCGCGCCGACATCGTGGGGGTCTTGGAGGCCGCCCTCGACGGCAGCCTCGGCGTCGACATCGATCCCGAGCGGGTGGGCGCCCTGGGCCACAGCTTCGGCAGCGTGACGGTGGGGCTCGTCGCCCAGACCGACGGCCGCATCCAGGCGGTGGCGGGGCTGGCCGCGCCGATGGAGAACCCCCTGCTGCCGGGGGTCGAGGTGGCCGGGCTCGACCTGCCCGTGCTGCTGCTGGTCGCCGAGGAAGACAACAGCATCGGCGAGCTCGGCAACGAGCTCATTCGCCAGAATGCCGATCAGATTCCCGGTCCCGTCGACATGGTCTCGGTGGCGGACGCGGGCCACTGGTCGCTCTCGGATCTCTGCGGGCTGGTCGACGCCTTCGCCCCGGGCTGTGGGGAGGCGCCCCGCCAGACCGACCCCGAGGCGACCGTGCAGTACCCGGACCCGGCGGTCGTGCGGGCCGGCACGGCGACCATCGTGACCGCCTTCTTCGCCGAGCAGCTCCAGGGCGACACGGGGGCCGCGGCCCGGGCCGAGCTGCCCGGTGGCTTCGCCTGGAGCCGCACCGAGGCGGGCGCTCAGCGGTAGTCGAGCAGGCGGTCGAGGGTGTGGACGCCGTGGAAGCCGGGGCCGTGGGTCGACAGGCCCAGCACGGCGCCGCCGTCCACCTGGCGGAGGTTGCGCACGGCGGCCTGGATCCGGATCGGGGGGCGCCCCGGGGGCAGGAGGTTGCCGACGAAGCGCTGGTCGAGGACCATCTCTTCGGTCAGCAGGTCGGCGAGGAAGACCGCGGCACCCACCAGCGAGAGGTCGCGGACCGGGTGGCGACCCCGGAGGGCCTCGGGGGCCGATGCGGCGGTCTCGACGAACCAGCCGGGGGCCATGTCTTGGCGGGGAAGCAGCCGGCGGTCGTCGCTCTCGACGGCCCGGGGGATGCTCAGCAGCCAGGTGTCGGGGCGCTCCGGGTCGCCGAGGGCGATCGCACACTCGGCGAGGTGGCGGGTCGTGCCCTCGGTCCAGCGCAGCCAGCCCAGGCGCCGGGTGGGGCGCGGGTGGCTGCCGTCGTCGTAGGCGGGCACGGCGAAGGGGGTGCGGCCGTCGTCGTCCGGTGTCCCGAGGCGGCCCGAGAGGCGGGTGCCGTCGACCTCGAGCTCGAGGGCCGGGTGGTGGTGGGCGAGGTGGACCATCAGGGCGTAGCGGTCGAGGCTGTCGTGGCCGTCTGGGCGGCGGCCGTCCTGGGCGAAGGCGACGTGGCCCCCGTCGCGCCAGTGGGCGAAGCGGAGGCTGCGGGGGCGCCAGTCGGTGCTGCGCTTGGCGGGATGGGTGATGGCCATGGGGGGCTCCGGCGGCGCGGCGGGGGGCGGCGGTGCTCCCCGTCTCGGGGTTCATCCTGCTCTGTGCACGGGCCATCCGCAGCCCCGGCGCCGCGCTTTCCGGGGGGAGCCTGCGCCGCCGCAGCCGCGCCCGTGCCCGCCCTGGCCCCCGCGGGGCGGCCGTGCTGGGGGGCCGGCGACGCCCGCGCTACGATGGGGACGGGCGGCGCGTCCGGCGGCGGGTCTCCCCTGTCCCCTCGTCGCTGGGAGCCCCTTGGCCGTGCCCCCTGATGCTGCCCCCCGTGCGCCTGTTTTTTCGGGAACGGCGCGCTACCGGGTGCTCCGGCGGCTGGGCGCCGGCGCGGCAGGGGTGGTCTGGTCGGTGGTCGACCACCTCGGCGACCGGGTGGTGGCCCTCAAGACCCTGCCCGTGCCCGACGGCGAGCACGTCTACTGGCTCAAGCAGGAATTCCGCAGCCTCGCCGACCTGAGCCACCCGAACCTCGTGGCCCTGCACGAGCTCGAGGCCGACGGCGACTGCTGCTTCTTCACCATGGAGCAGATCGACGGCCAGCCCTTCGACGTGGCGCTGCGGCCCGGGCCCGGGGGCCTCGGCGAGGCGGCGGTGGCCCGGGTGCGGGCCCTCGTGCGCCAGCTGGCCCTCGGCCTCGACGCCCTCCACCGCCACGGGCGGCTCCACCGCGACATCAAGCCCAGCAACGTGCTGGTCTCGGACGAGGGGCGGGTTGTGCTGCTGGACTTCGGCCTCGTGACCAGCCTCGAGTCGGCCCGGCGGGCCGAGGGGGGCCTCGTGGTCGGCACCCTGGCCTATGCCTCCCCCGAGCAGGGGCTCGGGCGGCCGCTGGGGCCCGCCGCGGACTGGTACGCCGTGGGGGTCATGCTCTACGAGGCCCTGGGCGGGGCCCGCCCCTTCTCGGGCAGCTTCTTCGAGAACATCCTCGACCGCGAGGCCGGCCGCTTCGTGCCCCTCGGCGAGCGGGCGCCGGAGCTGCCGGCCGGGCTGGCCGCGCTGGTGGACGACCTGCTCTCGCCCGCTCCCGACGACCGGCCCGATGCCCGGGCGGTGCTGGCCCGGCTGGGGCTGCCTGTGGGCGCCCGTCCCGTCGGGAGCACGGTCTTTCTCGGCCGCGCCGACGAGCTCGGGGCCCTCGAGCGGGCGGCCGCCCGGGCCCGGGGCGGCGCGGGGCGTGCGGTGCTGCTGCGGCTGCACGGCCCGTCGGGCATCGGCAAGACGGCCCTGGCCAGCGCCTTTCTCGCGGGTCTGCCCCCCGGCTTGCTCGCCCTGCACGGCCGCTGCCATCCCCGCGAGACCGTGCCCTTTCTGGGCCTCGACGGCATCGTCGACGGCCTCAGCCGCCGGGTGCTCGCCGCGCCGGCTGCGGTCCGGGAGGGCCTGTCCATCGCCGATCTCGCGGCCCTGGCGGCGGTCTTTCCCGTGTTTCGTGCGGTCTATGCCGGGCCCCGCCAGGACCGGGCGGCGGTCGACCGGGGGGCGGCCTTCGCGGCCCTGGGCCGGGTGCTGGCGGCGGTGGCCGGGGACGGCCTCGTGGTGCTGTGGATCGACGATCTGCAGTGGAGCGATCCCGACAGCACGGCGGCCCTGCGCCACCTGCTCGAGGACGGGCCCCCCCGGCTGCTGCTGCTCTGCAGCTACCCCACCGAGGACCGCGACAGCCCCGCCGTCCACGAGCTCGTCGAGCACGCCCTCGCCGCGCCCGGTGTCGAGGTGCGGGCCCTGCCCCTCGGGCCGCTCGGGCCCGCCGAGCTGGCCGAGCTCAGCGCCCTGCTCTCGTCGACCGGTCCCGCGGCGGTGGCGGCCACGGTGCTGCGCCTCGCGACCGAGGCGGGGGGCAGCCCTGGCGCGGTGGCCGCGCTGGTGCGGGCGGCGGCCCGTCCGGAGGGCCTCGAGGGCATCCACTCGGTGGGGGATGCGCTGCGCGCGCTGGTCGATGCCCTGCCCGGGGGGGCCCGGCGCATGCTCCAGACCCTCGCCGTGGCGGGGCGTCCCCTGGCCCCCGGGGTGGCCCGCGCCGCGGCCCTCGTGGGCGAGCGGGCCCGGCCGGCCGTGCTGCTCGAGTCGCGGGGGCTGCTGCGGCGGGTGCGCCGGGGCGGCGGTGTGGCGCTGGATGTTGCCCACGATGGTCTGAGAGAGGCCGTTCTCGCGGGCATCAGCACCGAGGAGCAGGCCCGCCTGCACGCCGGACTGGCGCGGGTCATCCGGGCGCTGGCGCCCATGCAGCGCCCGGCCGGCGGCGCCACCCCGGCCCTCGACGCCCTGGCCGACGCCCCGGGCGGGGGGCGCGGCGGGGCGGCCCTGGTGCTCCAAGCTGCCGAAGAGGCCGACGCGGCCGGGGCCCACGAGCTGGCCGCCCGGCTCTATGGCCGGGCCGTGCGGCTCGCCCCGGCCGACCCGGCGCGGTGGCGCTGGGTGGCCGCCCGGGCCGCGGCGCTCTCGGTGTCGGGGCGGGGGGCCGCCGCTGCGAAGGCCTGGCTCGAGGCCGTGGGCATCCGGGGCGCCCAAGACCCGGCGGCGCCCGAGGTGGCCGCCATGCGCCGGGAGGCGGCCGCGGCCCTGCTCCGGGCCGGACGCTTTGCGGCGGGCACCACCCTGCTGCGGGCGGTGCTGGCCGACGTGGACCTGGCGCTGCCCGCCGGGGGCGCGGCGGCGGCCCGGCGCCTCTGGTGGCTGCGGGCCCGGCTGCGGGTGCGGGGCCTCAGCCCGGTGGCGCCGCCGGTGCACGCGACCGATCGGGTGCGCCGGGCCGAGGCCTGCTGGGCGGCGGCGCTGGGCCTCGCCTGGGTGGAGCCCGACCGGGCGGCCGTGTTCCAGGCCCGCTTCGTGCTGGAGGCCCTCGCCCTCGGTGACCGGCCGCGGGTCGTCCGGGCCCTCGCCAGCGAGGCCGCGGTCCAGCCCGCCCTCGCCGGCGACAGCGACCGGGCCGAGCGCTGCCTCGCCCAGGCCCAGGCCCTGCTGGCGGACGACGACCCGCCCGCGCTCCAGGCCGCGGTGGCGCTGGGGGCGGGGGCCCTCGGCATGCTCCGGGGGGAGCTCGACGCGGTGCTGCGGTGGACGGCCCGGGCCGAGGCCCTCTTCGCCGCCGAGCGCACCGGGGCCGCCTGGGAGCGCACCTCGGCCCAGGTGCTCGGGCTCTGGGCCCTGGCCTGGCGGGGCGACCTGGGCGCCCTGCGCCGGCGGCTGCCCGTGCTGCTCCAGCAGGCCCGCGAGCGCGGGGACCTGCTCACGGCGGCCACGGTCTCGGCCGGGCTGCCCACCCTGGCCTGGATCGCCGACGGCCGCCCGGAGCTCGTGCTCCAGCATGCCGACCAGTCCATGGCCCTGTGGCACCACGACCAGTCCTTCCACATCCAGCACTGGACCAACCTCGTGGCCCGGGTCCACCTCGATCTCGCCCAGGACGCCCCCGCCCGGGCCTGGGCCCGGCTGTCGGAGGCCTGGCCCCGGCTCAGCGCCTCGGGGCTCCTGCGCATCGCGCCGCTCCGGGGCGAGGCGGCCTGGCTCCAGGGGCGGGTGGCCCTCGTGGGGGGCGGCCCCGCCGCGGCCGGGCTCGTGGGCCGGGCGGCGGCCACCCTCGACCGCCTCGGCGGCTGGTGGCCCGCCCTCGGCGCCCACCTCCGGGCCGGCGAGGCCCTCGCCCAGGGCCGCACCGAAGCGGCCCAAGACGCCCTCGAGGCGGCCACACGCGCGGCCGCCGCCCGGGGGCTGGGGCTCCACGCCGCGGTCTACGAGCTCGCCGCGGGGCGGCTCGTGGCCGGCCCGGCCGGGGTGCAGCGGGTGGCCCGGGCACGGCTGGGCCTCGACCGCCAGGGGGTGCTCGAGCGGGCCGCCGTCGTGCGGGTGGTGGGCACGGGGCTGTTCAGGGAGCCGGCCGGGGGCTGAGGACGGCCTGGCGCTCCGCCCGGAGCAGCCGGTGGACCGCCGGCGCCACCAGCTCGGCCACGGTCTCGGCGCCGTCGGCGTCGAGGGGGCCCGGGGTGCCCGGGGGCCGCAGATCGGCCGGGTCGGTGCCGTCGAGCTCGGCCGCCAGATCGAGGAAGGGCAGCCCGGCGGCCGCGCAGTGGGAGCGCAGGCTGGCGGTGGCCGCGTCGGCCTCGGCGCCCTGGTCGGCGAAGGGCCGGTCGGTGTCGGGGCGCGCGACCACGAGCAGCCCGGCGCCCGCCGCCCGGGCCGCCGCGGCCATCTCGGGCAGCGCCGCCGCGAGGAAGCGCGACCAGGTGTCGGGCCCGGGGGCGCCGGTGGGGAGCTCTCGGTGCAGGGCCAGGGCCAGGGCCCGGCTGTGGAGCAGGACCGGGGGCACGAGGGGCACCCGGCCCGTGAGGCCGCCGGCGGGACCGAAGCGGTGCACGGCGCCGCCGGCGGCCACGGCCGGCCAGACGTCCTCCGGGCCCACCGACCACACCACCGCCTCGGCGGTCTCGCCGTAGAGGGCCGTGCGCAGGCTGGCGAGCTGGGCGTTGTGGGGCAGCCCGGGCTCGGCGATGGTCTCGACACAGACCGGCACGTCGGCCCGGGCGGCGAGCGCCCGCTGGAGGGCGGCCCCCGGCGCGTCGTCCAGGGCGAGGCCGCCCCCGTGCACCCAGTCGGCGCCGGTGAGCATCACCCGGTGGCGGTCGCCGGCTGCCGCCCCGCCCGGACAGCCCGCCCGGCGGCGCTCCATGGCGGCGCTGCCCACGTGCCAGGTGGGGCCCCAGGGGGTCTGCTGGATGCTGAGCTCGGGGCCGGCGAGCACGAGGCCCGGGGCGCTGGCGCCGGTGGCGCGGGCCGCCAGCTCGGTGGCCACGAGGCCCACACCGGCCAGTCCGGCGGCGATGCGCAGGGCGCGGCGGAGGCGAGAGACGGGGGCCATGGAGGGCTCCGGAGGGGACGCCAGGGGCAACGGATCGCGGGGCCCGGAGCATGGGGCCCCCGGGCGCCAGTGGGCGCTCGGGGATGCTGAGAGCACCGTGCTTCAGGGTGTTTTCGGGCGTTCTTGTCGCGCCCGTTCAGGGGCGCAGCTCGTCGAGCAGCTGGGCGGTGCGCCGGGCCAGGGCCTCCTCGCGCACCCGGGCCTCGACCCGGTCCGCCACGTTGGGGTAGCCCCCCTCCCGGCGCTCCACCAGCACCACCCAGAGCTGGTCGCCGAGGGTGAAGACCGGCGACAGCCCGTCCTCGCCCAGCGAGAGGATGCGGGCCGCCAGCGCCGGGTCCAGCGGCCCCGGGTCGCTCGGCCGGATGGGCCCCACCAGCGCGCCGGCGGCCGGGTCGTCCTTGTGGAGCATGCGCGCGTAGATCACGAAGCGCTCGGGGTCGGGGGCGATGTGGGCCCGAAAGACCGCGAGCTGGGCCCGCTGCTGCTCGCCGGCGTCCTTGCTGTGCATCGTGCGCACCCAGACGGTCTCTTCGGGGAACTCGTCCCGGTGGGCCTCGTACCACTGCTTGAGGCGCGAGGGCACGATGTCCTCGCGCTCGACCGCGGGGCCCAGGGTCTGCTCGACCCAGTCCCGCACGACCGCCTCCCGGGCGGCAGGGGCACCGGCCGCCAGCACCATCGTGGCGGCGGCGGCCTGGTGGCGCTCGCGCAGCCAGCGCAGCCCCGCCGCGAGGTCGGGCGCGTCGGCCACGGGCAGGGGCACGTCGCCGGCGCGCACGGCCTGGCCCGGTGCCAGGGCGGCGACCCGCACCCCCCGGGGCAGGTCGCGGCGGCTGCCGCCCACGCTGGCGAGCCAGCTCTTGTCGACCGCGAGCGCGCCCGCCCGGGAGGCGCGGCGGGCCAGGCGCCGGCCGCCCTCGGCCACGGTCTCGGCGACGAGGTTGTGGTAGCGGGCCTCGGTGCCGACCCCGGCGTCGAGGGCGGCCCGGTGGAGCACCGCCTCGTCCCGGGCCGCCGCCCGGGCGGCCTCCTCGGAGGGGGCGACCTGGGCGTCGACCCGGGCCTGGGTGATGGGCAGCCCGGCGGCCTCGTCGACCACGGGGCTGGCGGCGCGGGCGGGGCCGCCGAGGGCGAGCGCCGCGATCACGGGCAGCAGGGAGCGGAGCATGGGGGGCCTCCAGGGGAGCAGGGGTGGGCCCGGCGGGGCGGCCTGTTCACGGCGGGCCCGCCCGGCGGCGCCTCAGCCCCGGGGGGCGGCGAGGGCCTCGTGGACGGCGCGGAAGGCGGCGCGCTCGAGCAGGTACTGGGTGTGGGTGAGCGTGGAGAGCTCGCGGTTCACGGCTCCCTCTACCCGGGCCGTCGTCGCGGGCTGCATCAGCGGGTCGGCATGGGACCAGAGGCAGACGAGGCGCACGCTGCCGTGCCAGGGGAGCTGGCCGGCGATGGACTGCATCACGGGCGAGCCCGGCCGCAGCTCGCGGGCGCGGTCGTGGGCCGTGACGCGGGCGGCCTGGGTGCCGTGGGGGGGGGTGCCGAGGGTCAGCAGGGTGTGGACCCGCGGCACGAGGTCGACGTCGAGCAGCGCCAGCCGGGCGACGAGGCCGCCCATGCTGTGGGCCACGATGTCGACCTGGTCGTCGGGGCCCAGCCCGTTGATCGCGACGACCTCTTCGATGTAGTGCACCAGCTCGCGGCCCAGCTCGGCGAGGGGCAGCCCCGGGGGCAGCCCGACCGCGTAGGTGCGGCGCCGGCCCTGCAGCGCCATCCAGGCCCGCATCATGCGGAAGTTGGCCCGGTGTCCGCCCAGCCCGTGCACACAGATCACCGGGCGGTGGCCGTCGGGGCCCTTTGCCCGCACGGGCGCCGTCCGGGGGCCGAGCGAGGCGAGACCGAGCACGGGCAGCCGGGCGAGATCGCGGCGGGCATCGGGATCGACCGCCTCGACCGCCGCCCGCATGCCGCTGCCGGCCGCCCGGGCGCCCCGGAGCAGGCCCTGGCCCACGGTGGACCAGAAGCCGGGGCCGGAGGGGCCGGCATCCGGGGCGCCGGCATCCGGGGTTCCGGGGGCCGGGGTTCCGGCATCCGGGGTTTCGGCGGCCGCGGCAGGGGCGACCGGCGGGTCGGTGGGCACGGGCGCGTCAGAAGCGGCCATCGGGAGCTCCGGGCCTCAGCGGTGGATGACCATCCACGAGCTCATGGCGATGTTGCCAGAGGTGTCGGGGATGGCGCCGCCGCGCAGGTCGCCTTCATAGCCCACCGTCACGCTGGTGCCGGCCGGGGCGGCGGCGGTCGCGTCGATCACCCAGGGATCCACCGCCCGGCCCGGACACCAGCCGCCGCGGCCGAACCACCAGGTGCCGAGCTGGTTGGGCACGGTGCCCCCCCGGGCGTCGTCCTGGCAGGCGTCCTCGGTGCTGGCCTCGGGGAAGGCGAGGTTCCAGCTCTGGCTGTCGACGGTGAAGGTGTGGCCGTGGTTGCAGAACTCGGCGCAGTTGGTGCTGCCGTCCATGCCGTGGCCCGTGATGATGCTGACGATCTCGACCTTCGCGGCATCCTCGGGAATGTCGACCACCACGTCGTCCCGGTCGTTGTAGGCGCTGTTGAAGGCGCGGCCGCCGAAGAGGGGCACGAGCTCCCGGGGGGCCGCCCCCTTGCCCTGGTTCGAGAGCCGGGCCGTGATGGTGATGGCCGAGGGCTGCACATTCCACGAGGGCGCCCACTCGAAGCGCAGGTCGCGCACCCCGCCCTCCTGGAGCCAGCCGAGGGCGTGGCTCGCGTCGACCACCCAGCGGCTCTCGCGGTGGTAGGTCGTGATGAAGCGGGCCATCTCGACGCGGCTCTCGTGGGCCTCGTCCCAGAGCCACATGTAGGCGAGGTAGTCCCAGGCGCCGCAGTTGCCCCCCTCGTTGGCGCTCGGGTCGGGGCAGGCGATGACCACGTCCAGCTCGAGGGTGTCGAAGCCCGCCATGGTGGCCGCGTCGGGCAGCACCAGCTTGCCGTCCACGTACTCCGAGACCACTTGGCCGGCCTGCTCGGTGTAGCCGAGGCCCGCCGGGCCCTGGGCGGCGGCGTCGTCCACCCCGTCGTCGTCGGTGTCGGGCAGGGTGGGGTCGGTGAGGCTGCGGTGGACCTCGTCGCCGTCGAGCAGCCCGTCCCCGTCGGTGTCGGCCACGTCGGCGCGGGTGCCGTGGTCCGCCTCCTCGCTGTCGAGCAGCCCGTCCATGTCGGTGTCGATGAGGTCGTCGCCGCCGGCGGTCGGGTCGGTGCCGTCCCGCAGCTCGTCGCCGTCCCGGCGGCCGCCCCCGTCCGTGTCGGCGAGGGTCCAGTTGGTGCCGTGGACGAAGCGCTCGTCCTGGTCGGAGATGCCGTCGCCGTCGAAGTCGCCGCTGTAGAAGGGCAGCACCGTGGCGCCGTCGCCGTCGAGCCGCTCCTGGAGGGCCGCGCGCCAGTTGTAGTACATGGGCTCGTAGGCGGCCTGGTAGATGCGGTTCTCCCAGGGCCAGGCCCCCGCGGCGGCGAGGGCGCTGCTGTAGGAGTTCACGGCCGACCAGCTGGCGAAGCCGCGGATGCGCTGGTCGCGGTCGATGCCGAAGCCGACCGCCCCGACGCTGGTGCCGAGCAGGGTCGGGATCCAGCTGTCGAGCTCGCCGTCCACCGTCGCCACGACGTGGGTGTGGTCGGTCCACCACGCCCGCTCGTCGTCGTCCATCTCCACCAGCACCTCGTCGAGCATGGTGATCAGCGGCGCGGCATAGCTGTCCCAATTGCTGGGGTTGTTCGAGTCGACAATGAAGAAGTAGTGGACGTTCTCATCGCTCGAGAGCAGCAGCCGGGTCAGGTCGCGGGAGCGGTCGAGCCAGATGCTCGTGCGGTTCTCGGAGGAGACGGCGATGTCGTGGGGCAGGAAGACGTAGGACTCGCAGCCCGTCCACTCCTCGCTGAGGGTCCACTCGGTGCCGTCGGCGAGGGGCACGGTGAAGTCGCCGGCGAGGGTGCCCCGGAGCAGCCCGGGCTCGTCGGTCGGGGTGAAGGGCCGCTCGGGGAGGCCCAGCTCGTCGCAGAAGGTCGGGGGCGGGTCGCCGGTCTCGCCGCCGTCGGTGCCGTCGTCGCCGTCGGTGCCGTCGTCGCCGTCGTCGCCGTCGGTGCCGTCGTCTCCCGTGCCCCCGTCCGTGCCGTCCTCGCCGCCGTCTTCGCCCTCGCTGCCGGGGTCGTCGCCCGTGGCGGCGCCGCCGTCGGACTTGGCGTCCCCCTCGGTGGTCTCACAGGCGGCGAGCAGCGAGGGCAGGAGCAGGCAGAGCAGGCGGGCGCGCATGTGGACTCCGGGTGCGCGCCCAGTGTAGGGGGCCCCCCGGCGGGCCCGCCAGCCCCGCGCTGTGGGGAGCGTGTGTGGACGGGTGACAGCTCCGGGCCGGCGCGGCTTTGGCGGGAGCCCGGCGGCGGTGGCGCCGGGGACCTGGCGAGATCATGTTCTCGCGGCGGCGGCGCTCGGCCTCGGCGCCGGGGTGGGGGCCGCTAGAGACCGGGGGCCCAGAGACCGCGCGGGGCCGGGGGGGCGCGCCGGGGCAGGGCGGCGCCCAGGGTGCGGAGCTCGCGGGCGACGCTGTCCCAGCTGCGCACGCGGCGGGGGGGGCGGGGCGCGCCGAGCCAGTGCTTGACCGCAGCGGCGAGGGCCCGGGGCTCGTCGGGGGGCACGACGCTGCCGCCGCCGGCGACCAGCTCGGAGAGGGCCCCGACGTCGGTGGCCACGACGGGGGTGCCCTGGGCCCGGTAGTGGAAGAGCTTGAGCGGGCAGAACCAGGGGGGCGCGTCGGCCGGGTAGGGCGCGAGGCCCACGTCCAGGGCCGCGAGCACGTCGGCGAGCGCCTGGCCGTGGAGGAAGCCCGGTCGGAGCACCCGCGGGCCCGGTCCGGCGGCGCCCTCCGCGGCGGGGGACGGGGACGGGAAGCCCCCGATGAGCACGAGGTGGGCGCCCACGGCCCGGGCCAGCGCCGGCAGCTGATCGGCCCCGTGCCAGGGGCGGTTCGAGCCCAGAAAGCCGATGACCGGGTCGTCCGCGGCGAGACCCAGCCGGGCGCGGCCCCGGGCCCGATCCCCCACCCAGGGGGGCACCCCGTTGGGCAGCCAGTGCACCCGCTCGGGCCGGCAGCCCACCGTGTCGACGAGCCAGCGCCGCAGCCACGGGCTCACGGTCACGATGCAGGGCGCGGCCTGGAGCACCTGGCGCTCCCAGCGGCGGGCCAGGGCGGGCTGGCGCAGCTCCTCGAAGCGCTGGCGCTCGCGCACGTGGGGCGCGTTGACCTCGAGGATCCAGGGGATGCCGAGGCGGGCGCCGACGCGCCAGGACGCGTCGGAAAAGAGGCTGTGGCGCTCGATGAGAAGGTCGTAGGGTGGACCATTCTCGCGGGTCGGGCGGCCCGGTGGCACGGGGGCGCCGTGGGCGTCTTCGAGCACCCGCCGGGCCAGCGCCCGGGCGGCCCGCACCTCGCGCAGCTCGCGCCAGGGGGCCAGCCAGCTCGGCCAGCCGGGGGTGCCCGTGATGGTGGCCGGCACGGGGGGGCCGAAGCGGCCGCGGTGGTCGGCCTCGACCGCGGCGTAGAGGGCGCAGGGGCCCGTGCGGCGGAGGGCCTGGACCAGCTCGCGCACGTGGCCGCTGGCCCCGGTGGGGCCCTGGACGGGGATGCCCCCTGCGGCGACCAGGTAGGCCAGCCGCACGGGGCCTCAGGCGCCGGCTGCGGCGGCGAAGGCGCGCTCCAGGTCGGCCTGCTGGTCGGCCAGATCCTCGATGCCCACGCTGAGCCGGATGAGGCCGTCGGGCAGCCCGATCTCGGCGCGCACCTCGGGGGGCACGCTGGCGTGGGTCATGATGGCGGGCAGCTCGATGAGGCTCTCGACCCCGCCGAGGCTCTCGGCGAGGGTGAAGATCGAGGTGGCCATCACGAAGCGCCGGGCGGCCGCGAGGTCGCCCTTGAGCACGAAGCTCACCATGCCGCCGAAGCCCGGGTAGTGGACGCGGGCGACGTCGTCGCGGCCCTCGAGCCAGGCCACCAGCGCCTTGGCGTTGCTGTCGTGGCGGTCCATGCGGACGTGGAGGGTCTTGAGGCCGCGCAGCGTCAGGAAGCAGTCCTGGGGGCCCGGCACGGCGCCCACCGAGTTCTGGAACCAGGCGAAGCGCTCGGCGAGGGCGTCGTCGCTCGTGAGGATGACGCCGCCGACCACGTCGCTGTGGCCGTTGAGGTACTTCGTGGTCGAGTGGACGACGATGTCGGCGCCGAGCGAGAGGGGACGCTGGAAGACCGGCGTGGCGAAGGTGTTGTCGACGACCACCTTGGCGCCGACAGCGTGGGCCTTCTTGGCCAGGGCGGCGATGTCGGTGGTCTTGAGCAGCGGGTTGGTCGGGCTCTCGATCCAGACCAGGTCGGTGCCCTCGGGCACCTCGACCTCGCCCGTGCTCGTGTCGACGAAGGTGAACTGGTAGCCCAGGGGGGCCCAGCCCTTCGTGAAGAGCCGGTAGGTGCCGCCGTAGACGTCGTCGCCGCACAGCACCTTGGCGCCCGGGGGCAGGGCCCGGATGATGGTGTCGATGGCCGCGAGCCCGCTCGAGAAGCACAGGCCGTGCTTCGCGCCCTCGAGGGAGGCGAGGCAGTCCTGGAGCGCCGTGCGGGTGGGGTTGTGGGTGCGGGAGTACTCCCAGGGCCACTCACCGGGCGCCGGCTGGGCGTAGGTGGAGGTCTGGAAGATGGGCGTCATGACGGCGCCCGTCGTGGGCTCCGGCTCCTGGCCCGCGTGGATGGCGCGGGTGCCGATGCCCGTGTCGGGGGAGAGGTTGCGTCCCATGGGGCTGCTCCTGTGTGGCGCGCGGGGGGAGGCTCAGGCCGGCTTGCTGGCGGCCTCGGTCATGTAGTCGATGAGGTCGATGCGGGTGATGATGTCGGTGGGCTGCTTGTTGTCGCCCAGCACCACCGCCACCTTGAAGCGCCGGAAGAGCTCGCCCAGCACCGTGATCTCGGTGTCGGCGTCGACCGTGCAGTAGTTGGCCTCGACGAGGTCGCCCACGGGCACGTCGCTCTTGCCGCCCTCGAGGGCGCGCTCGAGCATGCGCTTCTCGAAGAGCACGCCCACCAGCTTGCCGCCGTCGACCACGGGCACCTGGCTGATGCCGTGGAGCTTGAGCACCCCGATGGCCTCGGTGACCCGGGCCGTGGGGGGCACGCTGATGAGGGTGCGGTCGGCGGCGTTGCGGGCGCCGAGCAGGTCGCCCACGCTGCCGAGGGAGGTCTCGGGCTCCATGTAGCCGTTCTCGCGCATCCAGTTGTCGTTGAAGATCTTCGACATGTACTTGGTGCTGGAGTCGGGCATGAGGATGACCGCGTTGAGGCCCTCCATGTCGTGCCGCCGCAGGTACTTGAGGGCCCCGGCCACCGCCGCGCCGCAGGAGCCGCCGACGAAGAGGCCCTCCTCGCGGACCAGCCGGCGGGTCATCTGGAAGCACTCCTTGTCGTTGACGCGGATGACGTCGTCGACGTACTGGAAGTCCATGGTGGACGGCAGGAAGTCCTCGCCGATGCCCTCCAGCACGTAGGTGTGGGGGGTCGTGAGCTGGCCGGTGTGGAAGTAGTCGTAGTAGAGCGAGCCCACGGGGTCGACGCCGACGATCTTGATGTCGGGGTTCTTCTCCTTGAGGTACTTGCCCACGCCGGTGATGGTGCCGCCCGTGCCGACGCCCGCGATGAAGACGTCGATCTTGCCGTCGAACTGCTCCCAGAGCTCGGGCCCCGTCCACTTGTAGTGGGTGTCGGGGTTGTCGGGGTTGTGGTACTGGTTGGCGTAGAAGCTGTTGGGGGTCTCTTCGACCAGCCGCTTGGCCACCGAGTAGTAGGAGCGGGGATCCTCGGGCTCGACATTGGTCGGCGTCACGACCACCCGCGCGCCCCACGCCCGCAGGTTCGCGCGCTTCTCTTCGGACTGCTTGTCGGGGAGGACGAAGACGGCCTTGTAGCCCTTGATGGCGGCGACCATGGCGAGACCGGCACCGGTGTTGCCCGAGGTGCCCTCGATGATGGTGGCGCCGGGGCGGATCTCGCCGCGCTTCTCGGCCTCTTCGATGATGTTGAGCGCGATGCGATCCTTGACGGAGCCCGCCGGGTTGAAGAACTCGACCTTGGCGTAGACGTTGCACTTCAGGCCGCGGGTGACGCGGTTGAGGCGGACGGCCGGGGTGTTGCCGGCGGTTTCGAGAATGCTGTCGTGGACGTTCTTCACGGTGGCTCCAAGCTCCAGGGGCGCCGCATCGCAGGCGTCGGTCCAGCGGCCTAATGCGGCCGGGCCGCTCGGGCGACGGAGATGCGGGGCCCGGTTCGGCCTCGCGGGCCGGCTCGGGCTATACTCGGCCGTCCTCTGAGAGAGGATGCTGCAGGGTCGCGTCCCCACCGCCGGGTCGGCCCCGCGCCCCGTTCCCCCGGGCTGGCTGCCCGGGCCCCGCCGGCCCCTCCCCGACAATCGAGAGAAGCACGCCGTGGACGACACCAGACACCGGATCGTACGCAAGGGCGACTACGTCTACGGCTCGTTCTTCAAGCCGGAGGCCGTCGACGGCTACATCAACGGCGTGAACCCCGGCGACCGCACCGACGTGCTCGGCCGCTTCGCCTTCTCCGAGGCCAACGTCGACGAGGCGGTCGACTACGCCCGGGTCGGGGGCCGCGCCTGGCGCCGCACGACAATCAACGAGCGCATCGCCGCCGTGCGCCGCTTCCGCGACCAGACCCACCGCTACCACGAGTCGCTCGCGCGTCTGATCACGCGCGAGACGGGCAAGCCCATGTGGGAGTCCCGTCAAGAGGTCATGGCGACCGTGCGCGCCCTCGATCTCTTCCTCGACGAGGGCGTGGCCCTGCTCCAGCCGCGGGTGCTCGAAGAGATCGGCGCCCGCTCCGATGCCATGCCCCTCGGCGTGGTGGCTGTGCTCTCGCCCTACAACTTCCCGCTGCTGGTGCCGGCCCAGAACACGGCCGCCGCCATCCTCGCGGGCAACTCGGTGGTGCTCAAGCCCTCCAAGTTCACCCCCTCGGTGGGCCAGGCCGTCGCCGAGCTGTGGGACCGGAGCAAGCTGCCCCGCGGCGTCTTCAACATGATCCAGGGCCCCGGCTCGGTCATCGGCCAGCGCCTCGTGCTCCACGCGGGCATCGACGGGCTCATCTTCACGGGCAGCTACTCGACCGTGCACCAGATGCGCGGTGTGCTCGCCGAGCGCCCCGAGCTGCCCACGGTGCTCCAGACCGGCGGAAAGGGCACGGCCATCGTGCTCGACGACGCCGACGTCGACCGCGCGGTCTACGAGG
>CAXQUZ010000196.1:0-7614 GCA_964226865.1 Myxococcota bacterium | reverse complement strand
GGAGCTTGTCGACCGCCGCGTTGCCCGTCTCGGAGACGTGGCCGCCCATGGCGCTGGACACGAGGGTCGCGAGGCTGGCGTCCTGGACGAAGACGGCGAGCAGGGCGGCGACCAGGGTGCCCGCGAGCAGGGCCGGGAGGGCGGGCACCCGGGCGAGCACGAGGCCGAGCACGGCCACCGGCGGCAGCAGCAGCAGCGGGCTGAGGGAGAAGGCCTCCTGGATGCCCCCGCTGATGGCGCCGAGCTGGGCGGCGTCCGCCGTGCCGCCCCCCGTGCCCATGCCGAGCAGCCCGAAGCCCACGAGCGCCAGGACGAGGGCCGGCACCGTGGTCCAGAGCATGTGGCGGATGTGGTCGAAGAGCTCGGCGCCGGCGGCAGCCGGGGCGAGGTTGGTCGTGTCGGAGAGGGGCGACATCTTGTCGCCGAAGTAGCTGCCCGAGATGATGGCGCCGGCGGTCATGCCCGGGTCGACCTGGAGGGCCTCGCCGACCCCGATGAGCGCGAGGCCGACCGTCGCGGCGGTCGACCAGCTCGAGCCCGTGGCCAGGGCGACGACGGCGCAGATGATGCAGCTCGCGACCAGGAAGATGCCCGGTGACAGCACCATCAGGCCGTAGTGGATCATCAGGGGCACGACCCCGGCCGTGATCCAGATGCCGACCAGCATGCCCACCACCATCAGCACCAGCACGGCGGGCAGCCCGCCCGCGATGCCCTGGACCATGCCCGCTTGGACCTCGTCCCAGGAGCGGCCGAGGCCCCAGACCGCGACCGCGGCGGCGACGGCCGTGGCGAGCACCAGCGGGATGTGGCCGCCGCCGCCCAGGCCGCCGATGACGCCGGCGAGCAGGGCCACGAGCGCGACGACGGGCACGAGGGAGAGGCCCAGGCTGGGGGCGGGAGGGGGGCTGGACATGGGGGCGCCGGGGAGGGGAGGGGGCGCCATCATACGGGAGGCCCCCGGCACCACAAGGGCGGCCGGGCCGCGCGCTCAGGCCGGGCCGGGACCGTCGAGGGGCAGGTCGGCCCAGTCGAAGGACCAGTCGCCGGCGCTCACGGCCCCGACCGTGTGGCCCGCGCCGCGCAGCCGCCAGCGGGTGGTGAGCAGCCCCTCGACCCCGACGGGCCCCCGGGCGTGGATGCGCCCGGTGCTGATGCCGCCCTCGGCGCCGAGGCCGAAGCGGTAGCCGTCGGCGAAGCGGGTCGAGGCGTTGTGGAAGACGCAGGCGCTGTCGACCCGATCGAGGAAGGCGGCGGCCCGGTCGGTGTCGTCGGTGAGGATGGCCTCGGTGTGGCCCGAGCCGAAGCGGTGGATGTGGGCGATGGCGGCGTCGAGGTCGTCGACGATGGCCACCGAGGCGGCGGCGCGCCCGTGCTCGACCCGGAAGTCGGCGCCCGCGGGAATGCCGTACTTGAGGGCGCTCTCGTCGTCTCCCACCAGGGCGCAGCCCGCGGCGGCGAGGGCCTCCACCGCCGCCCGGCCCACCGTGTCGGCCACCGGCCGGTCGATGAGCAGGGTCTCCATCGCGTTGCAGGCGGCGGGGTAGTCGAGCTTGGCGTCGAGCACGATGGGCACGGCGCGGGCGGCCTGGGCGGCGCGGTCGAGGAAGACATGGCAGACGCCCTCGGCGTGGCCGAGCACGGGGATGCGGGTGTTCTGCTGGATGTGGCGGACCAGGGCGCCCGAGCCGCGGGGGATCACGAGGTCGAGCACGTGGTCGAGGGCGAGCAGGGCCCCCACGTCGGCGCGGCTCTCGACCAGCCCGATGGTGCCGGCGGGGACCACGGGCGCGATGGCCTCGGTGATGATCGCGTGGAGCACGGCGTTCGAGCGGGCCGCCTCCCGGCCGCCCTTGAGCACGAGGCCGTTGCCCGAGCGCAGGGCCAGGGCGGCGATCTGGGGCAGGGCGTCGGGCCGGCTCTCGAAGATGACCAGCAGGGCGCCGATGGGGGCGGTGATCTGCTCCAGGCGCAGCCCCTCGCCGAGGGCGGTGTGGCGCAGGCGGCGGCCCAGGGGCTCGGGCTGGTCGGCGATGGCGTGGATGCCGGAGATCAGGGCGTCGAGCTTGGCCGCGGGCAGGGGCAGGCGGCGCGCGAGGGCAGGGGCGAGGGTGCCGGCGGCGACGAGCGCCTCGGCGGCGGCGACGTCCTCGGCGTTGGCCTCGGCGATGCGCGCCCGCTGGGCGTCGAGGGCGTCGGCCACCCGGTGCAGCAGGGCGGTGCGCGCGGCAGAGGGCAGGGCGGCGAGGGCGCGCCCGCCGGCACGGGCGGCGAGGGCGATGGACGCGGGCGTGGCAGACATCGGGGCTCCCGGGGGGCGGTCGGTCAGAGGATGACCAGGTGGTCGCGGTGGACCAGGGGGCGGCGGGGATCGCGGTCGAGCTCGGCGGCGCCGCGGCTGGCCGTGCCCCGGGCGAGCTCGGTGCCCGCTGCGTCGAGGATGCGCACCAGCTCGCCGGCGGCGAAGTCGCCCTCGGTGCGCACGACCCCGACGGCCAGCAGGCTGGCGCCGCGCTCGAGCAGGGCCGTGGCGGCGCCGGCGTTGATGTGGACGGCGCCCCGGGGGGCGGTGCCAAAGGCGAGCCAGGCCTTGCGCCGCGGCATGCCTTCTGTCGCTGGGAACAGCGTGCCGATGGGCTCTCCCGACAAGACTCGGGACAGGATGCGGGGCGTGTCACCGCTCGAGATGAGCGCGGGGACCCCGCCCCGGGCGGCGAGCTGGGCGGCGCGGATCTTGGAGCCCATGCCGCCCCGGCCGAGGGCCGAGCCGGCGCCCTCCTCGAAGGTGGTGGCGGCGGACCAGGTGGGGATGGGCTGGGCCTCGGGGTGGCCGGGGGGGTGGGTGTAGACCGCGTCGACGTCGCTGAGCAGCACCAGCAGAGCCGCCCCGAGGTAGGTGGCGACGAGGGCGCTGAGGCGGTCGTTGTCGCCGAAGACCCCGCCCTTGCGGGGGCCGGTGGAGAGGGCGAGCTCGGCGGTCGAGAGGGTGTCGTTCTCGTTGAGCACGGGCACGGCGCCGAGGGCGAGGAGCTGCTCGAGGGTGGCCGTCAGGTTGTTGAAGCGCTGGCGGAAGTGGAAGTCTTCTTCGGTGAGCAGCACCTGGGCGCAGGCGCCGCCGAGGCGCCGGAAGAGGCCGTCGTAGAAGGACATGAGGGCGCCCTGGCCCGCCGCGGCGCAGGCCTGGCGCTGGACCACACCTTCGGGGCGTCCCGCCAGCCCGAGCCGGCGGGCGCCGAGGCCGACGGCCCCCGACGACACCAGCAGCACCTCGTGGCCAGACTGGCGCAGGTCGTGGAGCTGCTCGACGAGGGCGCCCATGCGGCCGAGGGCGAGGCCGCCGTCGGGACGGGCGACGACGCCGGTGCCGACCTTGACGACGATGCGGTGGGCGGAGGCGAGTGCGGTGCGGAGCGACATGCCGCCCCCGCTATCGCAGCGGGGCCGGCTTGACCGCGCTCAGCGGCCGCCGCCGGGGCTGGGGCGCGGGCGGGCGGGCTTCTGGGGGGTGCCCGGGGGGCGCCCGGGCTTGCGGCCGCCGGGGGTGCCCGGGCGGGCGGCGCCGCTGGGCGGGTTGCCGGCGCCGGTGGGGCCCCGGCTCTGGTTGTGGGCGAGGGGGCGCTTGGTGCGGGTGGGGCAGCGATCGCGGTTGCGCGAGAGGTTCTCGACGGTCGAGCGGCAGAAGTCGCCGGTCTGGCCTTGCTCGGGGCAGGCGCCGATCTCGTAGCAGCCGACGCTCACGCCGATCCAGAAGCCCACCTTGTTGGGGTAGGGCGTCGGCGCCTGGGCGACCCGGTCGATCTCGGCCTGGTCGACGCCGGCCTGCCACCAGCGCTGCATGGCGTGGCCCACACAGTCGGGGGCGTACTTGCCGGTGTGCTTGCGGCAGTCGTCCATCTGGACGAGCACGTCTGGGTCGGGGCGGAAGTCGAGCAGCTCGAAGCTGCAGTCGGGGTTGCCCTTGCAGACCGCGAGCAGCTCGGCGGTGGCGTGGCCGCTGTCGGCGTGCATGCGGCCGGCGACCCAGGCGTGGCGGCAGTCGTCCTCCCACTCGCCGGCCATGGCGCAGAGCCGGTCGACCTCGTCCACCGTGGGGAAGCCCCCGGCGAATTTGTAGATGCAGTAGCCGTAGACCTCGGTGTTCTCGTAGATCTTGCACTTGGGCAGGGCGCCGCTGGGGATGGGGGGCGGCTCGCCGGTGGCGCCGGGCTGGGTGGGCCCGGCCGCGGGCCCGCCTGGGACCGGCGCAGGAGCGGAGGGCGCGCCCTGGCAGGCCGTGAGGCCCAGGGCCATGGCCAGCAGCGCCCTCACTGCTCGCCGCAGTCGGTCTGGAGGTGGGGGGCGCTGAGCCGGCGCAGGCAGTAGCTCTGGTCGCGGCCGTCGAGCAGGTTGCAGAGGGACTGGCCCTTGTCGGGGGGCAGGCAGTTGGCCTTGGCCTCGACCCAGGTGGTCACGGCCTCGCCGCGCACCATGGGGTCGGTCATCTGTCCCGCGATGACGAGGGCCCGGTCGACCTCGGAGGACCGGAGGGCCTTGAGCTCTTTGCCGTGGCAGACGTCTCTCTCGAGACCGGCGGCCATGCTGCCGCAGTCGGCGGGGGCGCTGGTCGTGGACCCGCTGCAGGCGCCCAGGGCCGCGGCGACGAGCGCCCCGCAGAGGGCGGTCGGGAGGGCGGCGAGGCCGGGGCGGGCGAGGAGGCGGGCGCGGGGGGTGGACATGGCGGCAGCCTACAACAGGGCCCGGGGGCCGGCAAACGGGGGGCTCAGAGCTGGCGGAGCAGGCGGGGAACAAGCCGCAGCAGGGCGTCGCGGGTGTCGCGGTGGGCATCCTGGGCGTCGCTCTCGGGGGCGCTGTCGGGGTCGGGCAGGGGGTGGTGGACGTGGGGCAGACCGGCGGGCAGCGGGGGCAGCTCGCTGCGCTCGGCGAGGCTGACGACCAGCACCACCTCGTCCAGATCGACCTCCATCATGCCCCGGGCCCGCAGCCCGCTGTCGTCGATGCCCTCCTCGCGCAGGGCGGCCCGGGCCGGTCGGCGGACGTGGGAGGGCCGGCGGGCGGCGGCGACACCGTCGACCGTGGAGGAGAGGTGGCGGGTGATGGCCTCGGCCATGGGGGCCCGGGCGGCGTTGTCGGGACAGAGGAACAGGATGCTGGGCATGGCGGGGCTCGTGCGCAGGAGGGGCTTGGCCGGAGGGCTAACCCCGGGGGCCCTGGGCGGGGGGCCCGCCCAGCCGCTCTGGCAAGACCCGTGCCGGCGCGGTTACGGGGCCGGCCTGGAGAACGCCATGACCACCGCACCCCCGTCCAGCGCCGCCCCTGCTGCTCCCCCCACGCTCGATCAGTCCACGCTGACCGAGATCCTCGCGCTGCGTGCCGGTGCGCGGATGGCGCCGCTGGTGGCCTTCGCCCGGGGGCTCGCCGCCGCACCGGAGGCCGACCGGGCCCTGCTGCGGCCGACGGTCGAGGCGCTCGTGGCACTGCTGGACGACCATGCCGGCAACGGGCGCCAGCGCATGGAGCTCGGCGAGGCCCTCGGGCTGCTGGGCGATCCCCGCCTGCGCCAGCCGGGCGCCGCCGACTACTGGGCCCGGATCACCCTCGAAGACGGCTCGGCCATCGACGTGGGGCGCCACATGGTCACGGCCGCCGAGTTCCGCGCCTGGCTCGACAGCGGCGCCTACGACCGCCCCGAGGACTGGAGCGCCGCTGGCCAGCGCTGGCTCGCCTCCGGTGCCGACCGCTGGCAGGTTCTCGCCGACGATCCCGAGGTGTCGCACCTCGTCGTGCCCAACCAGCCGGCGGCGGGCGTGACCTACTGGGAGGCCGAGGCCTACGCCCGTGCCCACGGGGCCCGGCTGCTCTCGAGCGTCGAGCGGCGCTGGCTGGTGCGGGGCGAGGCGAAGAAGCCCTACCCCTGGGGCGCGCCCTTCGGCGACGGCAACGCCAACACCCGCGAGGAGGCCCTCGGCCGCCCCGTGGCCGTCGGCATCTTCTACGCCGACTGCACCGACGAGGGCATCACCGACCTCGCCGGCAACATGGGCGAGTGGCTCTCGGACGCCGCCGGTGACGGCCGCCGCATGCTCCACCCGGGCTCGTGGGCCCGGCCCTCGATGGCGGCCTGGGCCAAGGCCCTCGAGATGGCCGACCCCGACACCCGCTCGGCCGACCTGAGCTTCCGCATCGTGCGCGACGCCTGAGCACCCGGCGGCGGCAACGATCTGCCAAGACGCCCTCGCTGAGGGCGTCTTCGTCGTCTTGGGCAGCATGGCTGCCGCCGGGCGGGGCGCCAGGGCCTCACGTCGGGCGGGCGCGGATCCGCACCAGGGGGTGAGTGCCGCGGTGCCTGCGGCATCAGCCTCGGAGTCATCGCATGCCCAGTCCCGGTCTCGACGTCCTCACCGGTATCCTCGCCGCCACCGTCACCCCCGTCTCCCTGCAGCCGGGCCCCGTGGCGCCGCCCCCACCGGGCATCCTCGCCGTCGACGAGGGCGCCTCGCTGCGGCTGTTCCACGAGCAGGCCCTCTTCGCCAGCTCGGGCGTGAACATCGACCTCTACCCGGTCGACATCGGGCCCGGGAAGCGGGTGCTGCTCAGCAATGTGGTCGGCGCGCCCGACGCCCCCATGCTGGCCGGCGCCGGCTGGCTGCTGCTCCAGGATTCCCAGAAGAACAGCGCCGTCATCATGGTCGACAACAGCAGCTCGCTCGAGAGCCTGCACGCGGCCATCATCGCATCCAACCTGCAGGTGGCCTCGATGATCACCCAGGACGCGGACGGCTTTCGGCTCGTCGTCGCCCTCGACCAGCCCGCCCTCGAGCACCTCACCCGCGGCGTCGTCCACTACGGCCCCGCCGAGTCGGTGACCACGCCCGTGCCGGCGCGCTTCGGCCGCGAGCGCTCGGCGGCCTTCCTCTTCGCCAGCTTCGACGCCGTGGACGGCGACCGGGTCGCCCTCGACCTGGGCTGGGGCCACACCTCGGCCATCAGCGGCGCGCTCATCGTCGACGTCGACCAGGCCGAGGCCCTGGCCGCGGGCCTGGGTCTGCCCGACGACGAGGGCGGCTGGCGCAGCTTCGACTCCTACGCCATGCTCGACCACAGCGGCGAGACGCCCGTGCTGGTCCAGGAGTCCGAGGTGTCGCTCGACGGCCTCGTCCGGCTCGACTGTGCCGGCCGCCGCGGCGTGCCGGTGGAGGAGGCCGCCTGGCTCTTCTACCTCGACGGCAGCTGGGAGCGGGCCGAGGGCAACATCCAGGATGCCTTCGAGGCCTTCCCCGAGGTCGACCCGGCCGACCACAACCTCACGATCATCGTCGAGAACCCCGAGATCGTGGCGCCCTGAGCCTCCGCGGCACCGTCCCCCTGGCGGCGGGACGGCGCCGAGAACGACCGGGCCCCCTGCCCCGCGTGGGTTCAGGGGGCCCGTGCTCTGCAGGCCCGGGGCTCCGGCCTCGGTGGGGGCGGCCTCCGCCGCGGCGGGGGCCTCCTCGGCGGGGGCGGCCGCGGCGTGGGGCGCCTCGGCGGGGGCGGCCTCGACCTCGGCGGGGGCGGCCTCGACCTCGGCGGCAGGGGCCTCCTCGGCAAGGGCGGCCTCGCCCTTGCGCAGCACGGTGG
>CAXQUZ010000195.1:0-2931 GCA_964226865.1 Myxococcota bacterium | reverse complement strand
CGGATGCCCCGAGGCCCGACAGCCGGGGCCGAGAACGACCGCGCCCGCCCGAGGTCGAGGACCAGGGGCGGGCGCAGGAGGGACGGAGCGACGCTCAGTCGAACAGGTAGCGGAAGCCTGCGTAGAGGTTGCCCGACATGGTCAGGGCCTTCCGGTACCGGGCCTGGGCGGCCAGGTTCACGTTGAGCTGGAAGCGCTCCTGCATCGTGTAGTTGAAGCCGAAGCCCGGCTCGATCAGCAGGAACTCGTAGTTGTCGGGGGTGATGAAGCCCGAGCCGACCAGCGAGTTGGCGATGAGCTGGAAGCCCTCGGGGTCGCCCCAGATGCCCCACTGGATGCCGACGGCGACGGCGCCGGTCTTGCGGGAGCTGACCTCGTCGGACTCGTAGTCGGGGTGGACGATGAGATCCTGGTCGGACTCGCCGGAGATGTCGGGGTTGTTCACCGGGGAGTCGACGATCATGTTCGCCCGCACGATGCCCTGGATCGGGTCGGAGCGGTCGCCGAGCAGCATCTCGACACCGAAGCCGTTGGTCGGGCGGAGCTGGCCGTCTTGGCCCTGCTCGCCGTCGGCCCGGTAGTAGTAGGCGGTGTCCTGGCGGAGGCCGGTGTTCAGGACGAGACCGAGACCGCCCGCGTGGGCGTCGGTGCTGATGGTGGCGGCGCCGACAGTGAGGGCGGCCAGCGTGATGAGCTTGCGCATCGGTTTCCCGGGAAGGGGAGGCTTGACTGAAGCGGTGGTTTAGCAGCTGTGGACCCCGCCGCGCAAGCGGTGGCGCGGAATCGGGGGCAGTGCCGTCGTGTTGGGGGAAGTGGGGCCGATCTTCGGCCGGGGCGGTGGCGCCCGCAGAAGACCCGGAGGCCTCAGGGCGCGGCCGTGTCCGGTGCGCCGCTGTCGGAGCTGCCGCTGTCGGTGGCTCCGCTGTCGGTCGCCCCGCTGTCGGGGGCGCCGCTGTCGGGCGTCCCGCTGTCGGGGGCGGCGGTGACGACCAGCTCGGCCGGCCGGCTCTCGCCGTGGGCATTGTACACCCGGAGATCGGTCGTGCCGGCGCTGGCGGGGGGCACCTCGAGGGTGATCGTCTCGACGCAGGTCACGGTGCACTCGGTGGCGCAGGCGTCACAGTCATCGCAGGCGGTGCAGCTGTTCTGGTTGCGGCAGAGGTCGCAGGCCTCGCAGTCGGTGCGGTCGACCTCCGACACGGCCGCACGCTCGCCGGCGATGTAGGCCGCCGTGTCGAAGGGGGTCGTGAAGGGCCGGCCTGTGACCACGAGGGTGTCGCCGGGTGCGACAGTGGTCGGGGCCACGTCGACGATGTCGATGTCGCAGCGCTCGGTGACGGGCACCGTGGTGGTGGTGCAGCCGGCCACGAGGACGAGGAGCAGGGGGCGCAAGGAAGGCACGGAGGGAGCCGGGAAGGGGGCGGGAAGGGAGCGGAGGGGGGCCAGGCGGCCCCAGACCCGCGGGCCCATCAGAAGTCATCCACGAGGAGGTCGTCGGCCGTCTTCTGGCCCACCTCGCCCACGACGTTGTCGGGCGCGGTGCCCGGGAGCATGGGGATCGAGCGGCCGCCGCGGGCGACCCGGCCGGTGCTCTCGTCGATGGGCACCATGGTCACGCCGGGGATGGCCTTGAAGCGGCGCTTCGCCTCCTTGGGCGCGGCGACCCGCATGAAGTCCATCCAGATGGGCAGGGCCGTCTTGCCGCCGGTGAAGGACTGGCCCATGGACCGGGGCTTGTCGTAGCCGACCCAGGCGGCCGTGAGCACCTCGGGGTCGTAGCCGACAAACCAGGCGTCGAAGAAGTCGTTGGTGGTGCCGGTCTTGCCCGCCACCTGGATGCCCAGGCGGTTGGTGCGGGCACCGGTGCCGCCGGTGGCGACCTCTCGCAGCAGGTAGTGGGCGATGCCGGCGACGCCAGGCTCGAGCACCTGCTTCCAGCCGCCCTCAGGGGGCGACCAGGACTCGATGGTCGTGCCGTCTCGGTCGACGACCTTGTCGATCCAGTGGGGCTCGACGAGGGTGCCATAGGTGGCGAAGGCGCTGTAGGCCCGGGCCAGCTCCACCATGGTCAGCGAGCTCGAGCCGAGGCCCATGGAGAGGTCGCAGGTGCGGCACCAGGTGCGGCCCTTGTCGTCGCGGCGGGCGTCGACGCAGGGGTCGGTCTCGGGGATGCGCTCGAGGGGCAGCCAGTCGCAGACCCGCAGGTTGACCTCGCAGGAGTGGCACCACTTCTTGCCGTCGATGACCTGGGGCTCGTCGAGGCAGGCGAAGTCGCCGCCGACCTTCTCGATGTAGCCGTCCTTCGGGATCTCCTGGGGTTCGGCCAGCACGAGGGGGCAGCTGGTGGGCTCGCAGTACTCGCACCACTGCATGCCCTCGACATTCGAGGGGGAGGTCTCGCCCTGGCAGGCCGTGCCGACCGGGTCGTGGGTGCGGCTGCACTGGGGCTCGTTGTAGCCGATGCGCAGGCGCGGGCCGGCGAAGTCGTAGACCGGGTCGAGGCCGACCTTGTCGAGCACCCGCACCGTGCAGACGTTCTTCGAGAGCTGGAGCGCCCGGCGCATGGTGATGTTGCCGAGGTACTCCGAGCTGTAGTTGCCCGGCTTCCACAGCTTGTCGCCGAGGGTCTGGAAGACGAGCGGGGCGTCCTGGATCATGCTGCCGGCGGTCAGCTCCTTGGTGGAGATGGCGGCGGCGTAGACGATGGGCTTGAAGGTCGAGCCGACCTGGCGGCGGGCCTGGGTGGCGCGGTTGTACTCGGAGTTCTCGAAGTCGACGCCGCCGACCATCGAGAGCACGGCGCCGTCTTCGAGGCGGTAGCTGAACAGGGCGCCCTGGAGCTCGGGATCCTGGCGGAGGCGGGCGGCCGGCAGGCCCTTGCCCGCGTCGTAGCCGCGGAGGTTCTTGAACTCCTGGCTGTCGAGACCCTCG
>CAXQUZ010000194.1:0-33521 GCA_964226865.1 Myxococcota bacterium | reverse complement strand
GCGGCGGGCTTCGGCGGCGGCGGCTGGGCCGAGTCGGTCGGCGGCACGGGCACCATGGGCACGGTGGAGGGGGGCGTGGCCGGCGGTGTGGTCGGCGGCGTCGTGGGCGGGGCGAAGGGGGCGGCGGTCAGCGGGGTGGCCTTCGGGGCCGCGGCCCCGGCCGAAGCGCCCGCACCGGCCTCGGTGGCCGAGGAGCGGGCCGAGGTGGAGCGCACCGTCCAAGAGACGGTGCTGCTCGAGGCCATCGTGGTGGAAGAGGCCAACAGCCGGCGGCCCCAGGCGGTCGAGGCCCGGCCCGGCGCCGGTCGCGAGATGCTCGAAGAAGACGTGATGATGAGCATTCCCACCGGTCGCAGCTACCAGCAGGCCATCGAGCTGGTCCCGGTCGAGGGCCGCCGCCGCCTCGGCCGGGGCATGGCCCCCCGCGACCGGTCCCGGCGCGGTCCGGCGGCCCCGGCTCCTGCGCCGGCCTTCCCGGCGGCCCCGTCCCCCGATCCGGCCTTCCCGGCGGCATCGTCGCCCGATCCGGCCTTCCCCCCGGCGGTGGCGGGGGCCCCGGCGCCCGCCTTCCCGGTGGTGCCCCCCGTGCCCCCGGCCCCCCCCGTGGCGCCCCGGGTCCCGTCCCCGTCCCCTCCCCGGGCGGCGGGGGCCCCGGCGCCGGCCTTCCCCGCGGCCCCGGCGGCGGCCCCGGCCCTGCCCCGCCGTCCCGCGCCGCCCCCCGCGGCCCCCTTCGGCCTCGACATTCCCGAGACGGTGGTGGCCTCCACCCTGTCGCTCTCGCTGCCCGAGGGGGGCGCCCGGCTGCTGTTGGAGCAGCGGGTCATTCCCCCCGACGAGCCCCTGCGCATCGACCTGCGCTACCGCCCCGCCCGCACCCCGACGCCCTGAGCCCCTGCGCTCCCGAGCCCCTGAGGAAGACCATGATGACCCGCCTGCTGTGTGCCTCTGCCGTGGCCCTGCTCGCCCTCTCCGGCACGGCCCGGGCCGACGACCTGGGCGCGGCCCGGGTGGTGATGCCCTGGTCCGACTTCCGCACCCTCTACGACCGGGGCATGGCGCCCGAGACCCCGCCGGCGGCGGCCCCCCACGACTACGCCCTGAGCCGGGTGCGCTTCACGGGGCGGGTGGGCGAGGACGCCGCCGTGTTCACGGCGCGGCTGCGGGTGGACGTGCTCAAGAAGGACGGCTGGGCCAAGGTGCCCGTGCTGCCCGGGCGGGTGGCCCTGCGCAGCGCCAAGATCGCGGGCCGCGAGGCGCCCCTGTGGTTCGACGGCAGCCAGTACTACCTGCTGACCGACAAGCCCGGCAGCACCGAGCTCGAGCTCGAGTTCGCCGTGTCGACCTTCGAGAGCGCCGGCGAGGAGGGCTTCTCCTTCCCCCTGCCCCGGGCGGCGGCCCTCGAGGTCGAGCTGGCCGTGCCCAGCGCCGATCTGCTCGACTTCGAGGTGGCCAATGCCCAGCAGGTCTCGACCCGCACCCAGGGCGGCGACCGGGTGATGACGGCCCTGCTGCCGGCCAACGGCAACCTCGCGGTGACCTGGCGGCGCTCGGCAGACGACCCGGGCCAGCCCGCCGTGGCCGCGACCCCGCGCCTCTATGCCGAGCACCATGCGCTGATTGGCGTGTCTGAGGGCGTTCTCGTCGGGTCCAGCGCCATCCACTACAGCATCCTGCACGCCGGGGTCGACACCCTGCGCTTCAGCCTGCCCGCCGACGTGACCCTGCTCGACGTGAAGGGCAAGGGGGTGGGCGAGTGGACGGCCACCGAGGCCGAGGGGCGCAAGGTGGTCGACGTGGCGCTGAACTTCGCCGCCGAGGGCGCCTACTCGCTGATGGTCGAGTACGAGCGCGCCCTGCCCGAGGGCGGGGGCACGGGCATCGGGGTGCCCGACCTCCAGCTCGCTGGCGTCGAGCGGGTGAAGGGCTGGGTCGGTGTCGACGCCCGCTCGAACCTCGAGATCGACGCCGGCCAGGCCACGGCCGCCCGCACCGTCGACGTGCGCGAGCTGCCCCCGGCCATCCTCGGCCAGACCGACTGGCCCGTGCTGCTGGGCTTCACCTACCGCAAGGCCGGCTGGCAGATCCCGCTCGAGATCCGCCAGCACGAAGAGGTCGACATGCTGGTCACCATCATCGACCAGCTCGCCGCCACCACCGTGCTCACCCCCGACGGCCGGCGCATGACCCAGGTGACCTGGGCGATGCGCAACAACCGCGCCCAGTACCTGCGCATCGAGATGCCCGCGGGGGCCGTGCCCTGGAGCGCCTACGTCGGCGGCCGGGCCGTCAAGCCCGCCAAGGCCGAGGACGGCAAGGTCATGATCCCCCTGGCCCGCTCCCAGACCGCGGGGGGCGATCTGGCCCGCTTTGCCGTCGAGCTGGTCTATGTCGAGGACGGTGACCAGCCGAGCGGCGGCCGCGGCAGCTTCTCGGCCCAGCTGCCCAAGGCCGACGTGCCCGCCACGGCGGTGGCCTGGACGGTCTACGTGCCGGGCGAGGCCAAGGTGGCCAAGCGCAGCATCGCCGGCTCGCTGCGCCGGGTCGACGCCTACACCCCCATCGACCTCGGCGGGGTCAGCATGCCGGCCGCCACCGCCCAGGTCCAGCGCCAGGCCAACCTCCAGTTCGAGAGCGAGGCCACGGCGGCGGGGGTCCAGCCCGTGCGGGTGACGCTGCCGGTCGACGGGCGGCCGCTGTACTTCGAGAAGCTGCTGGTGCTCGACGAGGCCCTCGAGGTGGGCTTCGACTACAAGGGCGTCGGCCGCTGAGGCCGGGGCCGCGGGCCCGCAGCCGGGGAGAAGGGAAGGCGCTTGCAAGATGCGCGCGGCCGGCCCATGGGTCATGGGCACCCCACCCCCCTGCGGAGCCGCCATGACCGCCCCCTCCCGCCGCCTCGTGCTCGCCGGCCTGCCCGGTGTGGCCCTCGCCCTCGCGGGCTGCCCCAAGATCCCCCAGGGCACGGCAAAGAAGCTCAAGAAGTACCTGCCCTCGGTGCGCTTCGACCGGGTGAAGCTGCGGTCCATCGACTTCGACAAGGCCGACCTCGACTTCGTGTTCCAGGTCGACAACCCCCTGCCCCTCAAGGTCGGGCTCGCCAGCCTGACCTACAAGCTGGCCCTCGAAGAGGTCGACGTGCTCTCGGGGCGGGATCCGGACGGGGTCCAGCTCAAGGCCCAGGGCTCGTCGGCCCTGCCCCTGCCGCTCACCCTGCGCTGGAAGAAGGCCGCCGAGCTGCTCGCCGCCACGAAGGGCAAGGACGAGCTGGGCTTCGGCCTCTCGGGCAAGCTCGGCTTCGACACCCCCGCCGGTGTGGCCACGCTGCCCTACCAGGCCGGGGGCACCGTGCCGGCCCTGCGGCGCCCGAAGTTCCGCTTCCAGGGGCTGCGCCTCAAGGACCTCCAGCTCGCCCAGGACCGGGCCCGGCTGGCCCTCGACCTCGGGGTCACGAACCTGGGGGGCGAGACCATCGGGCTGCACGACTTCGCCTACCGCTTCAAGATCAACGACAAGCGGGTGGCCAAGGGCGCGACCGGCACCCTCGCCAGCGTGGCCGGCGACACCGAGAAGACCGTGGCCCTGCCCCTCGACATCACCCTCTCCAACCTCGGCGCCGGGGTCATCGACGCCCTGCGCAGCCGGGGCCGGATCGACGCGGGCCTCGCCGCCGAGCTCCAGGTCGCCACCCCCTTCGGGCGCATCCCGCTGGCCATCAGCGAGTCGGGCCGCCTGTCGGTGGGCTGAGGGGCCGGGGCGGCAGCGAGCGCTGGCTCAGGGGGCCAGGCGCAGGATGCCGCCCACGGGGGCCGGGGCCTCGGGGTCGAGCACGAGCACCTCGGCGAGCCCGGCCATGGTGAGCACCACGCCGCCGTGGGGGTCGGGGATGAGCTCGGTGACCGACGAGCTGGGGACGGGGGTCGAGAAGCGCACGGCGCCGGTCTCGGGATCCAGCACGACGGCGCGGCTCGTCGTGGGGCCGAGGGTCAGGGGCAGGGCCGCGCCGCCCGGGTAGACCAGCGGCGGCATGTCGGTCAGCACCCCGTAGATGGCGTCGTCGCTGAGGGTGAGGGCCGTGGTGAAGAACTCGTCGGGGCCGTAGCTGCGGGCGAAGCGCAGGGCGCCGGCCGTGCCCTGGTCGTCGAGGGCCGTGAGGGCGGCCCTGCGGTGCTCGCCGATCGTCAGGGCGTAGCCCACGCCGGCGTCGCCGAGGGTGAGCGAGCCGGCGACGATGCCGGGCTGGGGGTGGGTCCAGGCCGGGGCGCAGCCGCCGGGATCGGGGTCGGCGTCGGTGTTCGCGTCGCAGGCGTCGAGGTCGAGCACGAGGATGGTGCCCGCCCCGTCGGCCAGCCAGGCCCGGTCGCCCCCGGGGCCCACGGCGACCGAGCTGGCCGAGCCGGCCGCGAGCGCCGCCGTCCAGGCGAGGGAGAGGGCGCCCGTGGGGCCGAGGTCGAGGGCCACCACGGCCCCCTGGTCGGGTGTCGGGCCGCCGCCGACCGTGTAGACCCGGGAGCCGGAGACGGCGAGGGTGTTGTCGGCAAAGGCGCCGGAGGCCCCGAGGAGCCCGCCGAGGGCCGCGAGCACCGCGTCGCGGTCGGGGGTGCCGAAGAGCGCTGCGATGCGGTCCCAGACGTAGGGGGGCAGCATGTCGGTGGGCAGCGGCTGGACGGCGGGGGGCACGAAGCCCGTCTCGGCGGCGACGTCGAGGCGGCCGCGCACCGCCCCGGTCTGGCGGTCGAGGGCGTAGACCGTGCCGTCCGAGACCTGGGTCAGCACCAGGCCGGCGGCGGCGAGCTTGACCCCGTAGACCAGCCCCTGGTCCCGGTCGTCGAGAACGGTCTGCCAGAGGTCATCTCCGGTGTCTGGGTCGGCGGCGTGGACCGTCGCGCCGTCGGTGAAGTAGAGGCGGCCGTCGGCGTCGACGTCCACCGCCGAGGCGACGAGGGCGTGGCCCAGGTCGCAGCGGGCCCAGCGGGTCTCGCCGGTCTGGGTGGCGAGGGCGTGCAGCGCGCAGCCGTCGGGGCCGCCGGTCGAGCTGACGTAGGTGGTGTGGCCGTCGGGGGAGAAGGTGTTGGGCTGGCCGATGAGGTGGCCCGGGAGGGCGTGCCACTGGGGGGCGAAGGTGGCCGGGCCGGTGCAGGGGACCCGGTCGCGGTTGGCCGGGCCGCCGTGGTTGCTCACGTAGGCGGCCCGGGCGTAGGGCGCGGGCCAGTCGACGGCGCAGGACAGGGCCGCCGGGCGGGCGCCGGCGGGGGCCGGGTCGAGCCGGGCGACCGCGGGCTGGCAGGCGGCGGCGAGGGCGCCGGCGACGAGAGCGGGGCCGCGGGTGTGCAGGGGGCCCTCCAGGGGGGCGACCGGGGATGCCGGGGGGCGGCGGTGGTACTGGTTGGTACCGTTGCGCAGGTGTAGCACAGAACGGTACGGGCGCGTACCGGTTCGGCCCGGGCCGCAGCGGGGGAGGGGCGGTGGGGGCAGCGGCGCTGGACCGGCTCAGGGCTGGCGGGGCACCAGCGCCAGCATCTGGAGCAGCCGCGCCCGCATCTCGGCGAGCTGGGGCCGGTCGGGGTCTTCGACGGCCTCGAGCAGCATGTCGTGGGCCCCGCCGACGAAGAGGCGCGCCCACAGGGCCGCCTGGTCGGGGGCCAGGCCCGTGCGCGCGAGCTCCTGGGCCACGAGCTGGACGAAGCCCTGCTGGAGCTGGCGGCGGTGGCGCACCCCCTCGGGGCCCTGGCGCAGGGTCTCGAGCAGCATGTCGCGGAGCATGCGCGGGCGCCCCTCGAAGCGGGCCACGTAGGCCGTGATGCCGGCGCGGACCCGCTCCTCGGGGTCGTCCACCCCGTCGAGGGCCTGGGCCACGGCCGCCTGGAGCTGGCGGGCCTCGTGGGCGTAGAGGGCGCGGAAGGCCCCGGGCTTCGAGCCGAAGGCGGCGTAGACGGCGCGCTTCGAGGTCTGGGCCCGGCGGGCGATCTGGTCGGTCGTGACCTTGGCCCAGCCCACCTCGTCGACCAGCGCGGCCATGGCGGCGAGCAGGCGATCGTGGACGGGCGCGGGCGGGGCGGGGGGCATGCGCGCCGCTATGCCGGGGGCGGGGCCGGGGCTGCCCGGTTGGGGCGGCGGCAGCGTGGGGCCGGTGGCGCCGTGGGTCAGAAGGCGCCGCGGAGGGTGAGCCGACCAAGGCCGGCCGAGAGGTGGAGCCCGGCCCCGGAGGCGCTGGTGTCGGGCCGCCGGGGCATGGTCTTGATGTTGAGGCCCACCTGGAGGGCAACGCAGGCCGCGGCGGTCCCCCGGACCAGGGCGAGGCCCAGCTGTTCGTCGGGGCTGCGCGGCAGGCCGCTGTCGAGGGTGTTCATGGTGATCGCCCCGGCGACGACCGTGGTGGCGAGGCCCGCGTAGACCGGCACGCGGGTCACGGGGGTCCCGAGGCCGTCGAGGTGGCGGGCGGCGCGGTGGGCGCCGATGAGGCCCATCGGCCGTGCCATGATGTGTCCGAAGCCGGTGACCAGCTGGTTCTCGGTCGTGTCCTTCTCGGAGGGGAAGGTCTCGAGGGAGCCGCCGGCCATGCCGAGGTCCAGGATGAGCCCGGCGATGGCCACGCCGTTCGACACCCGGGCGCCGCGCAGGCTCGGGTTGGGGACCGCGGCGCGGGCGGGCAGGGACGCGAAGGCAGCGGCGGCCGCCAGGGCGAGGGCGCCCCCGCGCAGGGCGTGGCGGCGGCGGGGGGTGGGGGCCTGCGTCATGGGTTGCTCTGGGTTGGGCTGGGTGACGCAACAGGGCGGAGGCTCAGAACTGGATCGAGCCGCCCCAGAGGTAGTAGTAGCCGGTGCCGTTGTATTGGTAGCTGTAGTAAGGGTTGCTGGTGCCGCTGCCCCACTCGAAGCCCCAGAGCTCGCCGTCGGCGCTGTAGAGCTTGGCGTACTCCCCCCAGAAGACCTCGGTCTCGCCGTACCAGAGCCCGCCGCTCCAGTACACGTTCCAATTCTGGAAGCGCAGGGTGCCCGAGGTCGGGTCGTAGGCGGAGAGGTCGCAGGTCGCGTCGTCGAGGCGCAGGTCGACGTCGAAGGACATGCCACAGTCCTCGCAGAGCGACGCGCGGGCGTTCTCGATGTCCCAGTAGCCCGAGCAGAGGTTCGAGTACCGGTCCGCGTCGAGGATGTAGAGGCTCACGAAGCCGGTGAGCTCGTCGCTGGCACTGCTGGCGTCGATCTCGAGGGGGGGCACCGCGGGGCCGCCGATGCGCTCCATGGTGTAGACGTTTTCGTCAACCGTGAGGACCAGGTGGTCGCCCACGAGCTCGGCCTCGCCCCAGTCGAGGGTGATGGAGCGGCCGCTGGTGCGGTAGTGGCTGGGCCCACGGATGTAGGCCTGTTCGGAGCCCGAGTCGGCACTGCCCGTGTCGAGAAGCTCTTCCTGGTCTGTGAAGTCGTACTTGGCCGACCACTGGCAGTTGTCGTCCCGGAAGATGGCCACGTTCGGCGCGGTGCCGACGGGGTGGTCGATCTGGATCCAGCGCCCGGCCACCGGCCCCGAGCAGGGGGAGCTGCAGCCCGCCGGGCCGAGGGCGAGGGCGCCGATGAGGGCCGGTCCGGCCGCGCGCCAGAGCTCAGCGGCCACGGCGGGCCCCCAGCGCCTCGGGGTTGATGGCCAGCATGATGCCCGTGCCCGCCATCACGGCCGAGCCTGCGTAGAGGGGCTTGGCCCAGATGGGGTTTTGCCCCTCGACGGCATTGAGGATGGCCGCGACGGTTCCGCCGACGGCGGGGAAGACGATCATCAACGCTGCGGTGCTGTTGATGGTGGACTTGCGTCGGGCGGCGGCCTCCCCCGCCTCCGGGCTGCCGCGGGTGAGGTCGACGTCGTCGGGCTCGATGGCCACGCGGGCTGGGAGCCGGGGCCGGAGAGCGGCCGGCAGCGGCGACAGGACCGGCGCCGCCTGGGCGGCGAGCGAGAGCACCGGCGCAAGGAGCGGGGAGAGAGGCATCAGCGGGCTCGGGGCGGTGGGAGGAGGAGGCGAGGGCCCCCGGCGGGGGCGCGGGGGGCAGTGCGCGGTCGGTCGTGTCAGTAGCCGTTGCCGTAGTGGTCGTAGGCGCCGCTGACCCACTGGGTGGTGATGCGGCCGGCGGAGAGCGACTGGTTCGAGAGGAGCTGGACCGCAAAGAGCTGGGCCGGTCCCTCGTGGGCGGCGAAGCCGTCGACCACCATGTCGAGGGTCGTGAAGTCGCCCAGGGTGGCCTCGGCGACCCCGGTGCTGGTGGTGGTGGCGACCAGGGCCGGGCGGTCGGCGACGGTGCGGGAGGGCTGGACCGACCGGAGGTCGAGCCGCAGCGAGCGCTCGGCGACGCCCGTGAGTGTGAGGCGCTCGCCCTCGCCGCCCGACATCGTCAGCCTGAAGCCGCCGCCCCCCTCCGGAATGACGCCGCAGAGCAGGATGCCGCCGTCGACCTCGCGCACGCTGGCGACGGGGTAGCGGTACTCGTTGGTCGCGAAGTCCGTCTCGGCCGTGACGGTGCGGGGGGCGCTGGCCCAGTCACAGGCCGTGTCGAGGCCCTTCCGATCTGGCGCGGCCACGGCGGGGGCGGCGGCGGCGAGGGTCTGCTTGTGGCACCAGTCGTTTTCGGCGTGGCAGAGGGTGCGCGCGCGCTGGATGTCGGCCGGGGTGACGGCGCAGGCCGAGGCCAGCAGGGCCGTGGTCGGCCCGGCGCCGATGCGAAGGAGACGGGCCATCAGAACTGTCCCTGGATGCCGAAGGGGGAGACCTGGACGGCCACTGCGCGACCGGTGGGTCGGCCCAGTCCGGTGTGGCGCATGACGCTGGTGGTGGCGCCCAGGGCCGCAAAGGCGAAGCCCATGGTGCGCAGCTGGTTGAGGTTGGCGGCGGCGCTCGCCGGCGACCCGACGCGGGCCGGCTCGAGCGACATGGCGCGCAGCTCCACCATGCCCTTGGAGATGAAGAACAAGCCGAAGGACATGCCGCTGAGGCCGTAGAGGCCGAGACCCTTGTCGGACCAGGCCCCGGTGGTGGGGTGGGCCGTGCCGTACTGGCGGTGGAGGTTGCGGGCCTGGAGCGGGCCGGCCCCCGTGACCATGGCCCCGCCGACCATCGAGCCGACGGCGGCCGCCTGGACGGTGGCACTCTCCCAGCCGAAGATGGCGCCGACGGTGACGACGGGGATGCCGCTCCAGGCGAGGCCGTAGCCCCAGCCGCGCAGGGCGCGGGAGGGGCGCCGGTGGGCCTCGGCGAGCCAGAGGCGCTCGACCGTGGTGCGGTCCGGGGGCGTCACCCAGAAGCCCCGGTCGGCCATGGGGCCGTCGAGGAAGCCCTGCATGCCCAAGCGCTCCAGCTTGCGGGCCTTGCGGCTGAGCTGGAGGCCGACCTCCTGGCGCACCTTGGCGGCGGCCACCGTGCTGCCGTGGCCCGAGCCGGGCACCCGTGCCAGGGCCGGCGCCACGTGCTTGCTGTGGAGCGCCTCGATGTGGGCGACGGTCTCCTGGGCCGTGGCCGTGTCGGGGGCGCCGGGGAAGGCCTGGAGCCAGGCGGTGGCCGCGCCATACTGGGCGTAGCGGTTGCCGTCCATGCCCTCCACCACGACCCACGCGCCGTGGGCCTCGTCCTCCAGTCGCCGCTGCAGCGCGTCGAGGGCGGCGTCGCAGGCCTGGGCCACCTCGGCGCTGTCGACGGTCTGGCGCACCCCGCTGATCGCCGTGACGGCGGCAAGTCCCTCGGTGTCGGAGGGGTCGATGGGCGGCGGTGTGCCCGGCGCCCAGCGCAGCTCGGCCCAGGCGTCGGCCGGCTTGCGGGCCCGGCGCTCTCGGGCCGTGAGCACGGCGGCGGCGAGCCGGGGCACGGTGTCCAGCAGCCCGGCCTCGGCCTCGCTCCGGTCGCTGGCCGTGGCGGAGGCCGCGACGTGGGCCTCGGCGAAGTGCTGCATGGCGGACGTGTGCTCATCGGCCACCAGGGCCGCGGCGCCCGCTTGGAGGGCCCACCAGGCCGGGCTGCGCAGCGCGCCCACCTCGACGCTGTTGATCTCGCCGCCGACGAGGCTGACCGTGCCCTCCCAGTGGCGCTCCTCGGTGCCCTCGCCCACCTCTACCCGCACGGCGTGCTCGCCCACGGTCAGCGGCGGGCTCTCGTAGGGGGTCTCCGGGTCGGGGTCGCCCCGACCGGCCCGCTTGCCGTCGATGTAGACCCGTGCGCTGCCCTCGGGCATGTAGAGAATGAGCGAGGTGGTCGCTGCCGCGACGGGCACGGCGCCCGGGACGACGCCGCCGCCGCAGGCCGAGACGCAGTTGTCGCGCACGGTCTGGCAGGGGGCGAGCTTCTCTTTGCAGGTGGACTTGGCCGTGTTGCCGATCAGCGCGGCGGCGAGCCCGCCATAGGGCACGTTGCTCAGGGCTTGGTTGGCGAGCTGCTCGGCCCCCTGGCCCGCCAGGTTGCAGCCCGCCGCCTTGAGCTCTGCGCAGCCCTGGAACTCCAGCTCACAGAGCGCCTGGCAGCTCTGGGCCCAGGCGGGGGCGGGGGCGCCGGCGAGGCCCAGTCCCGCCAACAACAGCGCCAGCGGGGAGGCCGAAGAGGGGCGGGCGGCGGGCATGAACAGTCCAGAGTGCGGGGTCGCGTCCATCCTCTCGTGGGGGGGGCGCGCTGCACACTGGTGGCTGTCGGGGCCCATGGGGGGGAGTTTCTCGTCCGAGACCCGAACCCGTCGGGTCTGGGTTGCGTCATCTTCTCATGGGTGCTGTTGCATTGGTGTTGCGGCCGTGGGTTGTGGGGGGGGCTCTTGCACAATGGCGCCCAGCGCCGCCGGCGGCGCACAGGCCGGTCCCCGGGTCGGCACCCGCCCGAGGTAGCGCGGCAGCCCCCAGAGCCCGTGGAGCACGAGGCCGCCGAGCAGCAGGGCCGTCGCCGGCTCGGGGGCGCCGAAGGCCGCGAGGTGGGCGGCGCTGCCCAGGGTCGCGACGGCGATCCAGAGCAGCAGGTCGCGCCGGATGCCGTCGGCCACCCCGCCGAGCAGCATCGTGCCCCCGACGATGAGCCCGAAGAGCGAGAGGGTGGCGGCCCCGTCCCGGTCGGCCATGCCGATGATGTAGCTGGCCATCAGCAGGAACTCGAGCAGGCTGCCCACCACGAGGTAGCCGCCGCCGTAGTCGGGCGGGGCGGCGGGGATGAGGAAGTCGGGCGAGCGGCCGCCCCAGCGCAGCAGCGGCGCGAGGTTGAGCCAGAAGGCGCTCTCGGTGCGGGGGGCGTCGGCCAGGCCGACCTCGACGGGCTCCGCGGGCACGGCGGCGGCGAAGGTGCCGAAGAGCTTGTCCCAGACGATGAGGGCGCTGCCGAAGTTGCGGTCGAGGTAGCGGGGGTTCTTGGCGTGGTGGACGAGGTGGTGGGTGGGGGTCACGAAGAGCCGGTCGAGGCGGCCCGAGTCGCGCACCACGCCGTTGTGGTTGTAGAGCTGGACGATGTAGTGGAGGGCGCCCACGGCGAGGAAGGTGGGCAGGGGCAGCCCGATGACCGCCAGCACGAGGAAGAAGGGGGTGGGGGTGACGACCTGCAGCCAGCCGTTGCGCACGGCCAGCGAGAGGTTGAAGGCCGTGCCGCCGTGGTGGACGCTGTGGACATCCCAGAGCAGGGGCACCTTGTGGTGGGCCCAGTGCGAGACGTAGAAGGCGAGGTCCCAGAGCACGAAGGCCAGCGGCGGCAGCAGCCAGCCCGGCACCCCGTCGAGCAGCCCGAGCGAGGCGTGGGTCGAGACCCAGCCGTAGGCCACCAGCCGGATGCCCCGCAGGGTCCAGAGCACGAGCTGGCCGCTGTTCATGTTGGTCGCCACCTCGCGCCAGGGCACGGGCTGGCCGTCCCGGCGGGCCAGGTAGACCACCTCGACGAGCACGGCGGCGTAGAGCACGACGAGCGACAGACCGTAGAAGGCGGGACTGGTCACGGGGCCTCGGGGCGCTAGAAGGTCAGGACGGCGCCACCGTAGCTGACGCCGGCGGCAGAACCCATGAGAATGGCCCGCTGTCCGCGCTTCAGCGTGCCCTCTTCGACCGCCTTGATCAGGGTCAGGGGCAGGGAGGCGGCCACGCAGTTGCCGCACTCGGAGAGGGTGCGCACGACCCGCTCCTCGGGGAAGCCGAGCCGCCCCACGAGGTTCATGCCCGCCCGGCTGGCCTGGTGGAGCACGAAGACGTCGTCGCCCGTCTCGCCGGCGGCGGCCTCCGGGTAGAGCCGCCCGACGAAGGGCGGGATGTGGCGGGTGGCGCGCTTGAGCAGGGCCAGCCCCGACATGCGGAAGGTGCTGGCGGCGAGGGGGGTGGCCGGGTCGTTGGCCGGCAGGTTCGTGCCCGAGCCGGGCACCCCCGTCAGGTCGGCGTCGTCGCCGTGGGTCTCGAAGTGCACCCGGTGGAGGGCCGCCGTGGGGCTCAGGGGCTCCGGATCCTGGCGGGCCCGGACGACCGCCGCGGCCGCCCCGTCGCCGAAGAGGGGTCCGCTCTCGGGATCTTGGAGGTTGAGCCCCGCCGAGGCCACCTCGGCCGTGACGATGAGCACCCGGCGGTGGCGCCCGCAGGCGAGGTGGCTGGCGGCGACGTCGAGGGCCATGACGAAGCTGAGGCAGCTCATGTGGACGGCAAAGCTCGGGATGCCGCTGCGGCCGATGCCCAGGGCCCGCTGGATGAGGGCACCCTGGTCGGGGATGAACTGGTGGGAGGTGCCCGAGGCGCTGATGATGAGGTCGATGTCGTCGAGGGTGCAGCCGGCGTCGGCCAGGGCGGCCCGGGCGGCGTGGGCGCCCATCTCGGGGGCCGTCTCGCCGCCGCGCCGGTCGGCGAAGTGGCGGGTGTGGACCCCGCTGCGGCGGTGGCTCTCGCGGAGGTCGACCCCGGCGAGGGCCGAGAGGGCGGCGTTGTCGAGGCAGGTGCGGGGCAGGTAGCGGCCGAGACCCTCGATGACGACGGCGCGCGCGGGGGGGACGGGCAGCGGCATGCACACTCCGGTGGGGGGCCGGCCCCCGTGGTGGGGGGCAGGCTATCGACCGGGGGGCCCGGGCCACCAGTGCGACCGCCCCGATGCTGACCTGGGTGGGGGGGGGCGGGGTGGCCGGGGGGCACGGGACTGGCCATGCTGCCCCTCTGGCCAGGCCCCGGCGCCGTCCGGGCGGGGAGGCGACACGTGCAGAACCTTGCCCAGCGGGTGCTCGACGGGCTCCGGGACCGCCCCGGTGACCGCGCCCTGGTCGACCCGGGGGGCCGCCACCACAGCCGGGGCGCCCTGCGGAGCCAGACCGCCGCCCTGGCCCGCCACCTGCGCGCCGAGGGGGTGGTCCCGGGCGACCGGGTGGTGATCCAGCTGCCCCCCGGGGCCGCCCTCGTGGCCGCGACCCTGGCCGTCATCGCCCTGGGGGCCGTGCCCGTGCTGCTCGAGGGCGGCCTCGGCGACGGCGTCTACCAGAGCCGCATCGCCGCCTCCGGGGCCCGCTGGCTGCTGGTCCACCCGGCGCTCCAGCTCGTGGGCCAGGTGCCGCCGCTGCGCACCCTCGCCGCCCGCCTCGGCCGCAGCCTGCCGCCCCTGCCCCCGGTCGACGAGGTGCGCAGCCTCTCGGCCCGCCGCCTCGCCGCCCTGGCCCAGGCCGACGGCGGCCCCTTCGCCGCCGCCCCCGTCTCGCCCGACCAGCCCTGCATCGTCGTCTACACCGGCGGCACGACCCAGGCGCCCAAGGGGGTGCTCCACACCCACGGCAGCCTCGAGGCATTTCTCGAGAACATCGGCGCAATGGGTTCTCTCGATGGTCTCTCGCGCATGGTGGTCGACACCCTGCCCCAGGCCCTCTACGCCCTCTTCCTGGGGGCCGAGGCCTGGCTGGCCCAGGGGCGGGGGCCCGCCCGGGCGACGCATGTCTGGTCGCTCCTCGCCGGCGGCACGGTCCAGGCCTACTTCGGGGCGCCCCACCTCTGGGACCTCATGATGCGCCAGGCCCCGGGGCGCCGGCTGCCCCCCTCGCTGGCCACCGTGCTGCTGGGCAGCGCCCCGGTCACGGTCCCCTTCCTGCGGCGGCTGCGGGGCGTGCTCGACCCGGCCACGACCGTGCAGTCGCTCTATGGCATGACCGAGGCGGGCCCCGTCTGTGCGGCCAGCATCGACGAGAAGCTCGCCTGGACGGGCGAAGGCGACCTGCTCGGTCGGCCCGTGGCGGGCACCCGGGTCACGGTGGACGCGCCGCCGGGGGCCGTGGGCGAGCTCTGCATCGACGGCCCCTCGGTGGCCCGGGGCTACCTCGGCCAGCCCCCCCGCACGGGCCCCCTGCGCACGGGTGACCTGGGGCGCTGCGTCGAGGGAGAGGACGGGCCGGTGCTCGTGCTGATGGGCCGCCAGAAAGACATGATCATCCGCCGGGGGGTCAACCTCTACCCCCGCACCCTCGAGGGCCCCGTGCTCGCGGCGGCGGCGGCGGCGGGGCTGGCCCTGGCGGACTGCGCGGTGGTCGGCCACTGGGATCCGGACGCCGACGACGAGCGGGTGGTGCTCTGCGCCGTGCCCGCGCCGGGGGCGGCCCTCGACCGCGGCGCCCTCGCCCGCCTGGCGGCCCGGGCCCTGGGGCCGGACGGGGCCCCCGACGCGGTGGTGGTGGTCGACGCCATTCCCGTGAAGGGGCGCCAGAACAAGCGCGACCTCGGGGCCCTGCGGGCCTTGGTGGCGGCCCGGCTCGCATCGGCGGCCCAGCTTGCATCGGCGGTCCCCGAAGCGGCCGCGGCCGCGGTCGCCACGGCACGGGTGCGCTGGCGGGTGCCCCTCGACCTGGCGGCCATGGGCGAGAAGGCCCTGCTGCGCGCCAAAAACGACCGAGAGCCCCTCCGGGCGGCCGGCGAGCTGGCCCTGCGGCTGGGCCTCGGCGCGACCATCCAGGCCGGCTGGGCCCTCGACGGCCTCACCGCCGCCCGCTGGTCGGCTGCCCCGGGGCTGCCGCCGATCTTCATCGTGGGCCACCAGCGCTCGGGCACCACCTTCCTCCACCGGCTGCTCGCCGAAGACCGCGACCACGCCACCAGCCTCACCCTCCACGAGATGCTGCTGCCCGCGCTGTCGCTCCAGGCCGGTGTCCGCCTGGTCGCGCGCCTCGACCGGGCCCTCGGCGGGCGGGGCGCCCGGTGGCTGGCCGCGCTCCAAGACCGGCTGCTCGGCGGGCTGGATCCGCTCCACCGGGTGCGCCTCGACGCCGTCGAAGAGGACGAGCTCGTGCTCTGGGCCATCGGGGCCTCGATCATGGTGGCCAACGACCGCCCCGGGGGCGTCGCCCGGGCCGAGCTCGACCGGCTGCGCCACTTCGAGCGCTGGCCCCGGGCCCGCCAGCAGGCCGTGCTCGCCTACTACGCCGCCGTGCTCCAGAAGGCGCGCTGGCGCCGCCGGTCGCGGCCGGGCCCCCAGTGGGTGGTGGCCAAGAACCCCGCCTTCTCCCAGAAGATCCCCCAGCTCGCCGCGCGCTTTCCCGGGGCCCGCTTCGTCCACCTCCAGCGCAGCCCCCTCGCGGCCATTCCCTCGCGCCTTGCCCTGCTCCAGGCCATCTGGAGCCACACGGCCGGCCGGCCCGTGGCCCTGTCGCCGGCCCACGTCCAGACCATGCTGCGCGACAGCCTGCGCACCTACCGCATGGCCGCCCGCGACCTCGCCCCGCTGCCGCCGTCCCAGGTCTTCGCCGTGCCCTTCTCCGAGCTGCGGGCCGACCCGGCCGGGGTGGTGACCGCGCTCTACGCCCACTTCGACCTGCCCGGGCCCGGGCCGGCCTACCGCGACCGGCTCGCCCGGCTGCCCCCGCCGCCCCCCCGGCGGCTGCCCCCGGTCACGGGCCTCTCAGCGGACGAGATCCGGGCCGCCCTGCCCGCGCTCTGTGCGCGCTACCCCGCCTGAGACCGGCCCCGCAGCCGGGCCCCCGCACGGGCTGTCGGCCTCGACCCGGGCGCGGGCCCGGTGGAGGGCCTGGCGCACGGCGAACTCGACCAGCCGGGGCGGGGCGAGGCGGCGGGCGAGGCTGCGCAGGGTGGCGCCCGGGCCGATGGGGGTGCGCAGGGGCGGCCGGGGGTGGTCGAGCAGCCCCACGATGGCCGTGGCCACCTCGGCCGGGTCGCGGGCGATGCGGGCGACGGTCTGGTCGACGGCGCCGAGCAGGGCGGCCGACCAGGCGGCGTAGGGGCCCGGCTGGTCCTGGCCCCGCGAGATGCGCCGGTTGCGGCCGAAGATGTCGGTGGCGTAGGCGCCCGGCTCGATGAGCGTCATGCGCACCCCGAAGAGGCCGAGCTCGTGGCGCCAGGCCTCGGCCAGCCCCTCGAGGGCGAACTTGCTGGCGGCGTAGGCGCCGAGCCCGGGCAGGGCCGTGAGCCCCGAGGTGGACGAGACCATCACCACCGTGCTCGGAGCGCTCTGGCGCAGCAGCGGCAGGGCCGCCTTGGTGAGCGCCCAGGCCCCGAGCAGGTTGACCTCGAAGAGGGCGCGCAGCTCGTCTTCTTCGACGAGCTCGAGGAAGCCCCCGAGCGACTGGCCGGCGTTGTTGACGAGGCCGTCGAGGCGGCCCTGCTCGGCCTGGATGCGGGCGACCACGGCGGCCCGCTGGTCGGCCTTCGTGACGTCGAGGGCGACGGGGTGGACGGGCAGCCCGGCGGTGGCGGCCCGCAGCGCGTCGGCGGTCGCCGGGTCGCGCAGCCCGGCGTAGACCACCCAGCCCGCCCGGGCGGCCGCGGCGGCCGTGCCCAGGCCGAAGCCCGAGCGACAGCCGGTGATGAGGACGACACGAGGCATGGCGACTCCGGTGGCGGGCCCCCTAATCGCCCCGGCGCCGCCGCCCCGCCGGTCGCCGGCCCGTGCCCCGACCTGGCGCAGCTGCGGGCTCAGAAGCGGCCGTGGATCCCCGTCGGGCCCAGTGCCACCGTGGCCCCCGCCCGGCGGTGGGCGGCCCGCAGCCCGAGGTCGAAGCCCAGCAGCCAGCCCCCCTGGAGCACGAGGGCCGCCCCCGCCCCGGCCAGCCGGGCCTCGTCCCGGGCGCGGGCGACCGCCCAGAGGGTGGCGCCGGCGGCCATGTAGCCGGCGTCGAGGCCGGCGTTGATGGCCAGCACCCGGGGCAGCCGCGCGGCGTGGGCGGCCGCCGCATCGGGGCCGGCCTGGGCCCGCCGCCGGATCCCCACCGCCCCCGCTCCGGCGATGCCCAGGTTCACGACATTCCAGGCGGCGTTGCTCGCGTGAAAGGCCATCCATGCGTCATCTTGGGCAAGCAGGGCCCCGGCGCTGCCCCCGGCGAGGTTGGCCACGGCCCAGCCCCCGAGCACGGCCATGCCGGCGGCCTCGGTGCGGGCCGGGGGGCCGAGGGGCGCGGCCCGGGCGGCGGGGGCGGCGAGCAGGGCGCCGGCCACGAGGGCGGGGGCGCAGGGAAGCGGGCGCGGCACGGGGGGCTCGGGGCGGTGGGGCCCCCTGGCTCTGCCCCGCTGGAGCGGGCATGCAAGGGGCGGTCTGCGCCGGCGCAGGCCCGGGCCGCCCGCGCGGGCGCTACGCTGTCGGCCCGTCCCCCGGAGGCCCCATGACCCCGCTCCGCCGCCGTGCCCTGGTGCTCTGTCTGCTGCTCGGCGCCTGTGGGGGCGACAAGGGCGACACGGCCGCCCCGGCGGGGGAGGACGGCGGCGCCGGGGACGGCAGCGACGCCGGGGACGGGGACGGGGACGGCGACGGCGACGGGGACGGCGGGGCCGACGGCCCGGTGGTCGCGCCGGGGCCCGACCTGGTGGGGCCGGTGGGCGCCTCCTTCACCTTCGACGGCAGCGCCTCGACCGGGGTGGCCTTCGTCTGGGACTTCGGCGACGGCACCCTGGCCGAGACCGCCGTCGCCACCCACACCTACACCGCGCCCGGCAACCACACGGCCATCCTCCAGGTGACGGGCGCCGACGGGGCCCGCCAGTCCGCCGCCATCCAGGTCACCGTCCACCGGCCCCTCGCCGCGGCCCCGGCCCGGTGGTCGGCCCCCCTCCAGCTCAGCGACGACGGCGCGACCCTCTGGGCCGTCATCGACGACGCGCCCGCCCTGGCCCGCATCGACGTGGCCGACCAGACCGTGGACTTCGCCGCGGGTCCGGCCGATCCCCGGGGCGTGGCCCTCGCCGGCGACACGGTGGCCGTGGTCGGGGGCCGCAGCGCCACCCTCCAGATCTACGACGCCGCCTCCCTCGATCCGGTGGCCACGGTCGCGGACTTCGCCGGGGGCGACCGGCCCACGGCCCTGCTCGGGGGCGACGACTACACGGTCTCTCTCGCCGACTCTGCCGAGCTCGTGGTCTTTGAGACCGACGGCAGCGAGCGGCTGCGGCGCACCCTCGGCACGGACGTGGGCGCCCTGGCCCGCAGCCCCGACGGCGAGCTGCTGGCCACCCGCTTCCGCTCCCCCGACGAGCAGGGCCTCGTCTACCGCGAGGGCGGCGGCAGCATCTCTCTCGGCCTCGACACCCGCGCCGACAGCGACACCACCAACCGGGGCGTGCCCAGCCTCATGGGCGCCCTGCTGCCCTCGCCCGACGGGGCCCACCTCTACGTCACGGCCGCCCAGTGCAACGTGCTGCGCGGCCTCTGGCGCGACGGCCAGCCCCTCACCTTCGAGTCGACCGCCCGGGCCATGCTCAGCGACATCACGCTCGCGCTCGGCACCGAAGACCCGAGCCGCCGCAAGCTCATCGACGACCGGGGCCAGGCCGGCGCCGTCGCCAGCGCCCCCCTCGGCAACCTGCTCTACATCGCCCACCCCGGCTTCCAGACCGTCTCGGTGGTCGACGCCTACACCCGCGAGCTGGTCGGCAGCATCCTCGACGTGGGCCACACCCCCCGGGCCCTCGCCGTGTCTCCCGACGGCGCCACCCTCTACGTGCTCGCCGCCCTCGACCGCACGGTGCGGGCCTACGACGTCTCCCACCTCGACCGCGAGCCGCCCCTGCTCTGGACCGTCTCGGTGGTGGACGAGGAGCCCCTCGACGCGACCACGCTCCAGGGCAAGCGCCTCTTCCACACCACCCGCGACACCCGCATGGCCCGGGCCGGCTATGTCAGCTGTGCCCTCTGCCACCCCGACGGCACCCAAGATGGCCTTGTCTGGGACTTCACCGACCGGGGCGAGGGGCTGCGCAACACCATCACCCTCGCCGGCCACGGCGGCACGGCCATGGGGCGGGTGCACTGGTCGGGCAACTTCGACGAGATCCAGGACTTCGAGGGCGACATCCGCAACGCCCAAGGGGGCAGCGGGCTGCTCGACGACGCCGACTGGGACGAGAGCCAAGACCCCCTCGGGCCCGAGAAGGCCGGCCGCAGCGCGGATCTGGACGCGCTGGCCGCCTATGTGGCGAGCATCCCGGGCCCCGCCCGTGCCCCCGAAGCCCCCCCCGCGGGCGGGGCCGAGGCCTTCGCTGCGGCGGGCTGTGCTGGCTGCCACCCCGCCCCCCTCTACACCGACTCCGCCCTCGACGAGCCCCTGCGCCACGACGTGGGCACCCTCACCGAGGCCTCGGGCGGCCGGCTCGGCGGGCCCCTCGACGGCCTCGACACCCCCACCCTGCTGGGGGTGCACGCCACGGCCCCCTACCTGCACGACGGCTCGGCCCCGACCCTCGGCGCCGCCATCCGGGCCCACGCCAGCGCCGCCGACCTGGACGACGAGACGGTCGACCTGCTCGCCCTGTGGCTGCGCAGCCTCTGAGGCCGCGGCCGGAGTCCCGTGATCGACCGCGGCGAAGGGCCGATCCGTCTCTCCACTCGGGAGGAACGATGGGCCGTCCGTAGTCGCTGGACCTACGGGAACGCGTCGCCGCGCTTCATGCCGCGGGGGAGCTGACCCCGCAGCAGATGGCCGGCCAGCGCAACCTCGTTGTCGCCACGGGGGGGCGCTGGGTCCGGCGGGCCCGAGCGGAGGGGAGCGCGGCCGCCCATCCGTCGGGCCGGGGTCCTGCTCCGCCCATGAGAGAGCGGGCGTGGGCCTGGAGCGAGCCGGTGCGGCGCGAGCGACCGGACGCCACGATGCGGGAGGTCTTCGGGGACCTCGAGGAGCGCCCCCCGTTCAGCGTGCGCCCTTCGACGGTTCAGAAGGCCGTCCAGCAGCGGGGATGGACACCGAAGAGCCGCGGAACCGTGGGTCCGTCATCACCATGATCGGTGCCCTGACCCTGGACGGCCCCACCGCGATGATGACCGTGGAAGGCGGCACCGACGCCGCCGTCTTCGAGACCCATGTCGAGCACATCCTGGTGGCCGCGCTCCGGGAAGGAGACGTCGTCGTCCTCGACGCCCTCGGCGCCCACCGCACCCAGCGGGTTCGCGAGCGGGTCGAGGCAGCGGACGGCCGGCTCGGCCCCGACCCTCAGCGCCGCCATCCGGGCCCACGCCAGCGCCGCCGCCCTGGACGACGAGACGGTCGACCTGCTTGCCCTGTGGCTGCGCAGCCTCTGAGGCCGGGCCCCGTCAGTCCACCGGCGCCGCGCCCAGCCCCTCGGCCGTCCAGTCCGCCGGCGGTGCCGCCAGCACGGCCGCCCAGGCCGCCCGCAGCCGCGCCCGCTCGGCCCCGAGGCGGTCCCGCGCCGGGTCGTCTCCCGTGGGGGCCCCCGGGCCGAGCTGGGCCTCGATGCGGCGCAGGTCGGCCGCGCAGGCCACCAGCCCCGGGCCGCCCCGGGCGACGAAGCTGCGGGCGAGGGTGGCGGCGACCCCCTCGGCGAGCTGGCGGCGGGCGGCATCCTGGCGGGCCCGGGCCTCGGCAATGCCCCGGTGGCGCTCTTCTTGGGAGAGGTTCAGCCGCACCCGGTCGAGCTGGCGCAGCAGCCCCGGGGCGAAGAAGGGCAGCAGCCCCAGCGCCAGCATCAGCACGAGGCTGCCCCCGAAGACGGCCGGGAAGTTCAGCAGCAGCGAGCCGATGAGCCAGGGCGCGCCGGCGATGCCCACCAGCGCCCACCAGGGCAGGTCGCGGAAGCCCGCCCAGTGCAGCCGCGACACGGCCGTCTGGTGGCGGGCGAGCGCGTCCTCGGCGGCGGCCAGCTCGCCCAGCAGCTCCTGGACCCCGGCGATCCAGGCCCGGGGATCCTCCGGGTCGGGGCCCGGGTGGACCTCGGCGAGAAAGCCCGCCTCGAGCAGCATCGTGCGCCACCAGTCCGCGCCCGCGTGGCGGGGGGGATCCCGCAGGGGCTCGGGCCGCAGCCAGCGCACGGGCAGGGCAGCGCCATCGAAGTCCATCTCACCCCCGGCAGTGGCGCCCGGTTGGGGGCGCGCCCCGGATGCTACCGCCCGGGGCCCTCACTCGGGGGTGGCGACGGCCTCGATGCGCTCGAGAACGGTCTTTGCCGGGATGATCTCGGCAAAGGGCACGACCTGGCCGGCGAGGGCCTTGGGCAGGGCGCTCTTGTCGCCCACGAGGCGCTTCGACACGGCCAGCACGACGTTGTCGGGGGTCTGGGCCAGCCGCTTCTCGAGGTAGCCCTTGCGCCAGAAGCCCACGATGTCGAGGTGGGCGATGCGCCCGTCGCGCCGCAGGCTGAGGTCGGGCAGCAGGGGCTGCTGGCGGCCCAGGTCGATGAGCTCGCCGTCGTGCAGGGTCCAGCCCGTGTCGAGCTTCTCCCAGCGCTCGCGGAACCACTGCTCGGCCTTGCTGCGCCAGGTGCCCCGGGCCTGGTAGTGGCTCTGGAGGCCGCGGCTGTGGTGGACGAGCAGCTGCTTCTTGAGCTTGCGCTTGTTGCCCCAGAGCACCTCGGCCTCCATCGTCCAGGCCCCCGGCAGCAGGGGCAGCGCCGGAAAGAAGACCGCGAGGGCGAGGCCGTAGCGGGTCGACTGGCGCAGCAGGCTCTGGGGCCCGTCGACCGTGAGCACGAGGTCGCGGCCGGCGGTCTCGACCCGGTACATGAGCTGCTGGAACTTGAGGCGCCGGAACAGGTCGCGCAGGTGGCGGGCCGCGGGGCGGTCCATGGTCACCCGGATGTGGGAGGCACGCAGCAGCAGGGCCTGGACGAGGCCCAGGTTGTAGAGGTGGACGAGGTCTTCGGGGGTCTCGGGGCCCTTGCGCGCAATGAGCCGCTGCTCTTCGGGATGGTCGGCGTAGAGGGCGTCTTGGAGCTGGTCCACCGTCCACGGGGCCCCGGTGCGGGGGTGGTCGGGCAGGGTGGTGGCGAGCTGGGCGAGCACGGCGGCGGCGGTGGGGCGGCCGTGGGGGCCCGGGCGCCGGGCGAGGGGACCGGCGGCGGTCGCGGCCGCGAAGACCTGCTGGCGCAGGGCCGCCGGCTCGACCGGGCAGTCCATCTCGAAGCTGCACTTGTCGAGCAGCAGCTTGGCCATGCCCCGCATCAGCTTGTGGCGGGTGTCGGCGCCCTCGGCCGCGCGCAGGGCCTCGTCCACCTCGCCCCGCTTCCAGCGCCCGGCGGAGGCGGCCTGCACCACGTCGAGGATCTGGGCGGCCACGGCGAGGGTCTTCGGGTCGTCGGGCTTGAGATAGCCCGGCTCGAGAGTCTTTCCGCGCACCCGCACGCGCAGCATGTCCTTCTTGAGCACGTTCCACCGCCGGTCAGGTCGCTCGCCCTAACCCCTCGCCGCCGCGCCGGGCCGGGGCACGACCGGGCGCACCCCGTAGAGCCGCCCCGGGGCGAGCTGGTGCTCGGTGGGACCGGGCGAGACGTAGCGGATGCCGATGCCCGCGCTGGCGGCCTGGGCGCTCCAGCAGGCGAGGCCCCGGGGGCTGCCGTCCCGCCGGCGGGTGTGGTCGACGACCACGGCGCAGTGGCCCCGGCCGGAGTTGCGCCAGAACTGGACGAGGTCGCCCGGCGCGAGGTCTTCGAGGCGCGGGACGGGCAGCCCCAGGCCGAGGGCCACGAGGCCGTGGGCGAGGCCCCGCTCGTCGCCCGTGCGCACGTACCAGTGCTCCTTGAGGGCGAGCAGCTGGGCGGGGCCGAGGCCCGGGGGCGGACCGGCGGCCGTGAGCGCCCGCAGCCAGACCTCGAAGGTGATGCCGGCGCAGTGCACGGCCCCGTCCGGGGCGGCCTCGGCGAGCTGGACCCCCCGGTAGTGGAGGTCGCGGGTGGTGCCGTCGACGTGCATGCCCGGCGCCCAGCGGTAGTCGAGGGTGCCGAAGCCGTAGCTGCGCAGGGTGTCGACCACGAGGGCATTGAGGGCCTGGTGGCGGGGCGGGTCGACCACCGCGGGCAGGGGCCAGCGCGCCCAGGCATCGGCCCGGGCCGGCCGGGGCAGCGCCGCGACGAGGGCGGCCCCGCCGAGGCCCGCGAGCAGCCGGCGGCGGCTCGGACCCCCGGGGCTCATCCCCGGACCACCTTGGCCAGCCCCTCGAGGCCGCGGCTGACCGTCTCCATGCCCGGGCCGAAGCTGAAGCGGGCGAAGTGGCGGAAGCGGCTCGGGCGGCCCCCCCGGCGCTGGCCGGGGTCGACGTCGAAGAACTCGCCCGGCACGGTGATGACCCGGTGCTCGAGGGCGGCCCTGAAGAAGGCCCGGCCCGTGTTGCGGTCGGCGGGCAGCCGGCTGAGGTCGCCCCAGCAGTAGAAGCCGCCCTGGGGGGGCAGCTCGACCTGGATGCCCAGGGCCTCGAGGCCGTCGATCATGCGCTGGCGCTTCTTCCGGAAGCACTGCTGGATGGCCCGGGCCTCGGCATCGGCCACGGCCGGGTCGACCAGCGGCAGGGCCGCGAGCTGCATGGGGCGCGCGCAGCCGCCGTCGAGGAAGCTGCCGGCGCTGGCGACCTGGTCGATGACCCCCTCGGGACCGACCACCCAGGCCACCCGCCAGCCGGGGTAGCGCCAGTTCTTCGTGAGCCCGTCGAGGATGACCACCGGGTCGATGTTCACGTCGTCCACGGCCGCCGCCGCCGACACCGTGAGCCGGGGGCCGCCGTAGACGTAGTGGGAGTAGAACTCGTCGACGATGAGGGTGCAGTCGAGGCGCCGGCCCAGTCCCACCCAGCCCGCCAGCTCGTCGCCGGCGATGAGCTTGCCCGTCGGGTTGCAGGGGTTGCTCAGCAGCAGGGCCCCGAGGCCGCGGCCCAGGATCTCCTGCTCGAGGTCGTCCGGGCGGAACCGGTAGCGGGCCCGGGGGTCGAGCAGGATGGGGATGGGCAGGAAGGTGTGGAAGGCGTCGAGCAGCTCTTCGTAGGCCGTGTAGTCGGGCAGGAAGTGGCCGAGGTGGGTGCGGCCGAGGGTCGACACCACCCGGGTCAGGGCCGTGCGGCCGCCGGCCACGATGGCGACGTTGGCGGCCGTGTACTGGCTCTTCTTGCCCTGGCGGTAGCGGGCATTGTAGAGGGCGGCCACGGCCTCGCGCAGCGCGGGAAGGCCGGCCACAGGGGCATACTCGCAGTCGTCGTCGCCGAAGCCGATGCGGTGGACCCGGTCGGGGGCCGCCGGCAGGGGCCCGGTCTCGGGGGCGCCCTGGCCGAGGTTGGCCCAGCTCGGATCGGTCGGCCGGTAGCCCCGGGCCGCCGCCTCGTTCATCACGTAGATGACACCCGTGCGGGGCACGGTGCGGAAGGCCTGGGGCAGGCTCATGTGGTGCTCCGGCGCAGCCGAATGGTGGGCTTGCCCTCGCGGCGGCGCCGGTAGAGCATGAGCACCTTGCCGATCGAGCCGGCCAGCTCGGCGCCCGTGGCGGCGCAGAGGGCCTCGGCGGCCTGCTTGACCCCGTCGCGGGGGGCGTTGACCCGCACCTTGATGAGCTCGTCCCGCTCGAGGAAGTGCTCGGTGTTGGCGATGATGTTGTCGGTGACGCCGTTGTCGCCGATCATCACCAGGGGCTTGTGGTGGTGGGCGAGGGACCGCAGCTGGCGGGCCTGGGCGGGCGTGAGGGGCATGGGACCTCCGTGGCCTGGCGCCTTACCCGATCTGGCCCGGGCCATCGACTCGCTCAGCAGCCCTCGTCGACGGGCACGACCGGGCCGTCGGCCGGGCGCAGCTCGCCGCCGGAGAAGCGCAGGGGCATGCAGGCCTCCTCGCCGTCCGCGCAGGGCTGGCAGGTCGAGCCGAAGCCGACGAGCAGCTCACAGACCGTGCGCCAGTCGCCCGAGCCGATGAGGTCGGCGAGGGCATCGGTGTCGCGGCGCGCGTCCCAGCTGGCCGCGAAGCTGACCTCGTTGAGGGCGCCGTCTTCGGAGATGACGGCCTCGAGCTCGACGTCCTGGAGGTGGAGGGGCACGCCGATGATCGACAGGGGCATCGTGCCCTCTTCGATGCCCAGAGAGAGCTGGCCGTCGGCGTCGAGGGTGCCCTGGAGGGTGTCGGTGGCCACGCAGGTGTCCTGCACCGCCTCGCGGCCGGCGGTGTAGCCCGCCTCGAGGCCTACGCTGGTGCCGCCGAGCAGGTCGCCGGCGCCGAAGATGGGGTTGGCGGCGACGCTGTCGGCCACGAGGAAGACGAAGTCGCCCTCCTCCCAGGGCTGCTCGGTGAGGGGCATGGTCCAGCTGCCCTCGACGAAGGCCGTGGCCAGGTCGGTGGGCACCCGGGTGGGGTCGGCCGTGTCGTCGGCGGTGTCGTCGTCCGCCGCGCCGGCGCCGAAGCCCCCGAGGCTCTCGGCGTCGACCTTGTCGTCGCTGCGGTCGCCGCTCTCGTCGGGCGCACAGCCTGCGAGCAGGGCAGCGAGCAGCCAGGGGGCGGCGGGCGGGCACGGGCGGCGGGTGCGCACGGGAGACTCCACGGTGGAGCGGCACGATGCCCTGTGCAGCAGGCGCCTGCCACCCTCACACCGGGGGGAAGATCGTCCGAGGACACGGGTGCCCCTCGCTGTGGCTCTGGTCGCCCGTCTCCCGTCTCCCGTCCCCTGTCTCCCGTCCCCCTGTCCGGCCCCGCGGCTGGGAGTGCCCATGCAGATCACCGGTGGTTCCATCCAGCTCCAGGCCCAGCACAGCCTCCAGCGCCGCGAGACCCACAGCCGCTCGCTCGAGGTCTGGCAGACGGCGCCCGCGCCCGCGGCGGCCCCGGGGGCGGCGGTGCTCGCCCTGGGCGAGGGGGCCGGTGTGGCGGGGGCCGGGGCGGCGGGGGTCGGGGCCTCGACCGAGGCCGAGCTGCGCGAAGACACCGTGGCCGAGCGGGTCGACGACCTGAAGATGCGCATCCTGGCGCTGCTGCTGGAGCGGCTCACGGGCCAGGAGCTCCAGGTCTTCGAGCCCGAGGATCTCGAGCTGGACGACGAGACCCTGCGGGCCCTGGGCGGGGTCCAGCGGGCGGCCGAGCGGGCCCGGGGCGAGCGGGTGGGCTGGGGCGCCGTCTACCGCGAGGAGCACACCCTCCGGGAGCACGAGCGCCTCGAGGTGCGGGCCCGGGGCCGCATCCGCACCGAAGACGGGCGCACCCTCGACCTCTCCGTCGAGCTCAAGCTGGACCGGCGCCTCTTCCGCTCCTCCAGCAGCGAGCTCCGCCTCGGCGACGCCCGCATCAGAGACCCGCTGGTCGTCGACTTCGGGGCCCCCGCCTCCCGGCTGCCCGGCACCCGCTTCGCCTTCGACCTCGACATGGACGGCAGCCCCGAGGACGTGCCCCTGCTCTCGCCGGGCTCGGCCTTTCTCGTCGACGATCGCGACGGCGACGGCATCGTGGACGACGGCAGCGAGCTCTTCGGCCCCCGCAGCGGCGACGGCTTCGCCGAGCTGGCGGCCCTCGACCACGACGGCAGCGGCTTCATCGACGCGGGGGATCCGGCCTGGTCGCGGCTGCGCATCTGGGAGCAGACGCCGACGGGCGACCGGCTGGTGGGCCTCGGCGCCCGGGGCATCGGCGCGCTCTACGTGGGCAGCGTCACGAGCCCCTTCGCCATGATGGGCGCCGGCGACGAGACCCTCGGCCAGCTGCGCGAGACGGGGATCTGGATCGGCGAGACCGGCGGCGCGGGCACCGTGCGCCAGATCGACCTCTCGGTCTGAGGGCGCCTCGCGGGGAACGGCGGGGAACGTCCGGGTGCCCATGGGGAACGCTGCGGGGAACCCCGTGATCGGGGGGTGCAGATCTCTCGGCAGCATTCGCCTTGAGGCCGGCGCACAGGGACCGAAGGGAAGAGCAACCGGGGCCCGCCGTGCCCCCCGCCGAATGCCCCTCCCCCTGGCGAACCCGAGGAGAGCAGCCCATGGTCAGCTCCGCACCCGACCGCGCGCCCACCGGCGCCGACCGCCGCAAGCAGTACCGCGTCACCGCCGAGTTCGACGAGCTCGTCCAGATCGAGTTCCGCGGCCCCAAGGTCGTCTGTGATGACGTGCGGTTGCTGGATCTCAGCGCGGGCGGTGCCGGCGTCGAGCTGCCCTCCAGCGCCACGGGGCTGCTGCGGCTGCGGGACCGCATCGAGATGAGCATGCGCTCGCCGAAGCTGCGCGAGCCGATCGAGATGAGCGCCCGCATCTGCTACCTCGACGAGCGCCGCCGCCGGCCGCGGGTCGGCCTGAGCTTCGAGAGCTGGCGCGAGCACCGGGCCCTGCTCGACAGCGAGCTGCGCAGCCTCTTCAACGAGCGCGAGGCCTACCGGGTCGAGCCCTCGGTGGCCGATCCCATCGACGTCGAGGTCCACGCCAAGGCGGGCCGGCTCGTGGTGCACGGCGAGGTGCGCGACCTCAGCGTGCTCGGCTTCGGGCTCTGGATGCCGGTCTCGGCCATGGACCACCTCCGGCCGGGCTCGCGGGTGGCCCTCCACTTCCAGATCCCCGGCGAGGACGAGGTCGTCACGGCGCCCTGCCAGATCCGCTTCCTGCGCCGCGAGGAGGGCCGCTCCCGGGCCCTGAGCGGGCTGCGCATGGCCGAGGGCCTGCGGGTCCAGCCCCGCACCCGCGCCGCCATCACCCGCTACGTCATGTCGCGGCAGCGCGAGATGCTGCGCATGGGCCTGCGGGAGGACGAGTCCGCCCCGATGCGCGCCGTCCGGAGCTGAGCCGCCGGCGCCCCGCCCGGGGCCGGTGGAGGACAAGACGCCCTGTGGTGGGGCGTCTTCGTCGTCTTGGGGGCGGGTCCGAGGGCACGGACGGCGGCGCCGGCCTCAGCGCACCCCGGTGTAGTACATGCTCAGTGTGTAGTCGCCGGGGCCCGCCCCGTAGGCATAGACCGTGTACCAGTTCCAGGCCGTGTGGGCGTAGGTCGCGTCGTAGTAGGTCGTGGCGATGCCCGCGGGCACCCAGCTCGTGCCGTCGTGGTACATCGAGACCTGGCCGTAGGGCGGGTAGGACGGGTCGAGGGCCCAGGGGGTGCCCGCCGCGTCGGGATAGCCACAGGTCGGGTAGGGATAGCTGGGGTCGCCGGCCTGGGCGCTGTCGAAGCTGCGGTCGAGGGCAAAGCCCCAGTCGCAGCCCGCGCAGAGGGGCACCGAGAGGGCCGAGGCCGCGAGCACGAAGGGGTCGAGGCAGTCGAAGTCGCCCGTGGCGCCGTTGAGGTCGCCCATGTAGACGAAGCCGATCAGCCGGGTGGGCACGGGATCGGCGTCGGCGTCGCTGTCGGCATCGGCGTCGCTGTCGGCATCGGCATCCGCGTCACTGTCGGCGTCGGCATCGGCGTCGGCATCGGCGTCGCTGTCGGCGTCGGCGTCGGCATCGGCGTCCGCGTCGCTGTCGGCGTCGGCGTCGGCGTCCGCGTCGGCGTCACTGTCGGCATCGGCATCGGCATCGGCATCGGCGTCCGCGTCGCTGTCTGCGTCTGCGTCCGTGTCGGCGTCCGCCTCGCCTCCGCGGGACGGGCCGGTGTCGGTCTTCTCGTCGGCGCCGGTGCAGGCGGCGAGAGCGAGGACGAGGACGAGCAGGGGACGGGACATGGACCCTCCGGCGGGGCGGGCCCCGGGGCGGCCGCGGCGGGCCGTGAGATGTGCGTGGGGTGCGCCGTCCCCGGCCGGTGCGCTAACCCGGTCGGGCCACACGGGAGCATCCATGGCCCAGACCCGCGTCCTCCTCATCGGCGTCGACATCCACGACGACCCGGCCCTCCCCGACCTGACGGGCTGCCGCCACGACGTGGTGGCCTGGCTCCACGGCATCATGCCGCTGGTCGGCCAGCCCACCGCCCAGTACCGCATCCTCACGAGCCGGCCCGTCGACCAGGCCGCCACCCTCGTGGGCCGGCGGCTGCGCCAGGGCTTCGCCCAGGCCCTCATCGACGACGGCTGCTGCCGGGGGGCCTCGCGCAAGGAGATCCTGGCCGGGCTGGACTGGCTGGTGCAGGGGGCCGAGAAGGGCGAGCGGGCGCTCCTCTTCTATGCCGGCCACGGCGGCATTGTGGTGGACAAGGACGGCCGGCGCCACCGGGCCATCTGCCCCGCCGATGTGGTGCTCTCGGTGCGGGAAGAGCGGGTGCGCCCCGCCGCCCTCGGCCCGGGCCGCCTCGCCGGGGACCGCCCGGCCTCCGGGCGCCTGGCCGAGGCCCGCGCTGCCGGCAAGCGCCCGTCCGCCGCCGGGGCCGCCCTGGCCCTGTCGCCCGCCGCCCTCGCCGCCGCGTCGGGGCCGGGGCGCCGCATCTACCCCGTCCGTGCCGCCGGCCTCATCGCCCTGCCCGAGCTCGACGACCAGGGCCAGCTGGGGCCGGGCGGCTCGGCCCTCGACCGCGCCGCCGTGCCCGGCAGCGTCGCCTGGGGCGCCCTCACGGCGATCTTCGACACCAGCTTCGAGGTGTCGGCCAGCCCCTGGCGCGGCCCCGTGCGCAGCCTCCCGGTGACCGGCCAGCCGGGCCCCTGCCTCGCGCCCCTGGCCCTCTCCAGCCGCACCCTCTGCGCCGCCCGTCCGGGCCACCACGCCCACGAGATCGACCAGCAGGGCGCCTTCACCGCCGCCCTGGCCCCCACCCTCGCCACCTGGGCCACCGGGGTGGGCGACGGCGACCAGCTCTACCGCCGCATGTCGCACCAGAGCGCCCTGGCCCTCGCCGAGGCGGGGCTGCGCGCCCGGGGCCTCGTCCAGCAGCCCACCCTCACCGGCCACCGGGCCGTCGCCCTCAGCTCGGTCTTCTGCCCGGGCCTGGGCTGTGGCTGTGTCGACGAGGTGCGCGGCTGGGTGCCGCCGGACGAGCCCCAGATCCACGCCGGCAACAACGGCTTCCGGGCCTATGAGCTGCGCTTTTTGGCCAACGCCGCCGGCGGCGGGGCGGCCGCCTGGACCCCGCTGGGCTTCGTGGTCTCGGCGGGCGACGGGCTCCAGCAGAGCGCCGTGGCCGGGGGCACCACCGCCGCCAGCCAGACTGGCGCCGCCAGCATGGCCCTGCGCAGCGCCCCCGTGGCCCCCCCGAGCGCGCCCCAGACCCAGGCCCAGGGCGGGGCCGGCGCCCAGACCAGCTACCCGCGCATGTATGCCGGCGACACCGAGTACTGGCGGCTCTTCGACGACGCCGTCCAGTCCTTCTTCCAGGCCCACGGCGAGGGCCGGCTGCTGAGCCTCGAGCTGCGCCTCGTGCGCGAGGGCCAGTGGGCGAACACCAGCCTGCACGCCCCGTGGTTCCACCAGGTCTTCGAGGCCGGCACCCGCAAGCGCCACTGCCCGACCCGCCCCGACTGGCCCGCCCGGGCGCTGACGGGCCCCACCAACGCCCACACCGTCCACGTCCAGGCCCAGGTGGCGGGCAGCGAGATGGTGCTCGAGCTCAAGCGCAACCCCCTCCAGCCCGCCGTGCTCCAGCGCATCTTCTGGCACCACGCCCGCAACCTGCCCCTGCTCCACCCCACCTTCTTCGGCAGCCTCACGGTGGGCGGCCCGGGTGTGGTCTTCGGGGTGACCGGGGGGCTCCAGCCGCCGCCGCCCGACCGGGTCGAGTGGTACACGGCCGACTCGGTCATGCAGAAGCTGGTGGTGGATCCCTGAGGGCCGGTCCCTTTTCTGGTGGCCCCAAGATGCTCACCAGTGCGGCATCTTGGGGCGGTCAGGCCACGTCCAGGATGGCGTAGCTGCGGCGGCTGCGGGGGCGCTCGACCACGAAGTCGTCCCCCGCCTCGAGCTCGGCCATGGCCTGGCACAGGGGCGAGCGGGGCGAGATGAGCTCGACCACCGTGCCGTCCACCGTGGCCGAGCGGCCGCCCTCGGGGGCGATGAAGAAGACCCGCTCGGCGCCGCTGTCGTCGTCCTCTTCGGGGGCGATGGTGACGAGGGCGCCGGTCTGGACCTGGTCGAGGGGCGCGGCCTCGAAGACGGCGAACCAGGCCCGCAGCCGGCGCAGGGCCACGATGCGGGTGGCCTGGCCCCGGGCCAGGTAGGAGGCCTCGATGGCGCGGGTGTCGTACTTGCCCTCCTGCTTGGTCTCGCTGTTGGTGGTCTCGTCGCGGGCGGCGGCGGCCACCCGCTCCACGGCCACCAGCTCGGCGCTGAGGGCATCGAGGAAGGCCTGGGCAACGGCGCTCTTGGCGAGTTCGGGCATCGGCGGGGCTCTCGGGGTCGACAGGGACCCCCCAGCGTAGCCCACGCGGCGGGATAGCAGCCCGACAGCCGGCAGCGCCCGCCCGGCCGGTGCTGCCCGTGCCCCCGTCCGCCCCCTGTGGCCCGGCCCCCGCGGCCCGGCCCCCCGGCGCGGCGCGCCCCGTCCCCTGGAGGCCCCGTGTCCTCGACCGTCCTGCGCTTCACCTACGACGTCGTCTGCCCCTATGCCTGGGTGGCCTCCACCCAGGTCGCGGCGCTGGCGGCCCGCCACGGGGCCACCGTGCACTGGGACCCGATCCTGCTGGGCGGGGTGTTCCAGGCCATCGCGGCCCCCGAGGTGCCGGCGGCGGGCTGGGCCCCGGCCAAGGCGGCCCTGGGGCGCCTCGACATCCACCGCCAGGCCGACCGGGCGGGCCTCTCGCTGCGCTTCCCCGCGGCCCACCCCCGGCGCACGGTCGACGCCATGCGGCTGTGTGTGGCGGCCACCGACGACCAGCGCCCTGCGGTCACGGCGGCGCTCTACCGGGCCTACTGGACCGAGGGCCGCGACGTCTCCGACCCGGCCGTGGTCGACGCCATCGCCGAAGAGCACGGCGTTCCCGTCGCCGCCATCCGCGACCCCGCCACCAAGCAGGCCCTCCGCGCGCGCACGGCCGCCGCCGTCGAGCGGGGGGTCTTCGGGGTGCCCTCGCTCCAGGTCTTCCGGGACGGGGCGCCCGTCGGGCCCGTGCACTGGGGCAGCGACCGGCTGGCCTTCGTCGAGGCCGAGCTCTCGGGCGGGCCCGTGCCGACGGGGGTGGCGCCCGATCCGGCGGCCCCCCGGGCGCGCATCACGCTCTACCACGACTTCGCCAGCCCCTACGCCTGGCTCGGGGTCAGCCAGGCGGCCCGCATCGCCGAGAAGCACGGCGCCGAGCTGGTGATGAAGCCCATCCTCCTCGGCGCCCTCTTCCGCCAGATCGGCACCCCCGTCGTGCCCATCTTCGCCATGAACGCCCCCAAGCAGGCCTGGTACAGCGCCGAGCTCGACCGCTGGGCGGCCTGGTGGGGCGTCGACTTCGCCTTCCCCGACTGCTTTCCCGTGCGCTCGGTGGCGGCCCTGCGGGCGGCCCTGGTCGACCCCGCGCTGACCATCCCGCTGTACCGGGCGCTGTGGGTCGACGGCAAGAACATCGGTGAGATGGATGTTCTCGCCGAGGTCATCGAGGCGGCGGGCGCCGATCTGGCGGCCGTGCGGGCCGGGCTGCAAGACCCGGCGATCAAGGCCCAGCTGCGCGAGAACACGGCCGAGGCCGAGCAGCGCGGGGTCTGTGGGGTGCCCTCCTTCTGGGTCGAGCGGGAGGCGGCGGGGCTGCCGCCCGTGCTGCTCTGGGGCCAGGACCGCACCGACCAGCTCGAGGCCGTGCTGGCCGGCTGGCAGCCCGCTGTGGAGGTCTGAGTGTTCGCTGCGCCGCTGCTCTCGCTCTCGCTCGCCCTGGGCCTCGCGCCGGCCCGGGCCCAGGACGACCCGCCCGCCGAGGTGGTCGCCTGGGTGGCCAAGGTCGAGTCGGCCTACGGCCACTACAAGTCGGTCGAGCCCGGCTGGGAGGCCGACACCCTCACGGGCCCCCTCTGCCCCAACCCCGCCTACCCGCTGGGCGCCGCCGCCAAGGCCCAGCTCGGGCCCGAGCAGAAGGCCCTGGGCGAGGGCGACGTGCCCGCCCTCAGCGCCGCCTGCCAGGCCCTCCGGCCCCGGGGCTGGCGGGTCAAGCTCGAGCTCATCCCGGTCGACCAGCGGGTCTTCTCGCCGGTGGTGCTGCGGGTGAGCCGGGCGGCCAAGGGCGAGACGGGCGACGCCGTGCTCGCGGCGCTGCTGGCCCACGGCGCCGGCGGCAGCAAGGCCTACCAGGCCGTGCTCGGCAGCGGCCCCTACCTCGTCGAGGTCAACGCCCCCTGTGGCGCCTCGGGGCTGTGGGCCTACGAGCTCGAAGACGCCGTGCGGGCCGTCGAGTCCATCAACCCCGGCGCCCCCGTCCGGCGGGTCGCCGTGAGCCCCTGTGGCCGCACGGCCTACGCCTGGCAGGACCGGGCCGCCGTGGCCGCCGACGCCCGCATGCCGCGCGAGTACTGGGGCCTCGACTTCCCCGAGATCCGCGACCGCACCCTCGGCCGCCCGACCGACGACCCCTTCGCCGTCGACCCCGCCGAGTGAGGGGGGGC
>CAXQUZ010000193.1:0-10085 GCA_964226865.1 Myxococcota bacterium | reverse complement strand
GTGGCAGCCGGCCTTCCTGGACTGGTGGCAGGCCACCGGCCCCCAGGTCTTCCAGAACAACGAGGTCTACCTCCGCACGGCGGTCTCGACCGATCCGGGCGGCTGGTCCCAGTTCGGCCACGTCCGCATGCCCGACTACCGGTGGGGCATCTTCCTCTCGGCGCCCGAGCAGGACCGGGTGATCCCGGGCGGTGACCACGCCGGCCAGCCCGTCTGGCAGGAGGTGCCGGGCGAGTACCGCAACGCCCTCAAGCGCATCATCGTCATCCAGGCCGACACCGAGCCCGCGAGCGTCGAGCAGCAGCGCTACCTCGCCGACTGCGCGCCCTCGCTCTACGACGCCCGCAACCTCTTCCAGGTCAACGTCGAAGAGGGCCGCCATCTCTGGGCCATGGTCTACCTGCTCCAGGCCTACTTCGGCCGCGACGGGCGCGAAGAGGCCGACGCGCTGCTCCAGCGCCGCAGCGGCAACGAGGACAGCCCCCGCATCCTCGACGCCTTCAACCAGCCCTGCGAGGACTGGCTGACCTTCTTCTGCTTCACCACCTTCACCGACCGCGACGGCAAGTACCAGCTCGGCTCCCTGGCCGAGTCGGCCTTCGACCCCCTCAGCCGCACCTGCCGCTTCATGCTCACCGAAGAGGCCCACCACATGTTCGTGGGCGAGACGGGCATCGAGCGGGTGCTGCTGCGCACGGCCGAGCTGACGAAGCAGGCCCCGAACGGCGACGCCCGCGAGCTCGGCGGCATCGACTTCCCCACCATCCAGAAGTGGGTGAACCACTGGTACAGCTACAGCCTCGACCTGTTCGGCGCTGAGGTCAGCACCAACGCCGCCGACTACTTCGCGAGCGGGCTCAAGGGCCGCTGGCAGGAAGCCAAGAAGCACACCGAGCACTCCGCCCTCGGCGCCAGCAAGAACATTCCCCACGTCGAGAACGGCGCGCTGGTCGACCGGGACGTGCCCCTCCGCAACGCGATGAACGAGCTGCTGCGCGAGGAGTACATCGAGGACTGCCAGCGGGTGGTGAAGAAGTGGAACCGCGCCCTCAACAAGGCCGGTGCCGACTTCGAGATCACGCTGCCCCACCGGCGCTTCTTCCGCCGCCAGGGCATCTACGCCGGCCACCACTTCGACCGCGAGGGCAAGCCCCTCAGCGAGGCCGAGTTCCAGGCCCGCATGGCCGACTGGCTGCCCACCGACGCGGATCGCGCCTACGTGAAGAGCCTCATGAAGCCCGTGCACGACCCGGGCAAGATGGCCGGCTGGATCTCTGCGCCGAAGCGCGGCATCAACCGCCAGCCGGTCGAGTACGAGTACGTGCGCACCGACGGCTGATCCCGGCCCGGCTGGGACTGCGGGGGCCCCTGCCTGGGTGGGGGCCCCCGCGCTGCGTCTTGGCCCCCGGGCGCCCGCCCCGTGGGCTCAGAGGGTGAACCAGAGGGTGGCCCCGGCGTCGGGCTGGCCCTCTGCCCAGGCGCGCCCGCCGTGGGAGTGGGCGATGCGCTGCACGGTGGCCAGCCCGATGCCCGTGCCGGGGAACTGGCCGCTGGTGTGGAGGCGCTGGAAGGGCTTGAACATGCGCTCGGCGTGGGCGCTGTCGAAGCCGACGCCGTTGTCGCGGAGAAAGAAGGCCCGGCGCCCGCGCGAGACCCCGCGCCCGAAGCGGAGGATGGCCAGCTCGCGGGTGCGGGTGAACTTCAGGGCGTTCGACAGCAGGTTCTCGATCAACAGGTCGACCAGCCGCGGGTCGGCCCGCACCTCGAGGCCGGGCTCGGCGTCGAGCCGCACCTGGCGCCCCTCGGGACAGATGCGCGCCAGCACCTTCTCGACCCGCTCCGAGATGGGCACGGTCTCGACCAGCAGCTCGTGGCGGGTGAGCCGCGAGAGGGTCAGCAGCCCGTTGATGCGCGCCCGCATGTTGCCGGCGCCCTCGCGGATGTGGGCGATGTAGTGGCGGGCCTCGGCGGGGAGGGTCTCGCCGAAGTCCTCGTCGAGCGCCTCGGCGAAGCCGATGACCGCCCGCAGCGGCGCCCGCAGATCGTGCGAGACCGTGTACGAGAAGGCCTCGAGCTCCTGGTTGAGGTCGTCGAGGCGGGCCGTGCGCTCCCGCACCCGGTGCTCCAGCTCGTTGTTGAGGGCGCGCAGCTGGCGCTCGGCCCGGATGTGGCGCGAGACGTTGTCGAAGACCATGGCCACGGTGTCGGGGCCGGCGGGCACGGCGTGGGCCCGCAGCCAGCCGTGGGGCTGGTCGGGGGGGCCCGTGGGCAGCGGGTCGATCATCTCGGGGGTGCCCGAGCGGGCCACGCGCAGCCACATGCCGGGCAGGCTGTAGGGGCCCCGGGCCTCGAGGGCCTCCGGCAGGGCAGAGGCCAGGGTCTCGCCGACCTTTCGCCCGATCTCCTCGCCCCACTCCAGGCTGGCCCGGGGGTTGACGTAGCGCAGCTCGAGGTCGGCGGCCTGGGTGCCGTGGGCCCGCCAGATGCTGACCCCGTAGGGCAGGTTGTCGGCCAGGGCGCGGAAGGTCACGGCGTCGGACTGGACGGCCGTGGCGGCGGCCCGGAGCTGGGCGAGCTCGGCCTTGAGCGCCGCGTTCTCGCGAGCGAGGGCTGCAGCGTCGCCGGAGATCTTCTGGAACACGGTGTTGTCGTCGCCTGGGGGCGCAGACGCCGAGCGGTCAGCACCGGCAGCGGGGGCCGGGGGCGGAGCGTCACCGTCGGAGGGTGGGGGAGCGGACGCGGGCATCGGGGCTCGGGAGGCAGCGGCGGCCCGGGCGCGCCGGGCCGACAGACGGGGGGGGGCGGTGTCTGCAGAGTCTACCTCTGGCGCCGGTCCGGACTACACTGGGGGGGTGAGAGGGGGCAGCATGTCGAGCCGAGACGGGGAGCGCAGCGACGTCCAGATCCTGTGCGTGGACGACGACCCCTCTGACCTGTTTCTCGTGACCCGGGCCCTGCGGCGCTACCGGGTGGAGGGGGTCGAGGGCGGCGAGCAGGCCCTGGCTTGGATTGCGGACAACGGCCTGCCCGACGTTGTCATCACCGATCAATACATGCGCGGCATGGACGGGCTCGAGCTGCTCTCGACCCTGCGCCGCGACCACCCCGACATCGTCCGGGTGCTGCTCACGGGCCACGCCGAGCTCGAGCTGGCCCTCAAGAGCGTCAACGAGGGCCACATCTACCAGATCTTGCTCAAGAGCTGGCCCCAGCCCCGCATCGTCCAGGCCGCCGAGTCTGCGCTGCGCCACGCCCAGCTGCTGCGCACCGAGCGCGAGCTGGTCGAGACGACCCTGGCCGGTGCCGTGCGGGCCCTCGGCGAGGCCCTGGCCCTGGCCAACCCCGTCGCGGTGGGCCACACCCTGCGGGTCCAGCGGCGGGTGGGCCAGCTGCTCGAGAAGCTCCAGCTGCCGCGGCCCTGGGAGGTCGAGATGGCCGCCCAGCTCTCCCAGCTCGGCACGGTCCACATCCCGCCCTCCGTGCTCGAGCGGGTGCTGCTGGGGCGCGAGCTCAAGGACTGGGAACAGCAGCTCTACGACGCCGCCCCCGCGAAGGCGGTCGAGATCCTCGGCGAGCTGCCCCGGCTGGAGGGGGTGCTGGCCATCGTGCGGTGGCAGGGCCAGCGCTTCGACGGCCGCGGCGCTGCAAAGGACACCCCCCGCGGCGACGCCATCCCGCTGGGCTCGCGCATCCTCCGGGTGGCGGTCGAGCTCGACAAGCTCGAGATGCAGGGCCTCGAGCCCGAGGCCGGGGTCGCCCTGCTCGCCCGCGATCGGGGAGGCCACGACCCGGCCGTGCTCTCGGCGCTCCGGGCCGTGCTCCAGGACGCGAGCATCCCCCGGGGCTACCTGCGGCGGAACGTGCCGGTCACGAAGCTGGTGAGCGGCATGGTCTTCGCCGAGGACGTCTACACCAACCGGGGCCTGCTGCTCTCGTCGCGCAACACCCAGGCCACCGCCGCTCTGCTCGAGCGCATCCGCAGCTTCGCCCTGGCCCACGGGGTCAAGGAAGTCATCGAGGTCTTCGTGCCCGTCGAGCGCTGAGGGGGGGCGCGGCTCAGCGGAAGACGGCCACCGCGTCGAGGGGCTTCCGCGCGAGCGCGGGCACCGTGCAGTCCGCAGCGGGCCAGCCCAGCGGCATCAGCAGGAAGGCCGACTCGTGCTTCGGGCGGTCGAGCAGCGGGCCCAGGAAGCCCATGGGGCTCGGCGTGTGGGTGAGGGTGGCGAGGCCCACGGCGTTGGCGGCGGCGATGAAGGTGCCAGCGGCGAGGCCGACGCTCTCCTTGACGTAGTAGTGGCGAATCTTCTCGCCGTCTGGGCCCCGGCCGTGGCGCTGGGCGAAGAGCACGATGATCCAGGGCGCCTGCTCGATGAAGGGCTTGCGCCAGTTCGTGCCCAGGTGGCGCAGGGCGGCGCGCCACTCGTCGCTCATGCGGTGGTCGTAGGTCTCGCGCTCTTCGGCCTCGGCGGCCTCCCGGATGCGGGCCTTGAGCGCCGGGCTCTGGACGGCGACGAAGGTCCAGGGCTGGAGGTGGGCGCCCGACGGGGCGGTGCTGGCCGTGCGGATGAGGCTCTCGACCACGGCGCGGGGCACGGGGCGCGACGAGAACTGGCGCACCGAGCGCCGGGCCGCCGCCTGCTGCTCGACGGCCACGGCGCGCGCGAGCAGGGTGGCGTCGTCGACCGGGGTGCGGCGAAAGGGCACCCGGGGGCCGGCGTCGGCCGCGATGTCGGCGGGCAGCGGGGCGGGGGCCGGCGGGTGGTCGGGCATGGGGGCTCCGGGGCGGGGCCGGCACCGTGGCCCGGGGCGGCCCGCGAGACAAGGGCTCCGGGCCGTCGGTGGCGGGCCGGGGCGCGGATCAGCCCCCAGACCAGGCCCGGATGGTGTCGAGGAAGGGCCCCGCGTAGCGCTTCATCCGGCTCTTCCCCATGCCGTGCACCCGGGCCATGGCCCAGGTCGTCGTGGGCCGGTCGGCGGCGAGCTGCTCCAGGGTCTTGTTCGGCGCGACCACATAGGCGGGCACCTCTTCGGCCCGGGCGAGGCGGGTGCGCACCGCCCGCAGCTCGGCGAGCAGGTCGTTGGCGACGGCGGGCCCGGTCGGCCGGGTGGGGCGGGGACGGCTGAGGCGGCGGCTGTCGGGGAAGTCCAGCACGAAGTCGGTGGCCTTCTGGCGCATCACGTCGCCGCCCAGGGCGGTGAGGCCCACCACCTTGTAGGTGCGCTCGGTGCCGTCGATGTCGCGGGTCTCGAAGTCGACCTGCATGGCGCCGGCGCTCACGAGGGCGTCGATGAGCGCGGTGACCTCCTTGGTGGTCCAGCCCGAGAGGATGCCGTGGGTGCTGAGGCGGTCGAAGCCGAAGGCGAGCACGGCCTTGTCGCGGCTGCCGGTCGCCACCTTGGCCACCATGCCCGGCGAGAAGGGCTTGCCCATGCGGGCCGAGGTCGCGAGCAGCTTGCGCACCACCAGCTCTTCATCGGGGCCCAGCGGCCGGGGGCCCTTGCCGAGGCGGCGGCCCTCGCGGCAGGCGTCGCAGGTGCCGCAGCGGTCCCAGGGCGGCTTCTGGCCGAAGTGCTCGACCAGGTAGCGCCGGCGGCAGCCCGCGTGGGCATAGCCGACCATGGCTTCGAGCTTCTTGTACTCCTGCTGGCGCTTCTCGCGCAGCCGGGTCTCGTCGAGGTCGAAGGGGTCGTCCCGGCGCAGCAAGGCCACCCCGCCGCCCCGGGCCGGGGGCGACCAGCGCAGGTAGCCCCGCGACTCGAGGCCCCGCAGGGCGGCGGTGAGCTGGTCGCGGCTGAGGTCGAGGGTCTTGTGGAGGGTGGCCGGGTCGACGGTGACCACCTGGGCCCCGGGGGCGCTGTCGCCGTCCTGGCCGATGCCGCCGAGCAGCCAGCGCAGCACGGCGCCCCGGGCGCCCTGGGGGCGGGCGGCAGGACGGGTGGCGAGCACCGTGGCCCGGCCCTCGCGCTGGTTCGCCGAGAGGCGCCGCAGCCAGCCCTCGCGCTGGAGCAGGTAGAGGCAGCTGGCCGCGGTGCGCTCGTTGAGGTCGTCACAGCCGGCGTGCTCGTGCTGCACCCGCTCGGCGAGCTGCTCGTGGGTGATCCAGACCTCGTCGGTGCCCACGTTGCAGAGCGTCTCGTAGACGGCGCGCACGTGGGCCGCGGGCGGGTGGGCCATCTGGATGAAGAATTCCTGGGTGCGCCGGTCGCCCTCGCGGAAGAGCAGCACCACCCGGGAGGGGCGGCCGTCGCGGCCCGCCCGGCCGATCTCCTGGTAGTAGGCCTCGACCGTGCCGGGCAGCTCGTAGTGCACGATGCAGCGCACGTCCTCCTTGTCGACGCCCATGCCGAAGGCATTGGTCGCGACCACCACCCGCAGCTCGCCGCCCATGAACGCGTCCTGCATGCGCTTGCGCTCGTTCATGTCCATGCCGCCGTGGTACATGCCGGCCCGGATGCCGGCCCCGTGCAGGTGGCGGGTGACCTTCTCGACGTTCTTGCGGGTCGCGCAGTAGACGAGGCTCGTGCCCCCGCCCTGGACCAGCTCGGGGATCAGCGCGAGCTTGTCGGTGTCTTTGGGGGTGGCCACGACCTCGAGGGCGAGGTTGTCGCGGTCGAAGCCCAGCACGAAGCGCCGCGCGTCGGGGATGCCCAGCACCCGCAGGATGTCTTCCTGGACGGCGGGGGTGGCGGTGGCCGTCAGCGCCGCGGTGGGCGGGTTGCCGAGGGCCCGGCGCACCTTGCCCAGGCGCAGGTAGTCCGGCCGGAAGTCGTGGCCCCACTGCGAGAGGCAGTGGGCCTCGTCGATGGCCAGCAGCCGGATGTCGACGCCCTTGATCGATCGCAGGAAGCCCGGCGAGAAGCGCTCCGGGGCAACGTAGACGAGCTCCCAGGCGCCCTCGCGCAGGCCCTGGAGCCGGCTGCGCCGCTCCTCGGCGGTGATGGAGGAGTTGATGGCCGTGGCCTTGATGCCCTTCGCCTGGAGCGCGTCGACCTGGTCCTTCATCAGGGCCAGCAGCGGCGAGACGACGAGGGTGGTGCCGCCCCGGGCCAGCGCCGGGAGCTGGTAGCAGAGGGACTTGCCCGCGCCGGTGGGCATCACGACGAGGGTGTCGGTGCCGCCGGCGATGGACGCACAGATCTCCTGCTGGCCCGTGCGGAAGCCCGGGAAGCCGAAGCGGGCCTTGAGGAGGGCGACGAGATCGGGGGCGTCAGACATGGGCGGGCAGGGGAGCGGGGAGGGGAGGCAGCGCACGGAGGGGGGCGCCGGCTGCAAGGTCCGGGCCAGCGCGGGGAGGGGACGTGTCGGCCCACCAGCAGGGCAGAGTGGGCGCCGACCGGGGCGGCTGGGGGTGACGGTCGTCGCCGGGGTGGCTGACGACGGTCGTCACGGGCAGCGGCGCCGCGGTCCCGGGCGGTCGGGCCCGCCGTGGCCGGAGCGGGACGGCGTCCTTATCGGACCAGGGCCGCGAGAGAAACCGCCGGCCCGCCTCCCTCCCGCCCGGAGCCTGCCGTGGAGCCCCCCGACGCGCCCCTCACCCAGCACTGGGGCGAGCCCCCGGGCATGGACGAGGCCAACCTGGCCATGATGGCCCACTTCTCGGTCTTCGTGCTGCCCGTGCTCGGCCCGGCCCTCATCTGGCTGCTGCGGGGCAAGCGCTCGCGCTTCGTCGCCTACCATGCCGTCCAGGCGCTGATCTTCCAGCTGCTGACCTCGGTGCTCTCGGTGGCCACCTGTGGGGCGGCCCTGCTGCTGCTGGTCATGCCGCTGTGGATGGGCCTTCGGGCCCAGAAGGGCGAGTGGGCGGGCTATCCCGTGCTCGAAGCCGCCGGGCGCTGAGCCCCGGCGCCGCTCGCTCGTCTGCGTCAGGACCGCTCACCCGTCCTCGTCGGGACGCTCCCAGGCCACAAACCAGCCCTGGTCGGTGCGGTACCAGCCCTGGCGGATGCGGTCGGTCTCGAGGATCTGCTCGGGCAGGGCATAGCCGCTCGTGCGCGCCCAGACGGTGGCCTCCCGGCGCTTGCCGTCGACCGGCGGGTCGAGCTTGGGGCCCATCTGGACCTGGATGACGACGATGTCTTCGTAGCGATAGCGGCTGCGCTCGTCCTGCATCCAGTCCATGAAGATGACGCGCTCCTGGGTGTTCTCGATGAACATGCCCGCGCGCTCGCCGTCCGCCCAGCGCACGGCCTCCCAGTACATGTTGGCGCTGCGCAGCAACAGCTCGTGGTCCTTGCCCTCGGTGCCCTTGTCGGGCTTGGGGCTCTTGGGACCACAGCCCGCCAGTCCCCCGACCGCGAGGGCCACGGCGCCGGCGGCCAGGGCACGGCGAGAGAGCGGGAGGGCGGGGCGGCGCGGCGGCATGTCGGCTCCTGGGCCAGGGCCAGCGGCGGTCGCGCCGGCAGGGCTCCGGGGCGACGTGCTGCACCTGCGCGCGTCGGCTATCCTGTGGCCCGACCCGCCGCCGGGTCCAGATGTGCCAGCACCGGGGGCCTCCGCCCGCTCCCGCGCGGCCGGCCGCCGGCGCCCGGGCCCCCCGACGAGGTGCGACCGTGACCAACTCCCCGCTGGGCCTCCGCCGCTGGTGCCTCGTGCTGCTGGCGGCCCTCGGCGCCACCGGCTGCCTCAAGCAGACCGCGATGATCAAGAGCGACCCGCCCGGCGCCGAGCTCCGCATCGACGGGGTCTACGTGGGGGTCACCCCCTCCGAGGTCGAGATCTGGACCCTGCCCTTCTCGAAGAACGAGGTCGAGGTCCAGATCCGCGGCCAGCGCAAGGTCGAGATCAAGGTGCGCCGCGGCAAGCGCCGCAGCGTGCACGAGGCCGTCTTCGTGCGCCGCCACGGCCGTGCCGGCACCTGGACCCCCGAAGACGCCGAGGACTGAGGCCGCCGCCCCGCCCCCCGTGCGGCCCCTGCCCCGGCGCAGCCGCCCGCTGAATGTCATGGAGTTGTGGTCGTCGGTGGCCGTCCCCCTGTGGCAACCTGCCTCTCGCTGCCCGGTCCCGGCCGGGCTCCCCCTTCCGTGGACGGCCTGGCCCCCCCGCGCCTGCCGTCCGACACCCCGGGCCGCGTCCGGCCCTGCCCGAGGGATGCCATGAACCAGACCCGCACGCTCCTCCCCCTTGCTGCCCTGCTCGCGGTCGGCTGTGTCGACACCGGCGGGGGCGGCAAGTCCGGCTCCACCCGCACGGCCCCCACCTGTGACGAGGCCGAAGAGACCCTCGGCGAGGCGGGCGGCTTCGCCGTCGACAGCTACGACTTCGAGTACGCCTGGGCCAACAACATGGGGGTCGAGGCCGGCCCCACGATGCTCTTCGAGCTGCCCGCCGACGCCACGGGCATCTCGGCCACGGTCGACTCGGCGGGCTTCTCGACGGGCTTCGCCTTCTGGAGCCTCAACGACGACGTCTGGGTCGACGCGGCCCGGGCCGACGGCGAAGACGGCGCCTGGTACAGCCCCCCCTACTTCCACTGGGGCACCCTCGGCGGCACCCTCTCCATGCCCATCGACGGCGAGAGCCTGCCCGACGGCGGCGGCTGCCTCGCGGTCCAGCCCGCGGCCCTCGAGGACGACGTCGAGGGCGCCACCGGCACCCTCCACATCGTCACCCGCCGGGACGACGCCGGCGCAGGCAGCATCGACCTGAACATCGTGGTGGTGGGCGGGGCCGACCTCACCCAGCAAGATCTCGACGAGTCCCTGGCCCGCATGGACGAGGTCTGGACCGGCGGCGGGGGTCCGTCCCTCGGCAACGTCGACCTCTACGAGCTCGACGGCAGCTCCATGCTCCGCTACCGCGACTCGAACGACCTGCGGCGCACGGATCTGAGCGGCGGCAACGCCCAGGCCATCAACCTGTTCTTCATCGACGACTACTCCGATGAGCCGGGCACCCTCGGCGAGGCTGGCGGCATTCCCGGCCCCCTCGGCCTCTTCGGGGTCGACGGTGCCGGCGTCATCGTGGCCCTCGACGGCCACCGCTCGCGCAGCGGCGACGTGGACGTGACGACCATGGGCGAGACCATGGCCCACGAGGTCGGCCACCAGGTGGGCCTCTTCCACACCACCGAGTCGGACGGCTCGCG
>CAXQUZ010000192.1:0-9233 GCA_964226865.1 Myxococcota bacterium | reverse complement strand
GGGGCGCCCGGCGCCGCCGCGGCCCCGGCCCCCGGGCGGCGGGACGGCGCCGAGACCGACCGGGCCCCCTGCACCGCGTGGGTGCAGGGGGCCCGTGCTCTGAAGGACCGGGGCTCAGGCCTCGGTGGGGGCGGCCTCGGCCTCGGCGGGGGCCTCCTCGGCGGGGGCGGCCTCGGCTTCGGCGGGGACCTCCTCGGCGGGGGCGGCCTCGGCGGGGGGCTCCTCGGCGGGGGCGGCCTCGACCTCGGCGGGGGCGGCCTCGACCTCGGCGGCAGGGGCCTCCTCGGCAAGGGCGGCCTCGCCCTTGCGCAGCACGGTGGCGCCCGGACGGGTGGTCACCCCGCCCTCGGCCTCGACCTCGGCGGGGGCCTCACCGGCCTCGGCCGCGGCGGCGGCGGCGGCCGCCTCGATCTCGGTGGCGATCACACCGAGGGCGGCCTCGTAGAGGGCGCGCTCGGGGGCCTCGCGGGGGCTGCGCTCGCGGGCGGTCTTGTAGGCCTCGAAGGCCTGGACCAGCTCGCCCTTGCCCCGGTAGAGCTCACCCTTGGCGGCGAAGGCCGGGTGGAGCGAGGGCTCGAGCTTGATGGCGCGGGCGATGAGCCGCTCGGCCTCGTCCCAGGCGGTGTCGCGCACGAGCAGCCGGGCGCGCTGGACCAGCGCGGCGGGGTTGTCGCGGCGGCGGCCGCCCTTGGGCTGCTTCATGGCCTGCTGGAGCAGCCACCGGGCCTGCTCGAGGTCCCCGTCGCTGTCGATGAGCACCGTCGCCAGGAGCACCTGGACACGGCGGTTGTTCTTCTCGAGCTGGAGGGCCTCCCGGAGCAGGGCCTCGGCGCTGGCGAGCAGCGCGGCGCGCTCGTCGGGCTGGACCATGCTGCGCAGCCGCAGCAGGCGGGCCTTGCGGGAGAGGTGGACCGGGTGCTCGGGCGCGAGGCGCAGGGCCTCCTCGATGTACTGCTCGGCCTGGTCCCAGTGCTCGGCGCCCAGCTCGGCGCTGATCTCCCCCATCATGCCGTAGGTGTCGGGCATCATGGGCTCGAGCTCCTGGGCCGTCTTGAGGGCGGCCACGGCCTCCTCGCGACGGTTCTGGGAGAGGTACATGCCGGCGAGGCGCCGGTGGAGGCGGGCGTCCTCGGGGAAGGCGGCCACGCCGCGCTCGAGGGCCGTGACGGCGCGGCCCCGGGCGTTGCGGGTCTGGTGCCACGAGGCCTCGGTGTGGAAGACCTCGGCGGTGGGGGCGGCCTCGGCGATGGCGAGGAAGGCGGCCTCGATCTCTTCGACCTTGGCCTTCTCGTGGCCCATCAGCTCGGCCTCGGCGAGCAGCAGCTCGGTGTTGGTGCGGGCCTTCTTCTTGATCTCGTTGACCCGCATGCGGGCGATGTCGAGACGGGCGTTCCGGCGGCGCATGAGGCTGCGGATGTTCTCGAGATCGGCGTCGTGGTCCGGGTAGGGCATCGGCATGCGGCTGCGGATGCGGCGGGCCTCGGTCAGGAGCCGGTTGCCCTCGATGGCCAGGGCCACCGCGGCGACGGCGTCACCGCCCCGGCGCTGCTCGTTGGCGCGCTGGAGGCACCAGTTGCCGAACTCCTCCATGCGACCGAAGTCGTCGACCTTGCGGCGGTCGAGGGTCTCGGAGACGAGGGGGTGGACGTAGAAGCGCCGGTCGCCGCCGGGGCTCTGCTCGAGGATGCCCTGGGCGAGCATGTCGAGGCGGGTCTGGCGGTTGATGCCGAGCGCCTGGAGGGCGTCGATGTCGAGGGCCATGCGCGGCATCGCGGCCGCGTGCAGGGCGTCGAGCATCGGGCCCTCGAGCTTCGAGAGGCGCTTCTTCAGCTCGCGCTTGAGCGGGCCGAGATCGCCGAGGGACTCGGCCTTCAGGAAGCGGCCGCGCTCGAGCAGGGCGTCGACATCGGGGGACTCGGCCGCGCCGAGGATCACGCTGAAGGTGCGGGCGGCGAGGGGGTGGCCGTGGACGCGCTCGTGGATGGCACCGAAGCGGTCGCGGGGGAACTCGGGGGCGTGCCAGGCGGCGAAGAGCTCGTGGAGCTCGCGGCCCTTGAGGCCCGCCACCGGGAGGGTGCGGCGCAGGGCAGCCTCGCCCTCGCGGTAGAAGACCGGCGACATGGTGGCGGGGAAGACCAGCCGCAGCTTGAGCTCGGTGATCATCAGGCGGCGCAGCACCATCTCGAGGCGGCCGCTGCGGTAGAAGCTGGAGTCGCGCCGGTCGAGCAGCGAGTCGAGGCCGTGGATGACCCAGACCTGGCCCGCGAGGGCGTCGCTGGTGCAGGCGGCGACGACCGCATCGGCGAGGGCGGCCGGGGTCTGGGCCTCCTTGCCGGCGAGCAGGTCGTGCAGGGACGAGTCGCCGGCCTTGCGGGCAGCGAGGGCGAGCACGGTCACGAAGGCGTCGAAGCCCACGCCGCGGCTGAGGCAGAGGTCGGGCAGCCGCTTCGTGTCGGGCTGGTCGAGGGCGGCCTCGATGAGCCAGCGCTTGCCCACACCCTCGGGGCCCTGGACCACGATGGGGGTGCCGTCTTCGGCGAGGAGGCCCCGCAGGGCGGCGAGCTCGTCCTCGCGGCCGATCACGGTGGCGCGGGGCGCCCGGGCACCGGCGGCCTTCTTGGCGCTCTTCTTCTTCTCGGCCACGGCCTCGATGGCCTGGGCGGCCACGGCCACGGCCTCGGCCGGGGGCACGGGCAGCCCGGCGACGAAGTCGACGGCACGGAGCTTCTCGTGGTCGAACTTGAGCAGCCGCATGCCCATGGGCAGGCCGAAGGGGTTGAAGCTGCGGGCGGCCACCGTCAGGCGGGGCTTGTGCTTGGCGCCCTTGATCAGCTTCTCGAGCTCGCCGAGGGCGCGGCCGTCGGTGGCGGCCTCGGGCTCGACGAGCACGACCATGCCGCCCTGCTGGGTGAGGGCGGGGGCGAGGGCCTCGGCGCTGAGCTTGACCGCCGGGTTGACCGGGTCGCCGCCGAGGGCGACGAAGGGCAGGGGGCGGCGGCGCATCTCGGCCTGGACCTCGGCGGTGGCCAGGGCCCGGGCGCCGATAGCGATGACACAGCGACCATCGTTGATGGCGGTTTCTACGCGATTCATGTGATGCCTCGAGCCGATGGGGCGGGAGGGGGGCCGGCCGGTGGGGCGGGCCTGGACCCATGCCCCGAAGGGCTGCGGTGGAGGTGGGCGGCGAGGACGGGCAGACTGGCCCGATGCTCGGGTGCGCACCTTGAGGGGGAGGGGACAGGGCGGTCGGATGGGGAGCACCGGTGCCGTCGCGACGGGAGACCACCGCAGGCAGCTGGGCACAAGACCACGGCCGGAACCGGTCCGGCCTGCCACGCCCGCTCCGAAGGGGAGATGAGCGGCGCGAAGGTAACGGGCAGGGCCGCGGGCTTCAACGGGCCCGGGGAGGATGCCGGGGCCAGGGGGGCACTTTTTCGACCGTGTCGCGGCGGCGGAGCCCGTCGGATGGGACATTCCGGAGGCCGGACCGGCCACTGGCGCCGGGTGGGGGCCCCGCCAGAGCGAGCACGCCCAGGGCGGGGTCGGTATACTCCCCCGCCGCGAGCCGGAGCGCCCCCCCCGGGCCGCGGGGTCGGACGCCGGCCCGGCGTGGACGGCCCGGCGCCGGATGCGACCGCCGGACGGGCGCGCCCTGGCTCCCTGCCCCCCTTGGTGGTTCTGCCCATGTCTGACGACTCCTACGCCGGCTTCCAGCTCCAGGTCCGGCGGCCCGCCGCCACCACCGACGTCGAGCACTGGTCTGCCCTCGGGGCCGCGGGCCCGGCCGAGGTCTACCTGGGCGACGACCACCTCGTGCGCCGGGCCGCGTCCCTGCCCGTGTGGGGCCCCTTTCCCGAGGTCATCAACGGCATGCGGGCCGACCAGGGCTTTGTCGTGGTGCGCGGCGACCTCGCCTCGGACCTCGAGGACCTGCGGGAGCGGCTGTCGCCCGGGGCCTGCGTGGCGCTGGCCTGGCATGTGGCGGCGGCGGTCGCCGAGGTGCACGACCAGGGCACGGCCCACGGCGCGCTCCACCCGAGCTATGTGGGGCTCGACGGCCTCGGGCGCCTGACCATCCGGCCGGCCCTGGCCGTGGTGGCCTCGCCCGATCCCGACCCCGCGGCCGACGCCCGCGCCACGGACTGTCGCATGCTGGCGGGGGTCTTCGAGGCCCTCGAGCTCGAGCGGGTGGACGACCCCGGGGTGCCGCTGCTGTTCAGCGGGCTGCGCCGGGAGCGGGGCCGCCTGCGCATGCAGCCCGGCCGTGCCGTGCGCCAGTCGCTTCGGGCCATCCTCGCGCGCCACCCGGACTGGGTGGCCGCGCTGATCGAGACCCTGGGGCCCGCCTGGGCGCTCGACGCGGCGCCCCGGGCGCCCCTGTCCGGGCTGGTCCGGGGAAGCCGCGCGACGGCGACCCCCACGGCGGCCCGCCTCTCGGTGGCCATGGCGGGCTCGGGCGCCACGACCCGGGCGGCCCCGGCACGGGTGGCGGTCTCCATGGGCATCCCCGTGAGCACGGCCAAGGCGGCCCTGTCCACAGCGGCGCCGTCCAAGGCGGCCACGTCGGCCCCTCCGGCGCCCCGGCTCCAGGTGCGGGTGTTGCCGCCGGAGGGGACCGAGGACGAGCCCAGCTCGGTGGACGGCGCGGCGGCCGTCGCCGCGGCCCCGGTCGATCCGGTCGTGCGCGACGCCCCCGCGGCGGCGGCCCCGGCGGTCACCGCGCCCGCCGCTCCGTCCGTCCCTGAGACGCCGGCCACGCCCGCTGATCCGGCCGCGCCTGCCCCCCCACCGGCCGCTCCCGCCGCCCCCCCGGCCACGGCCGCCCCCCCGGCCGGGGCCTCGGCCCTGCTCGCCCCCGGCCTGGCCGACGCCGACACTGGTGCCGACACTGGCGCCGATGCCGACGCCGACGCCGACCTCGACCCGCTGCCGGCCGCGGCCGGTCTGCCCGATCCCGAGGGCCAGACCCTGCTGACGCCGGTGCCGGTGCTGGCGCCCGAGCCCGAAGACGACGCGCCCACCGACCTCGACGCTGCGGCCCTGGCCCCCCCGCCCGCTCCCGCGGTGGCCGTTGCTGCCGAGGACGACCCGCCGGTCCCCGCTCCCGAGCCCGCGGCGCCGGCCCCCGACCCCGCGCCGGCGGCGGAGCCCTCCCCCGAAGGGGCGGCGAGCGCTCCCGAGCCCGGGGCGCTCGAGATCGCGCCGAGCTCCCCGCCCGCCGAGGCCCCGCCGCCCCCCGACGCCGCGACGCCGGCGCTCGGCGACCCGTCCGCGGCCGGACCGTCCCCGGCCCCGGCCGCCCCCGTCGACGACGAGATCCCCTTCGAGGTCGACGACGAGGCCACGATGATCGACCGCGAGGCCGTCGATCCCGCCGACCGTCCCCTGAGCCTCGGGCCGCCCCCGGAGCTGCGGGCTCCGGCCGCGGTCCTGGCCCCCGCCCCCGCTCCAGTGCCGGCCCCAGCTCCCCCGCCGGCCCCCGCTCCGGCCCCCGTCCCGCCCGCGCCGGCGCCGGCGCCGCTGGTCGCCGAGGTCGAGGGCGCCGACGAGCCTCCCCGCTGGCAGGGGGTCGGCGGCGTCACGGGCCGCGAAGACCGGGCCGACGAGCTCGGCTCGGGCAAGTGGCAAGAGGAGGCCCGCTCTCTCGACGACGTGCGCAAGGTGATGGACGCCTCGCCCGTGCGCGAGATGGAGTCCCTCGACGGCGCGGGCGGCGGCGCGGCCTGGCCCGCCCTTGCGGCGGCCGCCTTCATCGTCTTCGTGCTCGTGCTGGGCTGGGTGCTCTTCGGCGGCAGCCCCGCCTGACTGTCTCGGCCGCCCCCGCTGGGATAGCGCCGGGCGGGCCCCCGAGCGGCCCGACCGCGAGGATTCCATGAGCCTGTCCCTCCGCGCCCGGGCGGACGCCCTGCCCGCCGAGGCGGGCGTCTACCTGTTCAAGGACAAGCGCGGGCGCGTCGTCTACGTCGGCAAGGCGAAGAACGTGCGCGCCCGGGTGCGCCAGTACATCACGGGCCAGGACGAGCGGCTCTTCGTGCCCTTCCTGCTGCGCACGGCCACCGAGATCGACGCGGTGGTGGTGCACACCGAGAAAGAGGCCCTGATCCTCGAGAACACGCTGATCAAGAAGCACCGGCCTCGCTACAACGTGAAGCTGGTGGACGACAGCGCCTTCCTCCACCTCCAGATCGACACCCGCGCCCGCTGGCCCCGCTACCGCCTCGTGCGCCAGGTCAACGCCGACCAGCCCAAGGTGCGCAGCTTCGGGCCCTTCACCAGCGCCTCCCGGGGCCGGGCCACCCTCGAGTTCCTGTCCCGGCGCTTCCCCCTGCGCACCTGCTCCGACCGCGAGCTCCGCAGCCGCAAGCGTCCCTGCCTGCTCCACCAGATGGGCCGCTGCCTCGCCCCCTGTGCCGACCTCTGCACCCCGGCCGCCTACGAGGAGGCCGTGACCGAGTCGCTGCTCTTCGTCTCCGGCCGGAACACCGAGCTGCTCGCCCGCCTGCGCCGCTCCATGGCCGCCGCCGCCGAGGATCTCGACTTCGAGACGGCCGCCCGCCAGCGGGATCTCATCAAGGCCATCGAGAGCTCCATCGAGCGCCAGAGCGTGGTCGACCCCAAGCTGGGGAACCGCGACGTCTGGGGCCTGACCCGTGCCTCGGACGGCGGCGTGGTCGCCCTCCTGCCCGTGCGCCAGGGCATGATGCACGAGGCCGCCCTCTTCCCCTTTGCCGACGGCCCGTGGTCTGACGACGACGCCGAGCTGCTGTCGAGTGTGCTGAACACCTGGTACGGCCGCGGTGTCGACATTCCCGCCGAGGTCTTGCTGCCCATCGACCTTCCGGACGGCGGCGCCCTGGCGGAGGTGCTGGGGGAGCGCCGGGGCAGCGCCGTGCGGCTGCTGCGTCCCCAGCGGGGCGAGAAGGCCCGCCTGGTCGAGATCGCGACCGAGAATGCCGCCGCCGCCTGGGCCCGCCGCCTCGACGCGGCAGCCCGCCAGCAGGCCGCCCTCGACGAGCTCCAGCGGGTCTGCCGGCTGCCCCGGCCCCCCCGGCGCATGGAGTGCTTCGACAACTCGAACGTCCAGGGCACCGATCCGGTCGCCGCCATGGTCGTCTACGTCGACGGCCAGCACGCCCGCCAGCACGACCGGCGCTACCAGATCAAGACCGTGGTGGGCGCCGACGACTACGCCTCGATGGCCGAGGTGCTCGGCCGCCGGCTGCGGCGGGGCCTCGAAGAGGGCGACCTGCCCGATCTGTTGGTGGTCGACGGCGGCAAGGGCCAGCTCAACATCGCCCTCGCCGTGCTGCGCGAGCTCGGCTTCCGCCACCAGCGCGAGCCGGAGGACGACCGCATCCCCATCGGCATCATCGGCATCGCCAAGCCCCGCACCGAGCACGCCCGCGGCGACCGCGAGGCGACCGACAAGCTGGTGCTGCCGGGGGCGAAGAACCTCATCCGGCTGCCCGCGAACAGCCCCGGGCTGCGCCTGGTCCAGAGCCTGCGCGACGACACCCACGACGCCGCCATCAGCTACCACCGCAAGCGGCGCCGGCGGCGCACCCTCACCGGCAGCCTCGACGGCCTGCCCGGGGTCGGGCCGGCCCGAAAGCGCGCGCTGCTGCGTCACTTTGGGAGCATCGGGGCCGTGCGCTCGGCGACGCCGGAGGCCCTGGCTGCCGTGCCCGGGCTCGGTCCCGCCACCGCCGCCCAGCTCCACGCCGCCCTGCACGCCGACGAAGACTGACCGGCCCGCCGGTCCCCCCAAGACCCAGAAGCCCCGGCGCAGGGGCCGGGGCGCGCGCGGCGGGGCCAACCAGACCACCACCGCCGATGAGTCGATGCGTTCAGACTTTGGTTTGACCTGGGAGCAAAGCCGGCGGACACAGTCGGCGGTGGTGGCTGGCGGGTCCTGGCGCGGCGAGGGGGACGGGAGTCCCGCCTCGGCTGCGGCAGCGGGGCCCGCTGTGGGAGCGGGCGGGCCGGGCGGGTCCGCGGGGAGCGGCACGACCGGCGGGTCACGGGGCAATGTGTGGAGGCGTGGGCCCGACCTGAGACAACAAGGGCAAGGCGGCTGGGCCCATGAGAGACCGCGGCGACCGACCGGGACGCCGACCGCGGGGCGGCGGGGTCCAAGATCCGGTGGTGCTGCGGGGCTGCCAGAGGTGCTGGGCACCTCCGCCTCCCGCAGCTGCTGTACGGTGTCGGCATTTGGGCTTCCATTACGGGCGGTTACCGAACGCGCGGAAAGGCCCGCCCCGTCGGAAGAAATTTCAATTCCCGACAGGGCCCGGGGACGGGATCCCCAGGCGCCTCGGGGGACCGTCCTGGCGGGGTGGCGGGTTGCCGGCGGCGCGCGCTGTGGGCAGCGTGTCTGCGGGCCACCGGCCGCGCGGCTGGCGGATTGCCCCGGGCCGGCGCCGGCGCTAAGACCCGGCCCGCGCGCCCACCTGCGGGGCCCACCCCGCTGCGCTTGGAGGGAAACGTGACCGACACGCCTGACTCGACGGCCCCCACGACGGCCGACGGCGCCCCGGCGCCCAGCCAGAGCGTGGGCAAGTATGCCCTGTTCACGGTGGTCGCCGTGCTCTCGACGGTGCTCGACCAGGTCACCAAGATCTGGGTGCGCAAGAACCTGACCCTCTACGACGAGGGCATCCCCGTCATCCCGGGCTTCTTCGACATCGTCCACGCCGAGAACCCCGGCGCCGCCTTCGGCATGCTCGGCGGCGCCGAGAACCGGATGATCTTCTTCGGCATCTTCACGGTCATCGCCATGGGCGTGCTGCTCCAGATGCTGTGGCAGCTCCCCAAGGAAGACAAGCTCCAGAACCTCGCCCTGGCCTTCATCACCAGCGGCGCCGTGGGCAACGCCATCGACCGGGTCGACAAGCAGTCCGTGACCGACTTCCTGCGGGTCTACACCGACAACCCGGCCGCCAAGGCCAAGCTCATCGAGTGGTTCGGCACGGCCGAGTGGCCCAGCTTCAACATCGCCGATGCCGCCATCGTCATCGGGCTCGGGCTCTTCATCGTGCACTGGTTCTTCTTCGAGCGCGACGCCGACGACGCCGAGTCGCCCGCCGACGCGAAGAAGGCCGACGCCCCGGCCTCAGCCCCCGCCAGCTGACCACCAGCGCGCCAGCCGGGCGGCCACGGCCGCTGCCCGCCCGCTCTGCTCCCACCACGCCCCCACCCGGGCGTGGTGCTGCTTCAAGATCGGAAGAGCGGGG
>CAXQUZ010000191.1:0-9852 GCA_964226865.1 Myxococcota bacterium | reverse complement strand
CGCCGTGGCCGTCCACCGGGGCAGCCGGGTGAAGGGGACGAGGCCGAGCATGCCCGCCCCGAGCGCCCAGAGCACCCCCAGGCTCGTGCGCGACCACGACCACGACCACGAGACGCTCACCCAGGTGGCCTCGAGGAGGATGAGCCAGAGCCCGCGCCGGAGCAGGAAGTCGGCCGTGCCCGCGGGCCGCCGGTCGTGGCGCAGGGCCGCCGCCACCCCCATGAGGAACACGAAGCCCGGCGCGCAGAGGTGGGTCACCCAGCGCATCGCGAAGAAGAGCGGGGTGGTGGTGGCGAGGTCGGTGGGGCTCGCGCCGGCCGGGGTGAAGAAGCCCCGGACGTGGTCGAGGGTCATCAAGACGATGATGAGGCCGCGCAGCGCGTCGATGGGGGCGTGGCGGGGCCCGGGGGGCGGGGCGGAGGACGGGTCGGGCACAGAGGCACGCGGGCGGGCCAGGCCGCACCCAGAGAGAGACCCCCGACCATTGCACTGGGGGCGGCGCCGTGTCACCCCGAAAGGGGGGCCTGCTTGTCCCCTGTCCGCCGCCGGAGAGACCATGCCGTCCGTGTTGCCCGTCGCCGCCGCCGCGATGACCCCCTTCGTCGCCCACGAGCTCGGCGCCGGGGGCCTCGCCACGGTGGTCGCGCCCGGACCCGTCGACGCCGCCGACCGCAGCGCACCCGCCCTCGGCGGCGAGCTGCTGTGGCGCCACGAGTCCCAGTGGCTGGGCCAGCGCGACCGCTCCATCGGCGAGGGCCGGGTCCAGCTCGTCTCGGGCCCCGACGGCGTGACCCAGCTCACCCGCCTCGAGCTCACGGGGCTGCCGCTCACCCTGCGGATCCGGCCGCGCCTCGGGGATGCCTTCGACCTCAGCATCCTCGGCGGCTCGGCCGACCAGGTCTGGGCCGGCGCCGACACCCGGCGCGGCTTCTGGCGCTTCTACACCCCCCTCACCCTGACGGCCCTGGGCATCAGCAACACCGACTACGACGCCGATCGGCGGGTCAAGGCCTACGTCCAGGCGGGCCTCGGGGCGGGCGGCGAGGTCCAGGTGGGGCTGGCCGGTCCGGTCGGCCTCTACCTGCGGGCCGAGGGCGAGGCGCGCAGCCTCAACCGCCACCAGGGCGACCGGGCCAACCAGGTCCGCCACGAGACCCTGGGCGAGGTCTCGGCGGGGCTGAGCCTGGGCTGGCCGGGGGCCTCGGTGCGGCTGGTGGGCTGGGGCGAGCTGGTCAGCCAGTGGGAGACCCGGGACGCCGACGGCAAGTCGGGGGTGGATCGCCAGGTCCAGGCGGTGGGCGCCCGGCTGGTGGTGCGCATCCTCCCGGATCCCGACGACGCCCGCCCCCCGCGCCGCGGCCGGGACGAGGGGCCGGTGGACGGGGTGGCCCTGCTCGATCCCTGAGCGACACCCGGGTGGAGCAGAGCTGCGGTGCCGCAGGGTCTCGCGCCCGGGGCCGGCATTCCCATGGAGCCGGCCGCCCCGGGACCGATAGGGAACGCGGGCAGGCGCCGGGCGCGCCGCCGGGGGGTGTGTGCATGCGTGAGCTCGACAAGGCTGTCCAGGCGGTGCTCCGCCGCCAGCTCAGCGCAGAGGCGGCGGCGCTCTTTGCGCCCCGGATGCTGCACTGGCGCCGGGAGGCGGGCGCCTTCATCGTCCAGGCCGGCGGCAAGGCCCACGGCCTCTTCCTGCTGGTCGAGGGCGAGCTCGACGTCTTCGTGGGCGAGGGCGAGAACATGCTGCGGGTGGGCACCATCCACCAGGGCACCTTCTTCGGCGAGGCCGGCTTCTTCGATCGCTGCAGCTCGTCGGCGACCATCCGGGCGGCCACCGACGCGAGCGTGGCCGAGCTGGCCCTGGTCGACTTCGAGGAGCTCGCCGACGTCCACCCCCGGGAGGCCACCGAGCTGCTCCGGCTGCTCACGGGGCTGCTCGGCGCCCGGGTGGGCGAGACCAACACCCAGCTCCTCGCCCGCAGCGGCGACAGCCCCTCCAGCGGGCTGTTCTCGCGGGTCTGGGGCCGGCTCTTCGGAGGTGCCCGGTGACCCCCCTCGTCCGCCGCCTGGCCAACACCCCCGCCTTCGAGACCCTGCCCGAGGTCTCGCTCCAGGCCCTCGCCACCTGTCTGGTCGAAGAGACCGTGCCCGCGGGCGGGCTGCTCCTCCGCAGCGGTGCCCCCGCCGACGGCGAGGTGGGGCTCTACCTTGTGCTCGAGGGCAGCTTCGCCGTGCGCGTGCCCCGCCAGGGCGGCGGCTTCGTCCAGGCCCGCATCATCGAGCCCGGCGAGCTGGTCGGGCTGCTCGGTCTGATCTCCGACCAGCCCCACCGCCGGGCCAACGTGGTCGCCATGAGCGATGCCCTCGTCGCCCACATGCCCCGCAGCGCCTTCCTGGCCCTCTACCAGGGCGCCGATCGCATGTCGGTCTGCTTCCTTCGGGCGGTCGGACGCCAGCTCTCGCGCGACCTGCGCCGGGTCGACGGGGTGCTCCAGGCCGCCGTCGCGGGGGGCCGTCCGTCGGCGGGGCTGACCTGAAGCCCCGCAGGCGCGGCGCCGTGGGGTAGCCTGGGAGGGCTGCCCGGAGCCCCCATGCTGCTCGTGCTCGCCCTGCTGGCCTGCGCCTCGGATCCCGCCAAGTCCGTCCCCGACCTCGACGGGGCCTACGATCTCGGTGCGGGCGCGGAACTCATCGTGAACAGCGATGGCACGGTCGTTCTCGAGAGAGACGGTGTCGGCACCTTCGGCACGGCGGCCCCCTTCGCCACCCGCACGGTCGACGAGACCACCGAGGCGGCCCTGGGCATGTGGCGCTTCACCCGCGAGGGCGCCGAGACCATGGCCTATGACCAGCTCACGGGCGTCTCGACCACCGACGGGCTCGCCCTCTCCCTCGCCAGCGCGGACGGGGCGGCGGCCACCCTCGCGGTCGCCCGGGACGGCGAGCGGGTCGACTTCCGCCTCGACGTGCCCGCGGGCCAGGATGCCGTCGTGGTGCCGGTCTCCTGCGATCCGGGCGCCAGCTTCCACGGCTGGGGCGCCCAGATGCACCAGACCGACCAGAAGGGCGAGGCCTTCCGCCTCTTCGTGAGCGAGCAGGGCATCGGCCGCGACCCCGAGGGCCTCTGGAGCGTCGACGGCGACACCCACACCTCCTACTTCCCGATGCCCTGGTACCTCGACGGCCGCGGCTTCGGCGTGCTCTTCGAGACCGACCACCGCACCCATGTCGACCTCTGCGCCACCGACGTGAACATCGCCGAGGTCGAGGTCATGGCCGGCGAGAGCCTGTCGTGGTCGGTGATGCTGGGCCCGACCCCGGCCGACGCCCTGCGCCAGCTCGGCGACGTGGTGGGCCGGCCCAAGGCGCCCCCCTCCTGGGCCTACGGCACCTGGATGTGCATGCAGGGCGGCGAGGCCCGGGTGCGCGAGCAGCTCGATGTTCTCGAGGGGGCCGACATCCCCGCCACCGTGCTCTGGGTCCAGGACTGGTCGGGGCGCCGGGAGAACTTCGGCGGCGGCTACGGCGTGCAGTACCGCTGGGCGGCGGACGAGGTGGAGCTCTACCCCGACATCTCCGACTTCTTCTCCGAGCTGAAGGGCCGCGGCTACCGGATCGTGGGCTACATGAACCCCTTCGTCGACCCCGTGCTCCAGCACTGGGACGAGATGGAGGCGGGCGGCATGCTGCCCCTCGACCCCGAGACCGGCGCGGTCTCCACCTTCATCGGCCCCCGCGGCGAGATGACCCAGGCCGACCTGCGCAACCCCGCCACCCGCGCCTACATCCAGGGCCACATGCGCACGGCGGTCGAGGAGGTCGGGCTGGACGGCTGGATGGCCGACTTCGCCGAGTGGCTGCCGATCGATGCCCAGCTCTACGGGGACGCCGACCCCCGGGCGGCCCACAACACGGCCCCCGAGGACTGGCAGCGCCTCACCCGCGAGGTCATGGACGAGCTGCGCCCGGACGGCGACTGGCTGATGTTCGCGCGCTCGGGCTGGGCCGGGGTGCACGAGGTCGCCATGATCCACTGGATGGGCGACCAGGAGGCCGACTTCCTGCCCACGGACGGGCTGCCGACGGTGGTGCCCGCCATGCTCAACGTGGGCCTCTCGGGCCAGCCCTTCGTGACCCACGACATCGCCGGCTTCTCGGGCGGGCCGTCGACCGAAGAGCTCTACAAGCGGTGGACCGAGCTCGGCGCCTTCACCCCCTACATGCGCACCCACGACGGCAACGAGCGGGACGAGAACTGGCGCTGGGACGCCGATGCCGACACGCTGGCCTTCTTCTCCCGCTTCGCCCGCATCCACGCCCTGCTCCAGCCCGAGCTCGAGGCCCTCGCCGCCGAGGCCGCCGAGACGGGCATGCCCATCGTGCGCCACCTGATGCTCGCCTACCCCGACGACTTCGCCACCTGGTCGCTCGACGACCAGTACCTGCTGGGCCCCGACCTGCTCGTGGCGCCGATCCTCGAAGAGGGCCTGCTCCGGCGGGACGTCTACCTGCCCGACGGCGAGTGGTTCAACGTCTGGACGGGCCAGCGGGCCGTGGGTCCCAAGTGGGTGGCCGTCGACGCGCCCCTCGGCCAGCCGCCGGTCTTTGCCCGGGGGGCCGACCGCGCCGACCTCCGGGCCGTGGAGTAGCCGTGGCAGACCGCGGCCTCGACCCCGACACCTGGCAGCCGCCGCCGCTGGTGGCCTCGCCCTCGCCGCGGCGCATCCGGGGCACCCTCTACGGCTCGCGCCTCTTCGAGCAGCCCGCCCACCGGGCCGTCGCCGACCGGGTGCGGGCCTTCTGCGCGCCCGGGCCCCCGCTGGCCCTCGAGATCGGCGTCGACCGGGGCTACCGCCTGCTGGGCCACGCCCGCCGCTGGCCCGACTGGCGCTGGCTGGGGGTCGAGCTGCGGCGCAGCGTGCTCGACACGGCCGCCCGGGGCACCCCCGACAATGCCCTGCTGGTGCGGGCGGACGCCCGGGCCCTGCTCGCCGCCCTCGTGCCTCCGGGCCGCCTCTCGCGGGTCGACATCCTCTTCCCCACCCCTTCAGACGACCCCCGCCACCTGCTGCTCACCCCCGACTTCGCCGCCCTGCTGGCGCCGGCCCTGGCGCCGGGGGCCGTGGTGCTGGTCGCCACCGACGTGCCGGGCCTCGACCAGCTCGCCCGGGCGGCCTTTGCGGGCTGGCCGCGGGTGGCGCCCCCCGAGAGTGGCCCCGTCCAGAGCCGGCGCGAGCAGGTCTGTGCCCGCACCCAGCGGACCGTCTGGCGCCATGCCTTCGGTCCGCCCCCCTCAGCCCCCGGCGGGGTCTGACCAGAGCCGGGCCAGGATGACCTCGTCGGCCCAGTCATCGTCGGCCACGGTGCGGCGGGCCTGGCGGCGGGTGCCCTCGTGCACGAAGCCGGCCCGGGCCGCGAGGCGCCGGCTCGCGTGGTGGCGGGCCTCGCAGCGCCACTCCAGGCGGCGCAGGCCGTGCACGGCGAAGGCCTCCCGGGCGAGGGCGCGCAGGGCCGCGGTGCCGTGGCCGCGGCCGGCGTGGGGGGCGCCGATCCACAGCCCCACCTGGGCGCTGTCGTGGGGGCCCCGCCGCAGCTCACAGCCGCCGAGCAGGCTCTCGGGCCCGGCGGCCGCGACCACGGCCCGGGCGATGACCCCGTCGCCCTGGGCCCAGTCCATCCAGGCCGCGGGGTCGAGGGCCCCGTGCGGCACGGGAACCCAGGGGCGGAGGTGGTCGCGCGAGATCTCGAGCAGCGCGGCCAGGGCGGGCATGTCGCGCCCGTCCCAGGGCCGGAGCCGCAGGGCGCTCACGCCGAGCGGGGCGTGTAGGGCTTCGGCGGGAGGGGCTGGCCCGCCGCCCGGGCCTTGGCCCGCTCCTTGGCCCGCGTCTTGAGCTTGATGGCCACCTCGGCGAGGGGATCGACCACGGCCTCGGTGGGCTTGGCGTAGCCGGGCAGGCTGTCGGGGGCGGGCTGGGTGGGCTGGCCCGTGTGGACGCGGGTCGGCGGCGTGGGCCACCGGGCCGTGAGCTGGGCCTGGGCGTCGGCGGCCCAGTCGCCCGTGAGGGGCTGGCAGGTCTTGAGGCCCTGGTCGCGGATCATGTTGATGTGGACGCCCTCGCAGCGCTCGGTGACCGGGCACTGGCGGCAGCGCAGGGACTTCGAGCTGTAGAAGGTCGCGACGTGCTCCTTGGCCAGGGGGCGGATGGCCACCCGGCCGGTCTTCCAGTCGAAGTGGGTCGGCCGGTGGCGCAGGGGGGCGTCCTCGAGCAGGGTGCCCGGGGCGCCACAGGCGGGCAGGCCGCTGGTGCGCACCCGGAGGCCCAGCGCGCGGAAGAAGGCGGCCGGGTCGCGCACGTCGTTCTCGAGGGCGTCCTTCATGTGTTCCCACGAGGGCTGGTGGATGCGGACGCGCTCGTCCATCATGCCCAGCTTGGCGGCATTCTCGCGGATCCAGGGCGCCGTGCGCACGTTGAGCTCGATCACCAGCTCGGCGTCGTCGGGCAGGGTGTCGGCCCAGGCCTCGAGCTGGGCCGGGTCGTCGGCGACGAGGCGCAGGGGACGGGCGAGGCCCGCCGGCACGGGGCCCGGGGTCTTGGCACGCAGCTCCCAGCCGGCGCCGGCTGGGGGCGGGTGGGCCACGGCGTCTTCGAGGCGGTCGACCACGGCGGCCACCCGCGAGATGCCGAAGGGCAGGGGCGTGGGCAGGCTGGACCGGGCGGCGCTCGTCCACTCGCCCACGTCCCAGAGCTCGACCCGCTGCTCGCTCTGGGCCTGCATCGTGCGGTCCATGGTCGTGCAGAAGGGCTCGATGAAGCAGTGCTGGCAGCGCTCGGGCTCGCGGCAGTCGAGGGTGCGGCCCGTGTCGAGGTAGTTGCGCACCATGAACCGGCGGCCGTTGACCTCGTCCAGCATCTTGTGGGGATCCTGGATGAGGTCTTCGAGGCCCTCGAGGTAGTCGACCGGGAAGCGGTTCGTCCAGATGACGAAGCCCGGGTGGCGGTTGAGCTTGAAGACCTTGTGGAGAATGTCGATGTGGTCGGCCACGTCGTAGAACATCTCCTCGCGGTTGGTGTAGGCGTTCGACTGCGGGATGACGTGCAGCAGGTCGAACTCGCGCACCCCCACCGAGGCGGCCGTCTCGATGATCTTGTCGAGCACACCGACGTTCTGCTTGTTGATGACGATGTCGACGTTGACGATGGGCCCGTGGGGGTCACGGATGGCCCGGATCATGCCCTTCATCAGCTGCACGAAGGCGTTCGGCGTCTGGGTCAGGTAGTCGTGGAGCTCGGGCGTGTGGCCGTGCAGCGAGAAGGTGATCTCGCCGAGGCCCGCCTTCATGGCCTTCTTGTAGTAGTCGCGGCTCGAGAAGCGGGTGCCGTTGGTGACGGTCTGCACCCGGTCGTAGCCGATCTCCTTCGCGTAGCGGACGAACTCGAAGAACTTGGGGTGGAGCGTGGCCTCGCCCCCGGAGATGATGACCTTGTCGGCGTCGAGCTCTTCGCGGCCGCGGCGCAGCTCGGCCTTCACCTCTTCCTCGGGCAGGTAGACGTTCCGGGGGGTGTCGGCGTCGAGGCAGAACAGGCACTTGCTGTTGCAGGCGGTGACGGCCCGCACCCAGTGCTTCTTTCGGTTGGCGATCTTCTCTCGCTCGAGCATCTGCTCGGCGCTGAGGGCGGCGCTGGTCACGGAGACTCCCGGGTCGGCGTGGCCACAGGGTAGCCGGATGTGGGCGCCAGTGGGAGAGGGAGGGGCGCATGGGTTAGCAGCGCGGCCAACTTGGAGAACCCATGCCTGTCCGCGCCATGAAGGTCGTCGCCAAGACGGCCCACGAGAAGACCGACCAGCTCTTCATCTACACCTTCGAGAGCCCCGAGCTGGGCCAGCGCACCATCGTCGCCAACCTCACCAACACCTACGAGGTGGGGGACGTGGCTGGCATCGCGCTCGAGGGCACCTTCCTGCCCGGCGTCGAGATCAAGCCGCGCAAGGTCTTCGGCATCCACTCCGAGGGCATGGCGATGGGCAAGGTCGACGCGCCCCTCGACCAGGACCTCAGCGCGCAGTTCGAGGCCGACGCGCCCGAGCGCGCCTTCACCGTGACCGTCGAGGTCGAGGTGAGCGCCCGCTACGCCGAGGACGCGGGCAAGCTCGCCGGCAAGGCCATCAAGAAGGGCGGCGGCACGGTGGTGTCGGCCGTTCCGGTCGCGGGCTGATCCCGCCCGCGGTGGCCCCGGGGGCGGCCGGTCTCAGTCCAGGGGATCGAGCCGGCAGCCCTCGCGGGCGCTGATCCAGCGGGCGCTGCTGGTGAAGCCCAGGGCCCGGGCCCGCACCACCTTCGCCTCCATGTCGACCCGGATCTTGGCGACGTCGGGGCTGACCTTGATGTACTGTTCGCAGGCCGCGAGGCTGCGCCCCGACACGAAGAGGCAGGAGCAGCCCTCCTTCGCGGCGTAGGCGGCGCCCAGGTGGAGCAGCCCCATGTCGTAGCGGTCCGGGGGCGTGGCCACGGTGCCCGGGGGCGGCGGGGCGAGCGGCGGTCCGGCCTTGGGCGCACAGGCCCCGAGCCAGAGCGCGGCCAAGATGGCGGAGAATGCCGTGATGGAGGGCGTCTTCATGGGGTCTCTCCGCCCTCGGGGACCCCGTCCAGGGGCATGTCGCCGTCGGGCCGCTGCTCGCCGGGGGGCGGCGGAGGCAGCGGGGCGGGCACGGTCTCGGCCACGGCCATGGCGAGGGGGATGAGGGTGTCGTAGTCGAAGCCGGGGCTGCGGTTGTCGGCCGTGTAGGCGATGACGAGGTCTTGCTCGGGCAGCACCCAGATCGACTGCTTCCAGTGGCCCATGGCCGCGAAGGCCGTGACGGGCACGTGGGGCCAGGGGGGCTGGCTGTCGCCCTGCTCGAGCACGGGCTGGTTGAGCCAGAACTGGCGGCCCTGGGTCGACTGGGGGCCGCGGCCGAGCGCCTTGCTGCGGATGGGGGCACTCACCCGGGTCGAGTCCGCGACCCAGCCGGCGGGGAGGATGCGCGCGCCGTCCCAGCAGCCGTCGTGGAGCAGCAGCTGGCCGAAGCGCGCCATGTCGCGGGGGGTCAGGTAGACGTAGCTGCTGCCGATGTAGGTGCCGGCACCGTCGCGCTCCCAGGTGGCGCTGGTGATGCCCAGGGGCTCGAAGAGCAGCGCCCAGGGAAAGTGCTCGCCGTGGGCGGGCGCGAGGGCGCCGCCGGCGATCTTGGCCAGCACGTTGGTGTCGCCCGAGCTGTACTCCCAGCTCGTGCCCGGGGCGTCGCGCAGCCCGTGGCGCAGCACCAGCTCGGCCGTGTCGGCGCGGCCCTCGCCCCAGAGCATGGCCAGCACGGACGACGCCGTGGGCGGCTCGTTCTCGTAGGTCTCGCGCCAGGCGATGCCGCTGGCGAACTCGAGGAAGTCGCGCACGGTGGCGGCGCAGAGGTCGGGGTTCGGGGCCGAGACGTGGTCGCAGATGCTGTCGTCGAGGCGCACCCGGCCCTCGCGCACGGCGATGCCGATGAGCGCGTTGGTGAAGCTCTTCGAGGCCGACCAGAGCAGGTGGGGCATCTCGGCGCTCCAGTCGCCGCCGTAGCGCTCGTAGACCAGGCGCCCGTGCTGGACGATGACGATGCCGTCGGTGCGCACCCCCTCGCGGGTCTCGTCGTCGCGCGGCGGGAAGGCATAGGCCTCGAGGGCGGCGACGGCGGCGGCGGCCGGGGCGGGGCTCTGGTCCCAGCGGGCGGCGGGGGTCGGGACACCCGAGGGGCAGTCGTCGGCGGCGAGCACCGGCAGCACAGCGGCGAAGAGCAGGGGCGAGATCATGGCCCAGTCTACCGCCTGCGGGCCGCCGG
>CAXQUZ010000190.1:0-3733 GCA_964226865.1 Myxococcota bacterium | reverse complement strand
CCCGGGCCGGGCGGGTGCTGCGGCCAGACGAGGTGATCCTCCACCGCCACAACAGCGACACCGGCAGCGGGAGCAGCCGCGCTTGGTCACCGTCTCGACCTTCCAGTCCTTGGCGGGGTCGTCGGTGGGCAGCACCTTGATGGCCTTCTGGGTGGAGCGCTCGAAGGTGCGGCGGGGCTCGAGGGGCACGACGTCCCGGCGGTAGAGCACCTCGAGGAACTCGTCGATCAGGTACTGGAAGCTGGCGGCGACCACGTCCGGGCTCATCTCCTGGTCGACCATCGACTGCTGGAACCAGGTGAGGCTGTCGAAGAACAGCAAGAGGTCGAGCAGCAGGGGCTTCTCGGCCTGGAAGATGAAGTCGTCCTTGTACTGACGCAGCTCGGCATAGAGCTGGTCGAAGGCCGTCTGCTGCACGTCTTCGCGGCGGGCCTGCTGGGTGACCAGCTCGCGCAGCTCGCGCACCTGGTCGGCGAGGGCGCCGTCGCGGCCGTTGGACCTGTCCATGGGGGGGCTCCGGGCCTCGGCTCAGCCGCCGAGCTGGGTGGCAAGATTGATGAAGGTGCCTTCCAGCTCGACGCTCTCGTTGCAGTGGTGGTAGTCGCTGGGGTTGGTGCAGAGCGCAGAGAGGAACTCGCGCTTGACCTGGCGACCGACGCCGATGGTGATGACGCGCCCGCCCATGCGCTTGATGCGGTGGGCCTCGGCCGCCGTGGCGTCCGGGTCGTCGGGGTGGCCGTCCGTGAGGATGACGTAGACCCGCTGTACCCCAGCCTTGCCCTTGAGGGCATCCCGGGCCTGGGCGAGGCCGGTGTGCATCGGGGTGGAGCCGATGGGGGTGAGGGCGCCGATGGCGGCGTCGATGCGCTCGCGCTGGTTGGTCAGCGCCGTCTTCACACCGCCCGGGAAGGCGATGACCGCGAACTCGCGGGACTCCTTGGCCGTGCGCTCGACGAAGGCCCGGGCCGCCTTGCGGGCCTCGTTGATGTTCGTGCCGTACATCGAGCCGCTGCAGTCGATGATGAGGGCGAGCTGCATCGGCACCCGGTTGGCGGCGATGTCTTCGAGGGTCACGTCGCTCGCCGCGAGGCGGTGGGCGAGGGTCTGGCCCGAGCCCAGGTCCATGGCCTCGACCTCGACGATGCCGTTGGCGTTGTAGCGGTAGGTCACGGCGAGCCGCGACTCCGCCCCGGCCCGCGCGGGGATGCCGTAGAACTCGAAGTGGCCGAGAACGTTGCAGTCGAGGGGATCTTCCTCTTCGCCCTGGACCAGCCAGAGGTCCATGCTGGTCTGGCCGTCGTGGGTCGTGACGTAGTCGTCTCGGGTGCGCTCGCAGGGGATGCGGCTGTTGCGGCGGATGATGGTGCTGTTGTAGAGCTGGTTCTCGCGGAACACCACCATGCCGAGGCTGTGGCTGGTGACGTCGTGGGTCCGGATGTCGATGGGCGGCGCCTCGCCGGCGCGGCGGGCCGACTCGAGGGCCGCGGTCAGGGCCGCCCCGAGGGCCACGCAGGCGTCCGGGTCGATGTCGGTGGCCGGCTCCTTGTCGAACATCTCCTTGATGAGGCGGCGCACCATGGGCATGCGGGTCGAGCCGCCCGCCAGCAGCACCGTGTCGATGGCCTCGGGCCCACAGCCGCTCTCGCGCAGGGCCTCCTCGGTGAGGCGCCGGCAGCGGGCGAGCAGGCCCTGGCTGAGGTCCTCGAAGAAGTCGCGGGTGATCTCGGTGCGGAGGGTGAGGCCCTGGAAGTCGTAGAAGAACTTGATGGCCGGGCGCCGGCTCAGGGAGAGCTTGGCGCTGACGCACTTCTGGCGCAGGTCGTGGAGCCCGATGGGGTCGGCCAGGGGATCGACGCCGTGGCGCTCCTTGAAGGCGTCGGCGGCGTGGCGCATGAGCACCTCGTCGAAGTCCTTGCCGCCGAGGGCGTCGTCGCCGGCCGTCGCGACGACCTGGATGTCTTGCTTCTGGATGTCGACGACGGTGACGTCGAAGGTGCCGCCGCCCAGGTCGAAGACGAGGCAGCGCATGTCGCGGCCGGCATTGGCCAGGCCGTAGGCAAAGGCCGCCGCGGTGGGCTCGTTGATGAGCTTGAGCACCTTGAAGCCGGCCAGCTCGCCGGCGCGCTTGGTGGCGCGGCGCTGCTTGTCGCGGAAGTAGGCGGGCACCGTGATGACCGCTTCTTCGACCGGGTGGCCGAGGCGGTGCTCGGCGTCGTGCTTGAGCTTCGCCAGGATGAAGCTGCTGAGCTTCTCGGGGCTGAAGGACTCGCCCTGGTAGGTGAAGGAGAAGTCGTCGTCGCCCATGTGGCGCTTGACGAACTCGACCACCTGGTCGGGGAAGGCGACCGCCGCCTGCTTGGCGTCGATGCCGACGATGACCTCCTTCCCGTCGAAGAGCACAACGCTGGGGCTGATGCGGACCCCCTGGGCGTTGCGGAGGATCTCGGGCACCCCGTGGTTGTTGACGTAGGCAATCGCGGAGAAGGTCGTGCCCAGGTCGATGCCGACCGCGCGTGTCGTCATGGCCGTCCCGGCTGCGGAGGTGGGGGGAGACGAAGGGAAGGGAGCCGCCCCGCTGGACGCGCAGGCCCAGGCGGTGGGGTCGGCGGCGCGGGGAGCGCCGTGGCAGGCCGGCAGCAGGGGGACGCACCGCCGGGCGGGCGGGGGCCCCGGGTGTGCGCCGGGAGACGGCTGACCGTACTATAGCGATGGGCCCTGGGCCAGCCGTGGGGCGCCCGCTCGGGGCCGCCGGGCCGGCACAGGCGCGCTTGACGAGGCAAGAGATGGACACAGGCGATGCGGGGCAGGCGATGGCGGGTGGGGGCGGATCCCCGGGCGTGGTGCAGGGGCCGCTGGTCCTGGCCTCGGGCAGTGCGTGGCGCCGGAGCCTGCTGGTGGACGCCGGGGTGCCCACCGAGGCCGTGCCGGCCCGCATCGACGAGGCGGCCGTGCTGGCCCCCGACCCGGTCGCCCTCGCCGAGGCCCGGGCCCGGGCCAAGGCCGAGGAGGTGGCGAGCCGGCGGCCGGGCGCGGTGGTGCTGGGCGCCGACCAGGTGGTCCACCTCGACGGCCGGGCCTTCCACAAGCCCACCGACCGGGCGGACTGGCTCGCGGGGCTCCAGGCGCTCCGGGGCCGCACCCACCAGCTCACCACCGCGGTCGTGCTGCTGTGGCCCGCGCCCGGGGGCCACCGGGCCGAGAGCTTCGCCGTCCACACCGCCATCCGGTTTCGGGATGACCTCGAAGATGCCGAGCTGGAGGCCTATCTCGACCATGGTGAGGCGGCGGGCTGCGCCGGGGGCTACATGGTCGAGCGCCACGGCGCCTGGCTGATCGCCGAGGTCCAGGGCGACTGGACGAACGTCGTGGGGCTGCCCGTGCTCGAGGTGGTCAGCCGCCTGCGGGCTGCGGGCTGGCGCTACCCGGCGGGGCGCCCGGGACCGACCGGGGAGGGCGACGATGGACAGCCGTGATCCACGGGAAGAGCTGGCGGCCCTGGTCGCCGATCTTCGCGCCACCCTGGCCTGGGAGCAGCTCCGGGGGGCCCACGCCTTCCCGCGCGAGGCGCCGCTGACGGCCGCCCAGCTGGCCGAGATCCGGGGGCCCGCGCCCGCCGCCACGCCGGCGCCCCGGCCGTCGCCTGCGGCCTCGTCCCCGGCCCGCGCCCCCGCGCCGCCGGCCCGCCCGGCCCCCCCCGACCCCCGGCGCCCCTACCGGCCCCCGGCGGTCCGCA
>CAXQUZ010000189.1:0-12019 GCA_964226865.1 Myxococcota bacterium | reverse complement strand
CCTGGGCGTCGGCCTCGTCGACGATGCGGAAGTCGGCCGGCAGCCCGGCCTCGGCGGGGGCCGTGCGCAGGATCTGGGCGCAGAGGCCGTGGAAGGTCGAGAGGGTGACCTGGCGGGCCACCTCGGGGGCGACGACCCGGGCCAGGCTCTCGCGCATGTGGTGGGCGGCCCGGTTGGTGAAGGTCAGGGCGAGCACCCGCTCGGGACGCAGCCCCGCCGCGAGGGCCCGGGCGATGCGCCGGCCCAGGGTGGTGGTCTTGCCGCTGCCGACCGCGGCCAAGACGACGAGGGTGCCCTCCTGGTCGTCGATGACGGCCTGCTGTTCCGGGGTCGGGGGCGGCGCGGCCGTCGGCTCAGTGCGCACCGAAGAGCCGCTCGAAGAGCTGGTAGTGGTCACCGTTCATGCCCATGGCCCGGTAGACGGCCTGGGCCGCCGTGTTGCGCTGGTCGACGTAGAGACGGAGGCCCTGGGCGCCCGCGGCCCGGGCGGCGGCCTCGACGTGGCCGGCGAGGGCCCGGTAGACCCCCTGGCGGCGGGCGGCGGGCCAGACGTAGACCGACTGGATCCACCAGACCTCGGCGTTGCGCCAGTCGCTCCACTCGCGGGTGATCATGAGCTGGCCCGCGGGCGCGGTCGGGTCGGCCGTGTCCGCCTCGGCCACCCAGTAGGCGGCGGGCTGGGCCCCCGAGAGCACGGCGCGCACCCCCGCCCGGAGCACGGTCGGGTCGAGCGCGAGGCCCTCGGTCTCGCGGGCCATGGTCAGGTTGCCCTCGACCAGGGCATCCTCGTCCGCGGGGCTCGCCGGTCGCACCCGCCAGCGGCTCATCGGGGCTGCCGGGTGGGCCGCATGAGCACGTCGTGGATCTGGACGTGGGGGGGCTGCTCGAGGGCCCAGGCCACCGCGTCGGCGACGTCGGCGGGCTGGAGCACGGGGTAGGCGCCGTAGGTCGTGGCGGCGGCGTCTTCGGTCTTGTGGTAGCGCTCGGCAAAGCGCGTCTCGACGAAGCCGGGGCTCAGGGCGGTCACCCGCACGGGGCTGTTGCGCTCGTTGAGCTCCTGGCGGAGGGCCTCGGTGAGGGCCCGCACGGCGAACTTGGTGGCGCTGTAGACCCCCGAGCCCGGCGGCGTGCGGTGGGCCGCCATGCTGGAGATGTGGAGCACGTGGCCCGGGCCGCCCCGGTGGTGCATGCGCTGGACGGCCTCGCGGGTGCAGATGCAGAGGGCCAGCACGTTGACCTCGAGCATCTCGCGCCAGTGCTCGGTCTGGCCCGAGCACAGCGGGCTGGCGTGGCCGAGGCCCGCGTTGTTGACGAGCACGTCGACCCCGCCGAAGGCCGTGTCGACCGTGGCGAACATCTCGAGGATGGAGCCCTCGTCGCGCAGATCACAGACGATGGGCAGGAAGCGCCCGCCCAGCTTCTCGCGGAGGCGCTGCATGGCCGCCGCGTCGCGTCCGCAGCCCGCGACCCGCATGCCCCCGTCGACCAGGCGGGTGGCGATGGCATGGCCGATGCCGCTGGAGGCGCCGGTGACCAGGGCCACCTTGTCGGTCCACTGTTCCAGATCCACGGTTGTCGCCACAGGGGCTCCTGGATGCGAGACTTTCCGGTGCGGCCACGCCGGCCCGGGGTGAGAGAGGCTATCGCATTCGGCCTCCGCCCGGCGGCGACCCTCCCGGCGCCGGTGGCCCAGCTGGGTCACCGGTGGCCCCGCCCGGTACCTGAGCCCTGTCAGATGGACGGCCCCGTGGTCTCCCCCGCTCCCGTGCCGCCAGCGCCCCAAGGGCTGGCGCGCTTCCGCAAGATCCTGTCGCTGGCCCTGCCCATCATCGGCGGCATGGTCTCCCAGAACATCCTCAACCTCGTCGACACGGCGATGGTGGGCCGCCTGGGCGAAGAGAGCCTCGCGGCGGTCGGCATCGCCGGCTTCGCCAACTTCATGGCCATCGCCTTCATCACGGGCATGTCGGCCGGGGTCCAGGCCAGCGCCGCCCGCCGCATGGGCGAGGGCCGCACCGCCGAGATGGCCGAGCCCCTCAACGGCGGCCTCGTGCTGGCCGTGTCGCTGGCCCTGCCCTGGACCACCCTGCTCTGGTGGGCCGCTCCCGACCTCTTCCCACTGCTGGTCGACGATCCCGCGGTGGTCGCTGAAGGGGTGCCCTACCTGCGGGCGCGGCTGCTGGGCATGGCGGCGGTGGGCATGAACTATGCGTTCCGGGGCTACTGGAACGGCGTCAACCTGAGCCGCCTCTACCTGATGACGCTGGTGGTCATGCATGCCACCAACATCTTCCTGAACTGGGTGCTCATCTTCGGCCACCTGGGCATGCCGGCCTACGGTGCGACGGGCGCGGGCATGGGCACGATGATCTCGACCTGGGTGGGCACCGGGGTCTACGTCGTGCTGGGGCTGCGCCGGGCCCGCCACGCCGGCTTCCTGCGCGGCCTGCCGACCCGGGCCGAGCTCGGGCGCATGCTCCGGGTCTCGGCCCCGGCGGGCTTGCAACAGTTCGTCATGGCCTGCGGCTACACGGCCTTCTTCCGGATCGTGGGCACCGTCGGCACGACCGAGCTGGCGGCGGCCAATGTCGTGATGAACGTCATGCTGGTGGCCATCCTGCCCGGGCTGGGGCTGGGCATCGCCGGGGCCTCTCTCGTGGGTCAGGCCCTCGGCCGGGGGGCGCCCGACGACGCCCGCCAGTGGGGCTGGGACGTCGTGAAGGTGGGCGTGGCCGTCATGCTCACCCTCGGGGCGCCCATGCTGCTGCTGCCCGAGCTCGTGCTGGCCCCCTTCCTCACCGAGGCCGCCACCGTCGCCGTGGCCCGGCCCGCCCTCCAGGTGGTGGGCGCCACCATCTTCATGGACGGCATCGGCATGGTGCTGATGATGTGCCTCCAGGGCGCCGGCGCCACCCGCACCTCGGCGGTGGTGGCCGGGGCCTGCCAGTGGGGCATCGGTCTCCCGCTGGCCTGGCTTGTGGGCCCCGTGCTCGGGCTCGGGCTCGGGGCGGTGTGGGCCTCCCAGGCGGCCTACCGCACGGTCCAGGCGGTCATCTTTGTGGGGATCTGGCGGCGGGGGGGCTGGGCCGAGGCCCAGGTGTAGGCCCGCCGACCTGGGGGGGCGGCTGGCGGCCGATGGTGGTGGGGCGGGTCGGGGCGACCCGGAAGCCCAGCTCGCGGCCGTCCGTGCAGCCGGCGATGGGCTTGACGCCGTTCTCGACGAAGCCGTGCACGATGGTGTCGATGAGCAGCGGGCCGTACCACTCGCCATAGAGGCAGGCCTCCGACACCCCCGGGGGCCGGGTGCGGCGGAAGATGCCCGTGCGGCCCATGTCGTGCACCTCGGTCCAGCCGCTGTCGGGCACGAAGTCGAGCACGGCCCAGACGCGCCAGGTCAGGTCGGGGATGCCGGGGGTCTGGTCGAGCTGGCGGGCCGTGAGCCCCGCCGGCAGGATGCCCGTGGCGATGCTGACGGCCAGGGGGCCCACGATGCGGTCCTCGGGCCCCGCGTGCGCGCGGATCCAGGCGGCGGCGGCCCCGTCCTCGGCGGCGTTCCGGGCGCGCATGGTGAGCCCGTGGACCTCTTGGGAGACCTCGTGGTTGCGCCAGGCGAGGCCCCAGGGCGCCGAGGCGGCCATGCCGCCGACCAGCAGCAGGGCCCCGAGCCGGGGCAGTCGCCGCTCGACGAGGCTGCCGGCCCCGACGACGATGGCGAGCACGGCCGAGGGCACGAGCACGATGAAGTGGCGGTACTCGGTCCAGACGACCAGGGCCGCGGCGAGGGGGGCCAGGGCGGCCCCCAGCACGAGCAGCGGCCGCCCGCGTCCCACCACCAGGAGGGCGACGAGGCCGCCGAGGCCGCCGGCGATGAGGGGCTGGACGGGCAGCGAGACCGTGCGGGCCTGGGCCAGCATGACCGAGAAGAGGCCGCTGCCCTGGGCCGCGGTGTGGGCCTGGGCGGGCATCTCGGCGAGGTCGGGCGCGGCCCCCTGGGCGCCCACGGCGAGGCCCATCGAGTCGCTCAGGGGCTTGAGCACCTTCTCCATCAGGGTCGACTGGAAGACGAAGGGGGTGGTGGCGCCGCCCTCGACCAGCAGGGCCGTCGTGAGCTGGACCAGCAGGCAGGCGCCGACGAAGGCCGCCAGGCGCCGCCAGAGCCCGCCGCCCACCAGCAGGGGCACGACCGCGAGCCCGCCGATGGCGACCACAACGCCGTGCTCGCGCACCGTCAGGGCCAGCCCGCAGCAGAGGCCGAAGAGCAGCGCGTCGCCCCAGTGGCGGCTGCGGGCGAGGCGCAGGCCCGTGCCGGCGACGGCCACGAGCACGAGGGCCGTGAGCAGCTCGGGGCGCAGAAACCAGACGTGGGTGGCGACCCGGGCGTGCACCAGGGTGCCGATGCCCGCGGCGAGGGCGGCCCCGATGCGCAGGGACGGGTCGCGGAAGGCCGCCGCGGCGGAGAGTGCAGCCGTGCCGGGCAGCAGGGTGAGCAGCAGGGCGTTGAGGTCGAAGGTGCCGGGCACGAGGGCCCAGCGTCCGGCCGTGGCGGCGAGCAGGTGGGGGTAGAGGGGCGAGAGCGAGGAGCCCGCGCCCACGCTGACCGAGAGGGCCGCCTTGCCCCACATCTCGGCGTCTGGCCCGATGGGGGTCGAGATGCCCGTGCCCGCGATGATGCCCCGGAGCTCGCGGGCGAAGCGGGCGCTGGCCACCGTCAGGCCCACGGCCACCGCCGCGAGCAGCCCGTGCACCACCCGCTGCTGCGCCCGGGTCGACAGGCGCGAGAGACCGGGCAGCGGGGGCGGGGAGGCGGACGGCATGCGGCGCCCAGGCTATGCGAGGGCACCGGCGGGCTGGCCGACGGCACGGGGAATCGACAGGGCTTTGACCGCCCCGCGCCCTGCGGCGACGCCGGCCCGCGGCCCCTTCTCCCGGAGCCCCCCATGCGCCAGGTCTTGCTGCTCCTCCCGCTGGCGGGGGGCCTCGGCTGCTCCGGTGCCGGGGCGCCGGCGGCCCCGCCCGAGGGGGGCGCGCCCTGGGTCGACGCCGCCGACCTCCGCTTCTCGGGGCCCTACCAGCTGCTGCTCGACCTGGCCGCCGCGCCGCCGCGCATGCACCAGGCCGTCCACCTGCTCCACTCCGCCGACCTCCACCGCTGGTCGGCCCCCCGGAAGGTCGCCTGGGGCTTCTCGGCCATCGACGCCCTCGCCGTCGACGACGGGGTCGTCGTGGCGGGCGCCACCATCCCGGCCCCCGACCGGGGCCTCCACGCGCCCTTCGGCGCCGTCTTCGCCCTCAGCTCGCCGGATCTCCAGGACTGGGGCTCGCACCGCTGGACCATCGAGGGCGCCGCCAACCCCATGATCATCGACGTCGACCTCACCCGCGGCCCCGACGGCCGGGTGGGGGCGGTCTACTACAGCGCGCCCCAGCCCGCCGACCCGGGCATGCTGCCCGAGCACTACCCCGGCCCCCACGAGATCCGCGTGGCCTGGTGGGAGGGCGGCCGGCCGGCCGAGGGCGGGCGCTTCGTCGAGGCCGCGGCGCCCGTGGTGGCCGACGAGGGCATGGTCGATCCGAGCCTCTGCTTTGCGGGCGACAGCTGGCACCTCTTCACGAGCGGCGCCCGGGGGGTGGCCCACTACAGCGGCCCCTCGCTCGAGCGGGGCCTGGTGCGCGACCGCTACTTCCACTGGGGCCAGGGCAGCGTGCCCAGCTGCCTCGTCCACGAGGGCGAGCTGTGGGTCGTGGCCCAGCGCTCGGGGGGCAAGGGCGCCCCCCAGCTGCGCAAGCTCCGGGCGGGCCAGGGCTGGACCGAGCCCGTCGCGCTGTTTCCGCCGGGCACCGACCCCTTCGACGGGGGCTGTGCGGCCCCCTCGCTGCTCCGCCAGGACGGCAGCTGGCAGCTCTTCTGCGCCGTGCACACCGCGCCGGCTGGCGTCGGCGCTCCGGGCGCTCCGGGCGCCCCCCGTGCCCCTGGTCGGCCCCCGGCACCCCCGCCGCCGCGCTGAGCGACCTCCGCCAAGATGGTCTGTTTCAGGCCATCTTCGGGGCCACCGGGCTCAGCGCAGCAGCTCGAACATGCCGCTGAGCATGCGGTGGGTGAGGCCCCAGACGATGCGCCCCTCGACGTCCCAGGCGGGCAGCCGCCAGCGGGCCGGGCCGAGCTGCCAGCTGTGCTCGGTCTCGGCGGCGCCCGTGAAGAGCGGCCCCAGGGGCGCCCAGATCACCTCGGCCACCTCCTCGTTGGGGCGCAGGGTGGGCGGCCGGTCGAGGGCGAAGACGTGGGGCCGGATGAGCATGCCGACCCGGCGCCCCTGGGCGACGGCCTCGACGTCGTCGAGGGCGGCGAGGTGGCGGGCCCCGTCGAGGGAGAGCCCGACCTCTTCCCAGGTCTCGCGCATGGCCGTGTGGCGCAGGCTCGGGTCGCCCGGCTCGTGGCGGCCGCCGGGCAGCGCCATCTGGCCCGACCAGGGGTCGCGGGGGTTGTCGGCCCGCCGGATGAAGAGCAGCCTCGTGGACGGGCCGTCGGGCACGAGCACGGCCGCCACCGCCGCGGCCCGGGGAAAGGCCGCCGGGTCGCGCTGCTGGGGGCGGTGGGCGCCGAGCACCCCGGCGATGCGGTCGAGGGAGAGCGGGGCCACCTCAGAGGTCCTCGTCCAGCGTGCCCCAGCCGCCCTGGACGAACTCGCGCAGGTAGCGGAAGTCGCTGGTGCGGGCCTCTTCGGCCGTGCCGGCGAAGGCGATGCGCTTGCCGTGCACCATGGCGAGGCGATCGGTGATGGTGAAGACCGTGTCCATGTCGTGGGTGACGACGAGGCTCGTGACCCCGAGCTTCTCCTGGAGGTGGAGGATGAGGGTGTTGATGCGGCGCACGTTGATGGGGTCCAGGCCCGTGGTGGGCTCGTCGTAGAGGATGACCTCGGGCTTCATGGCGATGGCCCGGGCGAGGCCCACCCGCTTGCGCATGCCCCCCGAGAGCTGGCTGGGCTTCTTCTCTTCCACGCCGGGAAGGTCGACCATGTCGAGAACCTCGGCGACCCGTCGGTCCATCTCGGCCTCGGTGCCCCACTGGTGCTCGCGCAGGGGGTACTTGATGTTCTCGGCGACCGACAGCGAGTCGAAGAGGGCGGCCCCCTGGAACAGCATGGCGACCCGGGCCCGCAGCCCCAGCAGGGCCGCCTCGTCCATCTGGCGCACGTCTTCGCCGAAGGCCAGGATCTCGCCCTCGTCGGGCTCGAGCAGCCGGATCAGCAGCTTGAGCATGACGCTCTTGCCCACCCCCGAGCCGCCGATGATGGTCAGGGTCTCGCCGCGGTAGACGTCGAGGTCGAGGCCGTCGTAGATGACCTGGGGGCCGAAGGCCTTCTTGACCCCGCGGAAGCGCAGGATGGGCGAAGCACCGGGGCGCTCGTGGGGCCGGGGCCCGGTCTTGCGGGGGCGGGCCTGGTCGCGGCGCGGCGTGGGCCGCCCGCCCCCGGGGGCGTCGTCGGGGGGGCCAGCGCTCATGCGTAGACCGCCATCAGGCCGCGGGTGAGGAGGAAGTCGGCGATGAGGATGCTCACGCTGACGATGACGACCGTGGTGGTGGTGGCCTTGCCCACCCCCTCGGTGCCGCCGTAGGTCTTCATGCCGTTCCAGCAGGCGACCAGCGCGATGATGCTGCCGAAGAAGAGGCTCTTGATGAGGCCGTGGAGCACGTCGGAGACGGCGACGGTCTCGATCATCTGGTCGAGGGCGAAGCGCAGCCCCATGCCCACCTCGAGCACGGTGATGACCATGCCGCCGGCGCAGCCGATGAGGTCGGCCATGATGGTCAGCAGCGGCATGGCGATGCTCATGGCGACCACCCGCGGCACGACCAGCTTGCGCACCGGGTCGGCGCCGAGGGCCCGCAGGGCGTCGATCTGTTCGGTGACGGCCATGCTGCCGATCTCGGCGGCGAAGCCGGCCCCGACCCGGCCGCCGACCAGCAGGCTCGTGAGCACGGGGCCGAGCTCGCGCACGATGCCGAGGGCGACGAGGTTGCCCGTGTAGAGGCTGGCGCCGAAGGGCTCCAGACCGTGCGCGAACTGGCTGGCCATGACCATTCCGGTGAAGCCGGCGGTCAGCACGGTGATGGACCAGGAGTCGACCCCGCCCTGCTCGAGCTGGGCGACCGTGAGGCGCCACTCGAAGGGCGGCCGCACGAGCTCGCGGGCGGTGTGGGCCGCCAGCAGGGTGATCTCGCCGAGGGCGCCCAGGAAGCGCACGAAGGGGGAGTCGCGCACGGCTCAGCCCCCGCCGCGGGTGGAGAAGCCCTCGAGCACCCGGACGAAGGCGCCCCAGGCCGCGTCGAAGCCCTCCGGCGGGGCGATGACCACGAAGTCGTAGACGCAGTGGTCCTTCTTGGTGACGGCGGCGCCGACGTGCACGGCCACCCCGTCGAGGGCCCCGGCCCAGGCCCGGGCGTGGGCGGCCCGGTTGTCGAGGCGCAGGGGCTCGTCGCGCAGGGGCGCGCCCCGGGCGATGCCGAAGCTGATGTGGGTGAGGAGGTCGGTCAGCTCGCCGTCCTCGAAGCGCTCGGCACAGTTGGCGTCGGCGTAGATGGTGGCCCGCAGCCCGGGGTGGGACCAGGCGTGGTCGGCGCCCCCGGGCGCCTGGGCCGTCCAGCCCGTGCCCGGTGCGCCGGTGGCGTAGTGGGGGGCCTCGGCCGCGGCGCCGGAGCGTGCGCGCTTGGCGCAGGCCCCGAGGCCCAGGGCGAGGGCCAGGACCGCCCAGGGGCGGGGCTGGGGGCTCATCGGGGCGACTCCCCCGCCGCCATCTCCTCTTCGGTGATGGTGAGGAAGACCTGCTCGAGGTCGGCGCTCTGGCGGGCCCCGAGCAGCTCGTCGACCGTGCCCAGGGCGACGAGGCGGCCCTTGAAGAGGATGCCCACCCGGTCGCAGACCTCCTGGGCCGTGTCGAGGGAGTGGGTCGAGAGGAAGACCGTGCGGCCCGCGTCGGCGACCTCGCGGAAGCGGTCCTTGATGCGCCGGGCCCCGTGGGGATCCAGCCCCACCATGGGCTCGTCGACGATGAGCAGCCGCGGCTCGTGGAGCAGGGCCGCGCTGAGCACGAGCCGCTGCTTCATGCCGTGGGAGTAGGCCTCGACCAGCTCGTCGGCCCGGGCCAGCAGCCCGTGCTCGGCCAGCAGGGCGTCGCCCCGGCGCGCGATGGTCTCGGCCTCGAGGCCGTAGATGCCGCCGACGAACTGGAGGGTCTCGCGCGCGGTCAGCTTGTCGTAGAGGTAGGGGCGATCGGGGATGTAGCCCACGCGGCGCCGGCTCTCGACCGGGTCGGCGACCAGGTCGATGCCGTCGATGAGGATGCGCCCCGCCGTCGGGGTCAAGACCCCCGAGAGCATGCGGATGGTCGTGGTCTTGCCCGCACCATTGGGGCCCAGGAAGCCGAAGACCTCGCCCGTGCCGACCTCGAGGTCGAGGGGCTGGAGGGCCTGGAAGGACTGGTAGCGCTTCTCGACGCGCTCCATGCGGATCATCGGCGCGGGGCTCGGCATCGGGGACGCGTCCGGGGCGGGGGGACAGGGGCACGGTAGCACCTTCGCGCCACGGGGCCCGCCCCGGGGCCGCGGGGACGGGCGGGACGACATGAGCCGCGTGCATGGGGGGATGACCACGGACGGGGCCCGCGGGGACTCGGGGATGGCCGAAGATGGCGTGGTTCAGGATGTTGTCGGTGGGTGCTGCGCCGGGCCTGCGGCCGGGCCGACACGGGGACGTCGCTTCTCGCGGCGGCCGTCCTGGGGGAGGGAGCAGACAGCCGGCCGCACCGTCGGCCTCCCCCGCGCCCCCCTGGCTCCCATGTCCCACCGCACCGCGTCCTCCCGCGCCCCTGCCGCCGCAGGCGCCGCCGCTCCCGCCCGCATCCCCCTCGGCCTGCTCTTCCTCATGGGCTCCCTGGCGGCGATCGGGCCCTTCTCCATCGACACCTACCTGCCCGCCATGCCCGAGATTGCCCGCCAGATGGGCACCTCCGCCGACCGCGTCCAGTCCACCCTCGCCGCCTACTTCGTGGGCCTGGCCCTGGGCCAGCTCGTGGTGGGGCCCCTGGCCGACCGCTTCGGGCGCCGCCCGCCCCTGCTCGTGGGCCTGGCCGTCTATGTGGCCGCCTCGGTGGGCTGCAGCCTCGCGCCCTCGGTCGAGGCGCTGATGGTGCTGCGCGCGCTCCAGGCCTTCGGGGCCTGCGCCGGCCTCGTGGCCTCCCGGGCCGTGCTCCGCGACCTCTACCCGCCCCGCGACATGGCCCGGGCCCTCTCGCTCATCATGCTGGTGATGGGCATCGCCCCCATCGTCGCGCCCATGGTCGGCAGCGCCCTCTTCGCCCGCTTCGGCTGGCCCGCCATCTTCGTGGCCCTCGCGGTCTACGGGGGTCTCACCCTGGCGGCCACCGCGGCCTTCCTCCCCGAGACCCTCCGGGGGCCCCGGGCGCCGCTGCGGCCCACGGCCGTGGTGGGGCGCTTCGCGGGCATCCTCGCCGATCCGGTGTTTCTGACCTGGGCCCTCGCCGGCGGCATCGCCCAGGCGGCGATGTTCGTCTACATCTCGTCGTCCTCCTTTGTCTTCATCGAGGTCCACGGCCTCGCCCCGGATCGCTTCGCCCTGCTCTTCGGCGCCAACGCCGTGGGCCTCATCGCCGCCTCCCAGGTCAACGAGCGGCTGCTGCGGCGCTGGACGGCCGAGCAGGTCTTCACCGTGGTCATCGGGGTCTTCGCCCTGGCCACGGGCCTCGTGCTCGCCGCGGCACTGACGGGGCTGGGCGGCACCTGGGGCCTCGCCCTGCCGCTCGGGCTGGCCATCGCCTGCCTGGGCTTCTGCTTCCCCAACTCGACCGCCGCCGCCATGGGCCCCGTGGGCGACCGGGCCGGGGCCGCCGCCGCCGTGCTCGGCACCCTCCAGTACGGCCTCGCCGGCCTCGCCGCCTTCGTCTCGGGCCAGCTCTTCGACGGCACGGCCCGCAGCATGGCCGCCCTGATGTTCGGCTGTGCGGTGGTGGCGGGGCTGGTGCTCGTGCTCGGGCGGCGCACGGCCCCCGCGGCCCCGACCGCCGCGGTCAGCCCGCCTCGACGAGGGTGAAGCCCAGCCGGCCCATCACGGCCATGATGCCGATCTGCTTGTCGAGGTCGCCCTCGACGAGCTTGACGTGGGTGGCGTCGGCGGGGAACTGGCCGAAGGTCGGGTCGACGGGCACCCAGTGGGCGGGCTCGTCCGGGTCGTCGCCGAGGAGAACCTCGGGCCAGGCGTGGTAGTAGAAGGCGCCGCGGGTGCCGATGCGGTCGCTGTAGACGACGCCGGCGGCGATGCGGGCGGGCACCCCGGCGGCCCGGGCGAGGGTCACGTAGAGGGCCGTGTGTTCGTTGCAGTCGCCCCGGGCGCTGCGCAGCACCTCGAGCCCGTTCGGCACCCCGATGCTGGGCACCTTCTCGACATAGTCGAAGACGTGGTCGACCAGCCGGGCGGCCGCCTCGTGGCGCGAGACGGGGGAGGGGAAGAGCGCCGCCACCCGCTCCTGGACCTCGCGGTGGCCGACGGGCAGGGTCGGGGAGGAGTCGAGCAGGGGCCGCAGGGCCGGCGGCAGATCCGCGTCGACCAACAGCATGGGGGTGGGGCCGGCAATGGCCTCGGGGTCGGCTTTCTCGATGGTGACCCGCGCGCCCTCCCGCCGCTGGAGCGGGGGCAGATCCGGCACCAGCTCGGCCTCGACGCCCGTGATGTCCATGACGAGGCGGGCGGCCGTGCGGGGGCGGGGGATGCGGCCGCTCAGGGCCACGGCGCTGTGGGAGATGAGGTCGACCGGCTCGTCCGAGGCGGGCACGGCCTGGGCCGCCTCGCGGGTCATGCGCACCGACTCCATGCCCATGGCGCTGGTCTGGCGGATGGTCTCGCCGGCGGGGGTCACGAGCACCCGGGCCTCGACCCCGAGGAAGCTGGTCGTCAGCCAGAAGGCCTCCTCGCCGTTGTCGAGCACCTCGAGATCGACGACCTCG
>CAXQUZ010000188.1:0-7981 GCA_964226865.1 Myxococcota bacterium | reverse complement strand
CCGAGCGGTAGGTCTCGGCCGAGGACACCATGGCGTCGATCTCTTCGTCGGAGAGGCCGCTCGACGAGATGATGCGCATGGACTGGGCCCGGCCCGTGCCCAGGTCCTTGGCCTTCACGTTCATGATGCCGTTGGCATCGATCTCGAAGGTGACCTCGATCTCGGGGACCCCCCGGGGCGCCGGCGGCAGCCCCGTGAGCTCGAGCTTGCCGAGGCTCTTGTTGTCGGCGACCATCGGGCGCTCGCCCTGGACCACGTGGACCCGCACCATCGGCTGGTTGTCACGGGCCGTGGTGAAGACCTTCTTCTTGCGGCAGGGAATGGTCGTGTTGCGGGGGATGATGGGCTCCATCACCCCGCCGGCGATCTCGACGCCCATGCTCAGCGGCGTGACGTCGAGGAGCAGCACGTCCTTGACCTCGCCGGCGAGCACGCTGGCCTGGATCGAGGCGCCGACCGCGACCACCTCGTCGGGGTTGATGCCCCGCTCGGGCTCCTGGCCGAAGATCTCGGCGACCTTCTTCTGGACCCGGGGCATGCGGGTCATGCCGCCGACCAGCAGCACGGCGTCGAGGTCGGCGGGGTCGAGGCCCGCGTCGTTGAGGCAGTTGATGCAGGGGGCCTCGAGGCGCTGGATGAGCGGGGCGACGAGCTGCTCGAGCTGGTCGCGGCTCAGGGTCTCGACGAGGTGGACGGGGCCCTCCTCGTTCGAGGCCAGGAAGGGCAGGTTGATGTCGGTCTCGCCGGCGTTCGACAGCTCGTGCTTGGCCTTCTCGGCGGCCTCCTTGAGGCGCTGCATGCCGACCTTGTCGCCGCGCAGGTCGATGCCGGACTCGGACTGGAAGCGCTCGAGGAGCCAGTCGACCAGGGCGTTGTCGAAGTCTTCGCCACCGAGGAAGGTGTCGCCGTTGGTGGCGCGCACCTGGAACACACCGCCGTCGAGCTCGAGGATCGAGACGTCGAAGGTGCCGCCGCCGAGGTCGAAGACCGCGACCTTCTCGCGCTCCTTGCGGCCGAGGCCGTAGGCGAGGGCGGCCGCGGTGGGCTCGTTGATGATGCGCAGCACCTCGAGGCCCGCGATGCGGCCCGCGTCCTTGGTGGCCTGGCGCTGGGAGTCGTTGAAGTAGGCGGGGACCGTGATGACGGCCTTGGCCACGTCCTCGCCCAGGTAGGCCTCGGCGATGGACTTCATCTTCTCGAGGACCATCGCGCTGATCTGGGGCGGCGAGTGGCGCTCGGTGCCCACCTGGACCCAGGCGTCGCCGTTGTCGGCCTCGACGATCTCGTAGGGCACGAGGCCCGCGCCGCGCTGCACGCCCGGGTCGTCGAAGCGGCAGCCGATGAGGCGCTTGACGGCGAAGAGGGTGCGCTCGGGGTTGGTGACGGCCTGGCGGCGGGCGATGTGGCCGACCAGCCGGTTGTTGTCGTTGGTGAAGGCGACCACCGAGGGTGTGGTGCGGCTGCCTTCGTCATTGGGAATGACCAGCGGGTCGCCGTGCTCGATGATCGAGACACAGGAGTTGGTGGTGCCGAGGTCGATTCCGATGGCGCGAGAGGAGGACATGGTGGAGTCTCCGGAGGGGCGCGGGAAGGGGGGTCAGGCCAGGTCGTCGTCGTCGGGGGACGCTGGCTGCGGTGCGGGGGAGGACGGGCCGGAGGCGGGCAGGGGGTCGGCGTCCAGCGCGACCGTGGCGCCCTCCGCGGGGGAGGGGGCGGCCTCCGGCGGGTCGAGGGGGTCGGGAAGGGGGGCGGCGGCCAGCCTCTCGGTCTGGTCTTCGTCGCGGTCGGGGGGCGGCGGCTCGACGGCCGCCGGCGGCTCTGGGGAGGGGCCGTCGGTGGCGGCCGCGTCGGTGTCGGCGGCGTCGGTGTCGGTGTCGGCCGCGTCGGTGTCGGCTGCGTCCGTCTCACCGGTGGTGCTGGGAGGCGCATCGGTGGGCGCCGCAGCGGGCGCGGGCAGGGGGGCCGCCACGCTGACCCGGGCGGGCCGCAGCAGCCGACCGCCCAGCAGGTAGCCGGCCTGAAGCACGGCCACGACGGTGTCTGGGGGGTGGGCATCGGTCTCGCTGCGCTCGACGGCCTCGTGCAGCTTGGGGTCGAAGGCCACCCCGGGGGCCGCCTCCACGGGCGCGATGCCCTGGCTCTGGAGGGTGCCGGCGAACTGGCGCTCGACCATGCGCACCCCGGCGATGACCTGGTCGGGGTCGGCCCCGGCGTGGTCGAGGGCGAGCTGGAGGTTGTCGAGCACGGGCAGCACGGCCCGCCAGGCCTTCTCGCTGAGCATGCGGCGCTGGTCGTCCAGCTCGCGCCGGCGGCGGTCGTGGGCCCGGTCGAGGGCGGCCTCGGACTGGGTCAGGCGGGCCAGGGCCTCTCTGAGCGAGCGGCTCGCCTCGTCCCGGGCAAGCTCGGCGGTGTCGGCCCGCTCTTCGGCCCGGCTGGCGCGCTCGCGAGAGCGGCTGAGGGCGGCCTCGAGCTTGCGGGCGTCCTCTTTCTGCTTGCGGCGGGCCGCCTTGTACTTGCGCAGCAGGAGCTGGGCCTCGTCGTGCGCGGCCTCCTGCTCCTCGGCGCGGGTGCGCAGGGCGAGGGCCTCTTCTTCGAGGGCCGCGGCCCGGTCGAGGGCGTCCTCGCGCTCGTTGGTCAGCGCGGCGACCCGGGCCTGGAGCCGGGTGACCTCGCGCATCAGCGCGCCCTGGAGTCCCTCGGGGCCGGCGTCGGTGTCGGCGGCCTCGCCGTCCTCCGCGGGGTCGGCGCCGTCGTCCCCGTCCTCGTCGAAGGACAGCTCGACCGCCGTGTCTTCCGGCGCCGCCTCCGCGTCCAGCTCCAGCTCAAGGTCGGCGGCGAAGCCTTCCATCTCGGCGGGATCGGCCGCGCGCTTGCGGCTCCGGGCCTCGTCCTCCCGGCGCTCGACGGCCGCCAGGGCCTCGGCCAGCAGGTCGTCGCCGATGTCGAGCGAGAAGCCGGCGGCGTCGCTGGACTGGGGATCGTCGTGGGGCACGGCGGGCTCTCGTGTCGTGGCGGGACAGGGCAAGCCAGGGGGCGACGGTGGGCGCACCGCTGCCGGCGAGCAAAGCCCCGGGGTTTTCGCTGATGGCGTGTGCGATTGTCAAGAGTGGTCGCGTTGGCGGGCGCTCTCGCCCCCTGCGGGGTTGGTCCCCTGGCGCACGGCGTCACAGACCCGTGCCACGACGGCGTCGGCGATCGGGAAGGCCGACCGGTCGAGCACGAGGTGGGGGCCGCGGTCTCCCTCGCGCGCGTGGAGCAGCCCCCGGTCGCAGAGGGGCCCGAGGCGCTCCCGGTCGACCGTGGCCCCGCAGCGCGCCGCGAGCAGCGCGAGGGGGAGCCCGTCGACGTGGCGGAGGGTCGAGAGCACGAGGTCGATCGCGGCGGCCTCCGGATCGGGGGACTCGGTGGCGCCCGCGGGCTCTGCCAGCCAGTCGGCGAGGGCGGCGGCCCCGAGGGTGCGCCGGCCGTCGGGGCGGAAGCCGTGGGCGCCCGGGCCCAGGCCCAGGTAGTGCGCCCCCCGCCAGACCCGCTCGTTGTGGCGGCCCCGGTGGCCGGGGCGGGCAAAGTTGCTGACCTCGTAGCGCTCGAGGCCCGCGCTCTCGAGGGTGTCGACCACGAGGGCATCCTGGTCGGCCCAGAGCTCGTCTTCGACGGGCACGAGGCGGCCGGCGTCCAGGGCCCGGCGCAGGGGGGTGCCCGGCTCGTAGCTCAGGCTGTAGATGCTGACGTGGGGCGGCGCGTGGGCGAGCAGGGTCGCGAGGTCGGCGGCGAGCTCGTCGAGGGTCTGGCCGGGCAGGGAGAAGATGAGGTCGGCGGACCAGCTCGCGAAGCCGACGGTGTGGACGTCGGCCAGCAGCCGGTGGGCCGCCTTGACCGTGTGGCCCCGGGAGAGGCGCCGGGCGTGGGCCGGATCGAAGGTCTGGACGCCGATGCTGAGGCGGTTGATGCCGGCGTCCCGCAGGCGGGCGAGGCCGTCGAGGTCGACGGTGCCCGGGTTGGCCTCGAGGGTGCACTCGGCGTCGGCGTCGTGGGGGATGAGCGAGAGGGCGCGGGCGACCGTGGCCGGCGCGGCCAAGGAGGGGGTGCCGCCGCCGAGGTAGACCGCCGTGGCCCGGCCGGGGAAGTGGGGCTGTGCGACCGCCCAGCCGGCGGCGATGCCCGCGAGCCAGCGCTCGGCCTCGGGGGCCGCCGTCGACACGTTGAAGGCGCAGTAGGCGCAGCGGCTGCGGCACCAGGGCCAGTGCAGGTAGGCCGACCAGGCGGGCGGGCGGCGCAGGGAAGGGGACGACACGGCGGCCTCGGCTGGCACGGCGGGACGGGGCTCGGCAGGACCGAGGGGCTGTAGCCGACGGGGCCGGTCCCCGGGGGGCGCCGGGGTGGGATAGCCCTCGGCGGCCTGCGCGGACGCGGGCGAGACGGAGGTCCCGGTGGACGCAGAGAAGGTCGACAGCCGCCCGGCGGAGCCTGCCGCTGGCGGGCGCGTGGTCCAGCGCATCCCTGGGGGGCCCCTCGTGGTGGCCGAGCCCTGGGGGCCCGTGCCCGTGGTGGCGCTCCAGATCTGGCTGCCGGTGGGCGCGGTCGCCGAGTCGCCCGGGCTGCACGGCGCGGCCCACCTCCTCGAGCACCTCGTCTTCAGGGGCGCGGGCGACCGGGACGGGGCCGCCATCATGGCCGATGCCGAGGCCATCGGCGCCGATCTCAACGCCTGGACCAGCGTGGAGCAGACCGCCTTCCACCTGACCCTGCCCGCCGAGCGGGTGCACGAGGGGCTGGCCCTGCTCTGGGACCTCGTCTTCCGGCCCTGGCTCCGGGACGAGGACCTCGCGAGCGAGCGTCCCATCGTGCTCGAGGAGATCCGCGGCTGTGCGGACGACCCGGCCCAGGTGCTCGCTGATGCCCTGCGCGCGCGGCTCTACGGCGACCACGCCTATGGGCGCTCGGTGCTGGGCACGGTCGACTCCGTCTCGGGCATCGACGCCGACGCCCTGCGGGCCTTCCACCGCGGCCACTACCGTCCCGAGCGGGCCGTGCTCGTGGTCGCCGGCCCCGTGTCGATGGCGGAGCTCTGCGCCCGGATCGCGACCCTGCCCGGCGCCGAGGGACCGGCCCTGCCCCCCCTCGCGCCGCCCCCGCCGGCGGTGCTGCCCGTGGACCGGGGGATCCACCTCGTGCCCGCCCCCTTCAAGGACCTGCGGCTCGAGGTGGCCTTCCCGGTCGGGGGCCCCACGGCGCCCGAGGTGCCGGCCCTGGATCTCGTCGGGGTGGCCCTGGGGGTGGGGGCGGCCGGGCTGCTGACGGCCCACCTCCGCCAGGAGCTCGACGCCATCCACGGCTGCACCGCGGCGGTCGAGATGGAGGTCCAGGGGGGCGCGGTGGTGCTGTCGCTGTCGGTGCGCCCCGGAGAGATGGCGACGGCCCTGGCCGGGGTGGCCCGGGTGCTGGCCGAGGTGCGGGCGACGGGCATCCCCGCGGCGGCCCGGGAGCGGGCCCGGGCGCTGGTGCGGGCCGAGCGGCTGCACGAGCGCGAGACCGTCGCCGGCCGCGCCAACCGGCTGGGCTGGTACCAGCTCCACCACGGGGGCCCCGAGGGGGAGCAGGCCTACCTCGATGCGTTGGAGGCGGTGGACGGGCCGGCCCTGCGCGCCGCGGCGGACCGGTGGCTCGACCCGGCCCGGGCCTGTGTGGTGGCCCTCGGGCCGGCCGAGGAGCTCGACGCGGCGGCCCTCGCCGCGGCCTGGCAGCCCCCGGCGCGGCCCCCTCGGGCCCGGCGGCGCCCCGGTCCCCGGCTCTTCGTCGGGCCGGGCGGGGTCCGGGTGCTGGTGGAGCCCTGTGAGACGGACGAGCTGGTCGGCATCTCGGTGATGGGCCGCGGCGGCAGCCTGGCCGGTCCGGCCGACCTGCCGGGCGCGGGGGTGGCCTGGTCCGAGGTGGTCGAGCGCGGGGCCGGCGGACGCGACGCCCTGGCCTTTGCGGGCGCGGTCGAGATCCAGGCGGGCACCGTGGCGGCCTGGTCGGCCCGGAACTCCTTCGGCATCCAGGCCAGCTTCCCGCGCGACCAGGTCTGGGGGCCGGGCCAGGGCCTCTCGCTGGTCGGGGATCTGCTCTTCAGCCCCCACTTCGCCGCCGACGAGGTCGAGCGGGCCCAGCGGGATCTGCTCGAGGGCCGCGACCTCATCGAGGACGACCCGGAGGCCCTGGCCTGGGAGCTGGCCTGGGCGCGGCTCTTCCCGGGCCACCCCTGGGGCCGCCCCGACAGCGGCACCCGCGCCAGCCTCCGGCGCCTCAGCCCCGGCCGGCTGCGGGCGCTGCACCGGCGCATCGTGACGGGGGCCAACCTGTGCATCGGCGTCGTGGGCCGGGTCGACCCCGACGCGGTCGAGGCCTCGCTCTGTGCGCTGCTCGACGGCCTCCTGCCGGGCGCCGCCGTGCCCCTCCAGCCCCCCACGGGCCGGGCCCGGGCCGGGCGCAGTGTGCGGCATCTGGATCGCGAGGATGCCCCCGCACAGGTTGTTCTCGGATGGCGGGCCCCCGGTCGGGACCAGGAGGACTGGGCCCCCGCCCTCGTGCTCGACGGCATCCTCGGCGGCAGCGCCGGGGTCGGCGGGCGGCTCTTCCAGCGGGTGCGCGAGGACGCCGGGCTGGCCTATGACGTGGGCTCGAGCCTGGAGGGAGGCCTCGGCGGCGGGGCACTGTTCTGCGCGGCCGGCACCGAGGCGGGCGAGGCGGGCCGGGCCCTGGGCCTGATGCGCACGGTGGTCCGGGAGCTCGCCGCGGCGCCCGTGCCCGCCGACGAGCTCGCCCGGGTCCAGCAGGGCCTCGTGGCCGCCGCCATGGCCGCCACCCAGCGGGCGACGGCCCGGGCCGACCAGCTCGCCGGGGGCCAGCTCTACCGGGGCGAGGGCCTCGACTGGCGCGCGCGCCTCCGCCAGCCCCTCACGGTGGGGGCCGACGCGGTCCAGGCCGTGGCCGCTCGGTATCTCGCCGATGACGCCGCGGTCGAGCTGCGGGTCCTGCCCCGGGGCGGGGGTGGTAGGGTCTCGGCATGAGCGGACCCGACGACGATCTCCCTGTGGGCGCGGCCTCCCCCGACCGCGCCGCCTCCCCCGACCGTGCCGCCCCGCCGGCCGACGGGGGGCCCGCCGCGGTGCCGCCGCCTGCCCGGGCGCTGCCCCTGGTCGACCTCGGCTTCGGGAGCGACCCGGAGCCCCTGCCGCCCCGCCCCGCAGTGCCGGTCCCCCCGGCTGCGGCGGCGCCCGCGGCCCCGGATCTTGCTGCCCCGGCTCCGGCCTCCCCGGCTCCCGCCTCCCCCGCCCCGGCCGCGCCGGACCAGACCCGCGTGCGCGAGCTCGTGCGGGGCGACCAGCTCGCCGAGCGGCGGCGCATCGGGGAGCGCACCCTCCGCCGGGTGGGCGGGCGCAGCTGGGAGCGGCCCAACGTCTGCTTCAGCGACCGCCTCTTCAAGCGCCTCGGCGCCAACGACCCCTGGGATCCGGACGGCCGCAAGCGCGAGTCCAAGCCCATCGGCCTCGGCCCCGTGGGCCTCAAGCTCGGCGACAAGCGACGCCAGCCCGCCCCCCACCTGCGGCCCAAGGCGCCCAAGGGCAAGAAGAAGCCCGCGGCGGCGGCCGACCCCATCGCCCGCTTCCGCAACCTGCCCCCGGCGCCCTCTCCGGCCCCCGCCCCGGCGCCGCCGCCTCGTCCGCCGCCGCGCCCGGCGCCCGCCCCGCCGCCGGCGCCCCGCTCCGAGTCCGGCCGGGCCACGAACCCCGCCGTCACCCGGCGCACCCTCTCGGGCGAGTTCGGCGGCAGCTCCGGCCCCCGGCCCCTGCTGGGCAAGCTGCCCGTGCGGCCCGACCTCGCGCCCCCCGACGGGGCCCCGGCCGCCCCTGCGCGCCCGACGGGCCGGCCCGCCGCCGACCGGGGGGCCAAGCCGGGCCGCAGCCCCCGCGCTGCTCCGCCCCGGGCCGCGTCCCGGGCCCCG
>CAXQUZ010000187.1:0-4384 GCA_964226865.1 Myxococcota bacterium | reverse complement strand
CGGCTGGCTCCAGACCAACGGCGACTGCGACGACATCGACCCCCTGGTCAACCCTGACGGCAGCGAGGTCTGCGACGACAGCAACTACCAGGACTGCGACGGCGACGACACCCACTGCACCATCTTCGGCGACCTCTACCTCGACAGCGACGCCGACGTGGCCTGGGTCTCGAGCACCAGCGGCGCCCGGCTCGGGGCCGCCCTGGCCACCGTGCCCGACGTCGACGGCAACGGGCTGGACGAGCTGCTGGTCGGCGCCCCCGTCGGCACCTGCACCGCCATCCGCTCCGGCTGCGCGACCCTCACCGAGCTCGACGCCACCACCACCCGCGGCACGGTCGACGTCCACACCGCCGTGGGCACGGGCTGGCGCAACCGCACCTCGGTCTACACGAAGAAGGACTCCTGGTACGGCGGCACCGTGGCCAGCCTGGGCGATCTGAACGCCGACGGGCTGCCCGAGCTCGGGCTCGCGGCGCCCACCTCCCTCGACCACGAGCTGGGGGGCGGCGTCGTCCACATCCTCGACGCCGCCCAGCTCAGCGGCACCACCCTCGACGGCGCCACCGGGGGCATCACCATCTACCCGCCGGCCCGCTACGCCCGCCTCGCCTCGGCCCTCGTGCCCACCGGCGACCTCAGCGGCGACGGCTACCCCGACCTGCTCGTGGCCATGGACGGGGCTGTCGAGAGCTACGAAGGGCGCCGGGGCGGCATCTTCGTGTTCCATGCCTGCCCCGAGGGCGTCGGCCGCTGCGTCGACAGCGACCTCGACGGCACGGTCGACGTGCTCGCCGCCTGGGCGTCCGGCTCCACCCCCCACACCGCTGCCGACGACAAGCTCTTCGGCCGCAACCCGAGCGACCGGGCCGGGGCCGCCGCCGACGCCGGCTTCGACTTCAACGGCGACGGCCAGCTCGACATCGCCGTGGGCGCGCCGGGCCAGGCCACCACGGGCGCCGTCTACCTGCTGACCGACTACCCCTTCATCGCCGACTACTTCGACACCGAGGCCACCCTCACCGTCACTGGGCTCGCCGAGGGCGACGAGCTCGGGGCCAGCCTGAGCGCCCGCCACGACCTCGACCAGGACGGCTACGACGACCTCATCATCGGTGCGCCCGGCGAGGGTGGCACCGGCGCGGTCCACATCCTCCTCGGCCGCAGCGACGCCGAGCTGAGCCACTGGGACCCGGTCGTCGACGCGTCGCTGACCGACGTGACCGAGACGGGTGACGCCGCCGACGACCGCTTCGGCGCGGCCGTCTTGGCCGCCGGCGACCTCAACGGCGACGGCTTCGCCGAGCTGCTCGTGGGCGCGCCCTTCGCCGATCCCGACGGCCTCGTGGACGCCGGCCGGGTGACGGTCTTTGCCGGCCCGCCCGCCCCGGGCGCGCCCATGGACCCGCTCGCCCGGGTGCACGGCCTCGAGGCCGGCGGAGAGCTGGGTGCCGCCCTCGCCGGGGGCATCGACACCAACACCGACGGCTACGACGACGTGGTCATCGGCGCGCCGGGCTTCGGCGGCACGGGCCGGGTCTTCTTGCTGCTCGGGGGCTTCCTGCCCTGAAGGCCGGGCCCCGGGGCCTCAGGAGGACTGGCCGTCGAGGAAGCGCTCGAGGGCCTGGCGGATCTGGGAGATGCCGTAGCCGCGGTCGACGCTGACCCAGGGCACACCCGCGTCGCGACACGCGGGAATGACGATGCGGTCGACATCGTGGCCGATGAAGCGCCGCAGGATGATCACCAGCTCGACCGAGCCGCCCGCCACCGCGTTCGCCACCCGCTGGATGTTGCGGCCGTGGTCGGTGGTGTGCCACTCGAGCGAGCCGAGGCCGAAGGCCTCCTGGATGCGGTCGCGGGCGTCGGCGCGCAGATCGCCGCCGATGATGGCCGCGGCCTTGCCCCGCACCTGGCTCCAGTGGGGCCAGTCGGCGGGCAGGGCGGCGCGGCTGGAGAGCTCCGCGTCGCTGGACTCGTCGTCGAGCTGGGCCTGGCGCACGGCCTTGCGCAGCCGCTTGTAGCGGGCATGGCGCCGCAGCACGTCCATGTGGACCATGGCGAGGCGCACCAGCCGGGGGTCGTCGATGCCCACCTCCGAGTCGAGGATGGCGTCGAGGGCCGCAACCACCGCGTCCTCGTCGACCGCCGCGACCTCGGCCTCGTCTGCCGGGGTGAGGGCCTCGAGGGCGCTGAGCGCCTTCTCGGGGTTGATGGCTTCCTTGGTCGGCCCAATGAGGCCCGTGAGCTGGCCCCACCACTCGCGGGCGTCGTCGTCCCAGGTCGCGCCCTGGGGGTGGTGGTCGCGCATCAGCCCGAAGACGAAGCCCGGGCGGGCCCGCTTCGAGAAGCCCGTGAAGGTCGAGAAGACCCGGTCGAGCTGGGCCGCCTCGTCGTCGCCCCAGTCGCTGAGATCGCGCTCGTCTTGGAGGTGGCGGGCCCGGGCCACGATGTTGCCCACGAAGGCCCGCTGGGCGTCGCGGGGCGCAGCGTCCCAGGCGCCCGAGAGGATCTGGCCCACGGCGGTCGTGAGGCGGGCGAGCTCGCGCTCGGTGTCGGGGCGGCCGCTGGCCATGGCCACGGCGTCGAGCTCGGTCTGGAGCGACAGCTCGGCGGGGCTGGGATCGGCAGGGGCGGTCTGGACGGCGCGGGCCCAGGTCGGGGCCACGCCCCGGGCCGCGAGAGCCTGGATCTGGCGGAGGTCGGCGGGCGGCGCCGCCGGGGCCGGAGGCGGGGCAGGGGCGGGCCGGGGCGCCGGCGCGGGGGCCACCCGGGGCGCGGGGGACGGCGCCGGAGCCGGAGACGGAGCGGGAGCGGGAGACGGGGCACCGATGACCTGGAGCTGGCCGCCCGAGACGAGCACCGCGAGGCCCGCCCGGGCCCAGGCGAGCAGCAGGGCATCCCGGCGGGACCGCAGGTCGGCCAGGGCCGCAAAGTCGGCGTCGTCGGCACGGGGGTCGGAGAGTCGCTCGGCCGCCGCGACCAGCTCGCCCTGGAGGGCCAACAGGCTGTCTTGCATCCGGAGGAAGGCGACCTCGGGGGGCGGCACGGGCGCGGATTCGCTGGACATCGGTCCTCCAGTGGAGCAATCGGGTGGGCAAGAGACACGGCGCGGAGCCCCCCGCCACAGCGACCGAGGACAGCATGCAAGACGCGACGAAGATGGCCAGCCGCTGGCTGCAGGCGGGCTGCGTGCTGGGGCTGATCGGCGTCGCGGCCGGGGCGTTCGGGGCCCACGCGCTCGAGGGACGGGTGCCCCCCCACCGCGCCGAGGTCTGGGCCACCGCCGCTCGCTATGCGATGTATCACGCGGCTCCCCTGCTGGTGATCGGGCTGCTCCGGACGAAACACGCCGTGACGGGACTCGACCGGGCCGCCGTGGCCTTCCTGGTCGGCACGGGGCTCTTCAGCGGCAGCCTCTTCGCCCTGGTGCTCACCGACACGGGCGTTCTCGGCGCCATCACCCCGCTCGGTGGACTGTCGCTGATGGCCGGCTGGGGGCTGCTCGGGCTCGCCGCGCGCCGCATCGCCGCCCCGCCGTCATCCTGAGGCGGGAGCCCTCCCCGCCCGGCGGCGCCACCAGGCCGCGAGCTCGTCAGGGTGGGCCAGGGCCCAGTACAGCGAGAGCGCCGCGAAGCTGAAGGGCCCCACGTCCATGCTCAGGTGGATGCCCGTGTGGAGCAGCAGCCCGAAGAGGGCCAGCCACCACCGCAGGTCGATGCGGTTGCACAGCGACCGGAGGCGGCCGCCCCGGGTGCGGGTGTGGCGGAACCAGAGCGCGAGCACGAAGAGCCAGCCCCCCACCTCGAAGAGCCAGCTCAGCAGGGTGGCGAGCTGGGTCAGGGGGTAGAGCCAGCCCAGCCCGGGCACGGAGACGCGGCGCCAGCTCGGCTGCTGGAGGATGTAGAAGAGCGCGGAGAGGTCGCCGGTGGGGATCCAGTGGGAGGACAGCTTCTGGAGCCCCGTCGAGGTGTACATCACGGCCAGCTGCCCCACCATCAGGTAGCGGGGCCAGGCGGGCACGGGGGTGGGGTCGACCCAGCGGCCCGTGCGCCACCGGGCGCGCAGGGAGAGGCTGCGATCGCTCTCGGCGAGCACCAGCAGCCAGAGGCCGTTGGTGATGAGGTGGTCGTAGCTGCCGCCGGTGTGGGGGTTGATCCAGGCCAGGGCGAGGAAGCTCTGGAGGGCCAGAAATGCCGCCAGCCGCCCGACGGCCCCCAGCGCCAGCGCCGCCGCGGCGAGCATGCCGACCCCCGCGAGCACGGAGACCAGCGCCGGCGTCGGCCCCCCGAGGCCCTCCACCAGACAGGACCCCGAGCCCTTGAAGGCGCGGTAGCCGCCGTCCGACTTGTCGAGAAGCAGCAGCGGCGCGGCATCTGAGAAG
>CAXQUZ010000186.1:0-5682 GCA_964226865.1 Myxococcota bacterium | reverse complement strand
CTCGCCGCCCGGGTCGACGGCGACGGGGCCGGTGGGCGCGGGGGGGGGTCCGGTGGTGGGGCCGGGGGGGGGGCCTGCGGTGTCGGCGCCGGGGATGACCAGCTGCGGGCCGACCGTGAGCAGGCTGGGGTTGTCGAGGCCGTTGGCGTCGGCAATCTCGCGCCAGCGGCCCCCGTCCCCGAGGTACTGCTGGGCGATGCCCCAGAGGTTGTCGCCCGGGTAGACCGTGTGGACGACCGGGGCGGGGGCCTCGGGCCCGGTCGCGGGCCCGGTCTCGGGCCCGGTCTCGGGCCCGGGGTCGAGGGTGGGGCCGCTGTCGGTGGCCGGCGCCGTGGGGGTGTCCCGGCCGGGGCGGGTCTCGGGCCCCGTGGGTGCCGGGCCCGTGCCCCCGAAGAGCCGCCGGAGCGCGCCGCTCACCGCCGAGACCGCCCGGGCCACGGCGCCGCGCAGCCGAGACCAGACGCCGCCGCCCGTCGACGTCTCTCGGGCCTGGAGGTCTTGCTGGGCGGGGCTGGGCGCGGCGCCCAGGGGCTGGGTCGCGAGGGGCGGGGCCGTGGTGGGGCCGGCGGTGGTGGGGCCGGTGGCTGCGGGGCCGGAGGTGGTGGGTCCGGCGGCTGTGGGGCCGGCGGGGCCGGCGGGCAGCTGGATGCGCTGGCCGGGGAGGATGACCTGGGGGTCGATGATCTGGTTGTCTGCCGCCAGCTCCTCCCACCGGGAGCCGTCGCCGAGGTGCTGGGCCGCGATGCCCCAGAGGGTGTCGCCGGGGGCGACCACGTGGACCCCGTCCGGCCCCCGGGCGGCCAGTGCGTCGGCGGCCGCGGCGTTGCTCCGGCGGTCGGCTGCCGTGGACAGGGCCCCGGGGGCCGCCGCAGGGGGCTGCTGCTGTGGCGATCGAGACTGGTGGCTGCGGCCCATCGGTGCTCCCGCGCGGTGTCACCTGAAGATCGTCGCGCGGGGCCATGCCGGGAACCATGGCAGCACGATGTCACGTGCGCTGGCGCGCCAGGGCGCATCGCGGGCCCGGTGTCGCCCGGGGTGACGGCGGGGCGGTGGGTCCGGGGGGGGGCAGGCACGGCGGGAGTGGCTTGGCCATGAAGGTTCTGGACTTGTTGCAAGGGGTTACACAGAAGGGAATTCGGCAGACCCCGTTTCGTCCGCTCGGGGAGGACGGGGGGGAAATCGGCCAACTGGCAGGTCTGCGCTATGGAATCCCTGGGCCGGTTCCGCTTAGGCTGGGCCACGAGAGGTCGATGCCCTCTCGCGGGTGCACCGAGTGAGGAACGAGGCGATGGGCTGGCGAACCGTGGCCGCAGACACCTTCCACTGGCTCGACCGGTGGGCCGATGCCGGGCTGAAGGTCGAGGTCTGGGGGCTCGAGACCCTCCGCCGGGTGCGGCTGCTCTCGGCCCTGGGCCTGGTGGGCTTCGTGAGCCTCTTCCTCGTGGCTGCGGTCGACCTGCTCTTCGGGCGCGTCGAGAGTGCCGCGAGCATGGTGGTGGCGGCGGTGGTGCTGGTGGCGGTCCGCCGGGTGCTGGCCACTGGCCGGGTGGCCGTGGCCTCGGTGATGGTGTCGGCGGTCGCGGGCCTCTCGCTGCTCTCGGGGGTCTGGTGGGCGGGGGGGGCCGACACCTCGGCGATGGCCTGGGTGCCCGTGGTGGTGGGGCTCTTCGTGTTCATCCTGGGCGGGCTGCGGGCCGCCCTGGCGACCGGGCTGCTCTTCTGTGGGGTGCTCGGCATCGTGCTCGCCGACGGCATGGGCCTCGTGCCCGTCGCCGTCCACCACAGCCTCGACGTGCTGGTCGATGTGAGCGGGGCAGGCCTCGCCCTCGGGGGCTACGTGGCCCTCTTCGCCCGCGACCAGCGCCTCGCCGAGCTGCGCCTCGCCCAGAGCGTCGCCCGACTCGAGCGCGAGGTGGCCCTGCGGCGCGAGGCCGAGCTCGCCGCCCGCTCGGCCGACGGGCTCAAGTCCCGGTTCCTCGCCACCATGAGCCACGAGATCCGCACCCCCCTCAACGGGGTGCTGGGCAGCGCCCAGGTGCTCGCCCGGTCGCCGCTCGGGCCGGCCGACCGCGGGCTGGTCCAGACCATCCAGGGCTCCGGTGAGCGGCTGTTGACCTTGCTCGACAACGTTCTCGAGGTCTCGCGCATCCAGTCGGGCGGGCTGCGGCTCGTCTCGACGGTCTTCTCGCCCACCGACGCGGCGGCCGACCTCCTCGGCATGGCCCGGGAGCGGGTGGCCGCCCAGGGCCTCGAGCTGGCGCTGGAGCGCGCCCCCGGGGTGCCCGACGAGGTGCGGGGCGACGAGCAGCGCTTCCGCCAGGTGCTCTGGGTGCTGCTCGACAACGCGACCCGCTTCACCGAGCAGGGTGCGGTCCGGCTGCGGCTGGCCCCCGAGGGGGCAGGGCTGCGGGTCGAGGTCGACGACTCGGGCCCCGGCATCGACGCCGGCGCCCTCGATCAGCTCTTCGCGCCCTTCCAGCAGGGCGCCGAGGGGCGGCTGCCCCGCCACGGGGGCTCGGGCCTGGGCCTCACGATCGCCAAGGGCCTGGTCGACGCCATGGGGGGCACGATCGCCGCCGTGAACCTCCCGGGCGCCGGCGCCAGCTTCCGGGTCGTGCTGCCGCTGATCGCCGAGGCGGTGCGCGAGGAGGAGGAGCCCACCGATCGGGTCGCCGTCCAGCTCCAGGGCGGGGTGCTGGTGGTCGAAGACAACCCCACCAACGCCCAGCTCATGGGGCTGATGCTCGACGCGCTCGGGGTCGCCTGGCGGCGGGTCGAGAACGGCCACCTCGCCCTCGAGGCGGTGGCCCACCAGTGCCCCCGGCTCGTGCTCATGGACTGCCAGATGCCCGTGATGGACGGCATCAGCGCCACGATCGAGCTGCGTCGTCGCGGCTTCCGGTCCCCCATTGTGGCGGTGACGGCCAGCCCCTCCGCTGAGAACCGGGCCGTCTGTGCGGCCGCGGGCATGGACGGATTCCTCTCGAAGCCCGTGAACATGGAGCGTCTCGAGGCCGCGCTCCAGCGCCACCTGGGCGAGGCCCCCGACCGGTCGGACGGGGTGCCGGGACGGGTCCAGGTCTCGTGACAGAGACGGGCGGCCCAGGCGCCGCTCGATGTGTCGGCCCGGTGACCGTCCTGGCGCGGCTTGTCGAAAATGTCGAAAGTTCCCCCGGCCCCGTGCACGCTGCATTACCCTGAGGGCGTCAGGGAGGGCTGGGTCCTCCGGCATGTGACGTCTGGGGCTCCCGGCTGCTTCTCGAAGCCGCCCGCCCCCCCGGCAGGCGCAGCTTCAGCTCTTCATGCTCCCCCCTGACAACGGCGCCACTCGGGTGCCATCGAGCGTCGGGCCTCCTGCCCGACCCCTACGTGTGGCCCTGGACTCGCCGGGGCCGAGTTGAGTACAGCGACGATGAGCAACAGGCTCTTTGTGGGTGGTCTTCCCTGGGCCGTTGATGACAACGGTCTTCAGGACGCTTTCGCCTCCTTCGGTGAGATCACCGACTGCAAGGTCATCACTGATCGCGACACCGGCCGCTCCCGCGGCTTCGGCTTCGTGACCTTCGCCGACGCCGAGCAGGCCCAGGCCGCCATCGACGGGATGGACGGTCAGGAGCTCGGTGGCCGACCGATCAAGGTCAACGTGGCCCGTGAGCGTGAGCGCGGCGGTGGCGGCGGCGGTCGTCGCGGCGGCTTCGGTGGCGGCGGCGGCGGTCGTGGTGGCCGTGGCGGCTACGGCGGCGGCGGCGGTGGTCGCGGCGGCTCCGGTGGCGGCGGCGGCGGTGGTCGCGGCGGCTACGGCGGCGGCGGCGGCGGCGGTGGCCGCGGCGGCTGTGGCGACGACGGCGGCGGCTGGTAAGCCCCACGTCTCGCACGTCAGGGCCCCCGGAGACCATGCGTCTCCGGGGGCCCTCTCCGGTCTCGGGACCCGGCATCAGCCCGCGGCGCCGCAGGCCGAGACGAGCGAGACCCGGTAGCCGTCCAGCTCGTCCTCCCAGAACTCGCCGTTCCAGGGCCAGGCCACCACCGTCGGCGCGGCGGTGAAGACCGCGTCGGGGGCCTGCGCCGGCGGGGCGGCCGCGCCCGTGCGGGCCTGGGCCTCGAGGGCCCGCCGGGCGCCGTCGGTGGCCTCGAAGGCCAACACCTGGGCGTCGTCGACGACGCGCACCAGGCGCGCCCGCTCCTGTGCCAGCACCCGGGCGCTGCGGTCGCGGGCCACCGCCTCGACCCGGGCCTGCTCGGCGGCCAGCTCCGCCTCCAGCACGGCGCCGACCGTCTCGCGCCAGCGCCGGGCCGCCGTCTGGGCGATCTGCGCTCGCTCGATCGCGATCGCCGCCCGGCGGTCCAGGGCCGTGGCCAGCAGCGCGTCGCGGTGGGCCGCCGCCCGCAGCCCCGGGTGGAGCGCCGGATCCGTCCAGGCCGCCGTCGGATCGGCCGCCCCAGACCAGGTCTCGAGCTGGTCGATCACGGGCGCCAGGCGTGAGACCAGGGCCTCGGCGCCGCGGACGGCCGCCTTCCAGTGGCAGGCCTCGATGCGCACGATGCCCGCCACCAGGGCCGCCTCGGGCTCGAGGGCGGCCGCGGCGAGGGGGGCCTCGAGGGCCAGCGCCGCCCCCAGGGCCCGGTCGGGCGCGCCGGCGAGCAGCCAGGTCCAGGCCAGCTCCTCTCGGGCGCGGGCCCAGTCCGGGCGCCCAGGCGGGACCGAGAGGTACAGGGCGCTGGCGTGGTCGGTGCGGCCGTGGGCGTGCATCAGCCGCGCGAGGTCGAGGGTCGCCAGATCGTGCAGGGCCGGCGCCGGGGCGCGGGGATCGGCCGCCCGGCGCCGGGCCCGGAGCAGGTGGCGGGCGGCGGTCTGGGGGGCGCCCCGGGCCTGGGCGAGCACGGCGTGGGCGAGGTCGGCCTGGGGGGTGTCGGCGAGGGCAAGGGCGGCCGCGGCGGCGCCCGCGTCGCCGGCCTGGAGCGCGGCGAGGCCCTGGAGGGTGAGCACGGCCGGCTGGAGGGACGGGGCGAGGGCGTCGGGGGGCAGGGTGGCCACAGCGGCGGCGAGGGCCGGGTCGCCGCCGAGGGCATCGAGCTCCCGGGCGAGCAGCCCGACCAGGGCCGCCTCGGCCGTGCGCCGGGCGGCGGGGCTGTCGGTGGGGCCGGCCAGGGCCTCGATGCGGTGGACCCGCGCGGCCTCGGGGAGGTCGAGCTGGTCGAGGGCCTGGGCCAGCACGAGGTGGGCCTCGCGGGCGGCCTGGGGGCTCGCGGCCTCCTGGAGCTCGGCGAGGGCGGCGGCGCTGGCGGCCAGGGGCCGGCGGGCGCGCAGCTGGGCCTCGGCGGCCGCGAGGGGGGGCGCGGCCCGGGCGGGCAGGGCGAAGGCCGAGAGCAGGCACAGCAGGGCGGGACGGGCGGGCATGGGGGTCTCCGGGGTGGGCAGCGGACCAGCGCTTGACATCTGGCTGACATGCGGACCGCGCCCGGAGCGGCCGGTTCCCGCGACCTGGGTGGTGTCGTGTTCCGGAGTGGGCCGGTGCTGTTCGTCATCGGAACAGGCTGGCCCCTGTGGGCCCGTCCTCTGTGGGGCCGGATGTCTCCAAGATTCCCTGCATCAGGTCGTTGTCGTCGCATTGCCCCCGTCTGGCACGGGGCCTGCAATGCACCCCAGCGTCCCCACGAGATCGGAAGAGCGTCGTGTAGGGA
>CAXQUZ010000185.1:0-18083 GCA_964226865.1 Myxococcota bacterium | reverse complement strand
CCTCTGTGCTGCCGTATACTCCTGGTATCAAATCAAAGAGATGAAGGCGAGCCGAGAAAGTCAAGGTGCGCTCGTTCTATCTCAGCACCTGCAAAATCCAGAATGGATCTCGTGCCAGGCCAGCAAGGGCACGTCGTCGAGGCGGTCGCGCAGGGGCGGCACCCGCAGCGTGACGTTGTTCAGCCGGTAGAGGAGGTCCTGGCGGAACTTCTTGTCGTCGACGGCCTGGTCGAGGTCGACGTGGGTCGCGGCGATGACCCGGGCGTCGAAGCGGGTGGGTGTGGTGTTGCCGAGCCGGAAGACGATGCCGTCCTGGACCGCCGTGAGCAGCTTGGGCTGGAGGTGGAGCGGCAGGTCGCCGATCTCGTCGAGGAAGACCGTGCCCCCGTTGGAGGCCTCGAAGATGCCCGGGCGCCGCTCGGCCCCGGAGTAGGCGCCCCGCTCCGAGCCGAAGAGCATGCCCTCGATCACGTCCGAGGTCGTGGTCGTGAGGTTGTAGGGGGTGAAGGGGCCCCGGGCGCGGTTGCTCGCGTCGTGCATCGCCTTGGCGACCTGGCCCTTGCCGCTGCCCGACTCGCCCTGGATGAGCACGTTCGACTCGTAGGGGGCGAAGAAGAGGATGTCGCGCTTGAGCCGCAGCATGGCCTGGCTCGTGCCCAGGAGCCCGTCGAAGGCGGGGTGGGTGAGCAGGTCCTGGTCGTCGAGGAAGGGGGTGACCCGGTCGGTCTCTTCGCGCTTCTGGAGCAGGTCGCGGATGCGCCGCCTGAAGTCGGCGATGTCGAGGATCGGCTTCTCGAAGTAGGCGGCGGCGCCCTGGCCGAGCATGCGGTTCGCCACGTCGGCGCTGCCGTAGCCGGTCATGGCGGCGAAGGTCGTCTCGGGGCGGATCTGGCGCATCTCGCGGATGAGCTGGTCGCCCAGCATGCCGGGCAGCTGGTAGTCGACGAGGGCGAGGTCGAAGTGGCTGGCGGCGATGCTCCGCACCGCGGCGCGGGGGTGGGTGTAGGCCTCGACGAAGTAGCCGGAGCGGGAGAGCACCGACTGGATGCCCTCGCAGACCTGGGGCTCGTCGTCGATCACCAGGATCGACCAGCGTCGCGCGTCGCCCGGGCGTTGCGTCATCGGTTCCCCTCTCCAGATCGTGCCATGCTATCGAGCGCAGGGCCGCCGATCTTGAGCGCGGCGCTGCGGGTGACATGGACTCGGTGGCTCGGCCGCCCTGTGTGTAGCATGTCACGGCTGACACACCCGGAAGACTACAGCGATCTGCACGCCCCCACCGGGCCGATGTGGTGGGGCAGGCTGCCATTCGGGCGGTCCCGCGTGTTGTGGATGCGCGGACGGGGGTCACGGGCCCGCCCCGGCGGGTGATCCCAAGCGGTGGAGGACTTCGATGGACGACGCACTGGTCGAACGCTGGAAGGGAGGCGACGCCACGGCCGCCACCGCCGTGCGCAACGCGGTCCGCAGCTGGGCCGAGCGGGTGCTGGGCCACCCGGCGCTGCTGGGCGCCCTGGGCCCCGGGGCCCGCAACCGCATGGGCAACGAAGAGCAGCGGCGCGAGACCACCGCCCGCATCGCCGCCGACGTCATGCGCCGGGCCCCGGCGAGTGCAAACCAGACCAAGGCCCTGTCGCTCATGGCCGCGGGCCGGCTGGCCATCGAGTCGCTCCAGGACGGGCGCCCCGCCCACCCCAGCGGCGGCCGCCACCTGCCGCCGCCCATCGCGGTCGCCATGGTGCTCTACCCCGAGGGGGTGAACCCCCGGGTGCGCGAGGCCCTCGAGAAGCACCTCGGCGAGTGCCCCGCCTGCCGCGAAGACCTGCGCATCATGGACAGCATCGTGCGCAACCTCGACGCCGTCGATCACGAGGTCACCCGCTCCGACCTCGCCGAGGAGGCCCGCAAGGTCGACGCCGCCCTCGCCGACACCGTCGACCTCGAGCAGGTCATGCGCGACGCCGCCCGCGCCGAGCGGGAGCGCCAGCAGCGGCCCCCGTCCGCCCGTCCCGCCACGAAGGGGCCCCGCAAGCTGCCCCGGCCCGAGCCCCGGGCCTCCTCCGGGGCCCTGCGGGCCTTTGTGCCGGTGCTCGTCGTGCTGGCCGTGGGCGCGGGCATCTGGTGGACCCAGCGGGGCGGAGACGCGCCGGCAGCGCTGCGCCACGACGGGGTGGTGGCCCTCGCCGATCTGACCCCCCCCGACATCGGCCGCCTCTCCGAGCTCCCGAGCGAGGCCCAGCTCGTCGTGGCCGACCTCGGGCGGGGCGACTTCCGCACCGCCGCCGGTCGCCTCAAGGGCCTCCAGCACGCCCGTCCCGACGATCTGCGCCTCGTGGTCTACGAGGGGGCGGCCCTGGTCTGCGCGAAGGACGGCCGCCGGGCCCTCCAGGTCTTGGACGAGCTCGAGGAGCGGGTGCCGGCCGGCAGCGAGGCGGCCCGCCAGCGCCACTGGTACCGGGCCCAGGCCCTGCTGCTCCAGGGCGAGGCCTCCCAGGCGGTCCCGGCCCTGCGGCGGGCCGAGGCCGAAGACCCCCGCCACCGCAGCCAGGCCCGGGCCCTCGCGGACCGGGTGGCGATGGTGCTCGAGGGCTGAAGGGCGGGCGCCTCAGCCGCCGGTGACCGGGCGCAGCACCGGGGCCTCGGGGCCGTCCAGGTAGGCGGCGAAGTAGCCGTCACAGTCGGCATCGTGCACGCAGAAGCGGCACGGGTCGCCCTTGTGGAAGCGCACCACATCGGGCAGGAAGAGCAGCGCCGCGTCGCCCTGGTGGTCGGCGTCGACGTACCAGCGGTTGCCCGTGCGCCGGCGCGGCAGGGCCAGCCCGGGCCCGAGGCAGGGAGGCAGCCCCTTGAGGGTGGTGGCGATCCCGGCGGCCGCGAGGCGCGGCTGGACGGCGGCCAGCGCGGATCGGATGCCCGGCAGCGCGGGCACGGGGGCCCCGGGCCGGGTGGGGAAGGGCAGGGTGAAGGCGACCTCGTCGGGCCGGCCTTCGATCAGGGCGGCCACGAGCGCCGCCGGCAGCGGCTGCCCGTCCACCGGCAGGGGCAGCCCCACCACCCGCCGGGGGGCCGTGCGGGCGGCGAGGGCCCGGGCGAGCTGGGGGGCGGCGTCGGGCGCACCGGTGACGGCGGGCCGCACGAGCACGTCGATGCGCCCGCGCCACTGGGGAGCGGCCACGGGCGAGGGGCCCGCACCGGCGGGGGCGAGATCGGCCGGGCTCGCGTGGACCACCACCGTCTCGATGCCCTGCTCGCGGGCCAGATCGAGGGCCGCGGGCAGGTCGTCCCGCTGGCCCAGGCCGAGGCCGCTGAGGACGAGGCGGGTGCAGGGCTGGCGGCGCGGGCCGCGCATGCCGGCGGTGAAGTGCAGGATGTTGGCGCGCAGCTCCGCGGGGCTGAGGCAGCGCTCGGGCTCGGGGGCGCCCGCCTGCACCCGGTCGGGGTAGCGGCGGGTGAGGCGCATCTGCACGGTGGTCGGCGACGACACGGCACCGGCGGGGGTCCATCGCAGCATCGGGCTCTCAGGGGATGGGGCGGACGGGACCGGGGGCCCGGGCCGCCAGGGCCGCGAAGGCGGCGGCGTCGAGGGGGCGCACCACCTGCATGCGGGGCGGGTGGTGGTCGGGGAGGGGGGCGAGGTGGGGGGCCAGCACGGGGGCGGCGCGCTCCCAGTCGATGACGAGGTAGCGGTCGCCGGCGGGGTGGCTGACCGCGACCCAGTCGGCCACGGGCACGGTGGCGGAGTCGGGCACGAGGGTGGCCATGGTGCCGGGCCGCCCCGCGCGCAGCACGGCCGAGAGGGCCCCGTGGAAGCCCTGGGCCGGGTCGAGGCGGCCGAGGGTGGCCGCGTCCAGCGCGGCGGCCTCGTGGGCGAAGATGGTCTGCCAGTCGTCGTGATCGGGGTCGCCCGGGGCCGGCTCCCAGCTGGTCCAGCCCTGCTCCTGCCAGAGCAGGGGCTGGGGGCTGAGCAGCTGATCGGTGGGCAGCGCCTGCTGGGCCAGGCGCAGCAGGGTCTCGCGGCCGGCGGCGCTCGCCAGGGGGGCCAGCACCAGCTCGCCCGGGGTGCGCGCCAGCACCAGCACGGGTCCCGCCTCCCAGGCCGAGAGCACCAGACCCGGCAGCAGGTCGGCGGCCCGGCCGTCCGGCGGGGCGCCCACGACCGTCACGGCCCCCTCCGGGCGCGGCGGCACGAGGGGGGCGCCCTGGTTGCGGGCGGCCTGGAGCGCCGCGGTGGGCAGCTCCACCCCCCAGGCGGCCAGGGTGGCGCCGGGCACGGGGCGATCGGCGGTCGGGCCCGCATGCCACAGCTCGGCCACGAGGTGGTCCCCGATGGGCAGCCCCGGCACGTCCCCGGCGCGGCCCACCCGCTCGGCCCGGTGGCGCAGCCGCAGCCGGAGCCCGGGCGCCGCCGCGGCAAAGTCCGCCGGCAGGGCCCAGTCGCTCGCGGTGGGCAGCCGGGCGACCCACCCGGCGAGGATCTCGTCCCGGGCGCTGCCGCTGGCCCGGTCCCAGCGGTGGAGCTGGTCGAGCAGCTCGATGCGGGCCGGGAGCAGCCCCGGCGCGGCCTCTGCCGGCACACAGTCCAGGGCCGTGCCCACCGTGCGGCAGTCCAGCCCGTGGTCGGCCGCGGCGGACTGGAGGCGGCGCAGGGCGGGGTGGGCATGGGCGGGGGCGGTGAGGCCGAGCGCCAGGAGCAGGCCCGGGCTCATGGGGCCCAGTCGACCCCGTGCGGCAGCGCCGGCAGCAGGCCCGCCGCCGCGCCCCGGCGCAGCAGCTCCTCGACGCCGCGGCGGCCGTCCGCCCCGTAGTCGAGGGTGTCGGCGTTGGCGTAGAGGGAGAGGTAGTGGTCGACCGCCGCGGGGGTGGCCAGGGGCCCGCCCCGCTCCAGCAGCCAGGCGATGGCGGCCTCCCGGTCGTCGAGGGCGTGGGCGATGCTGGCCTTGAGCACCCGGCTCGCCCGGGCGATGGTCGCCGCCCCGAGGTCGCGGCGGATGACGTTGCCGCCGAGCGGCAGGGGCAGCCCCGTCTCCTCTTCCCACCAGACGCCGATGTCACAGACCTGGTGGAGGCCGTGCTCGCGGAAGGTGAGGCGCCCCTCGTGGATGAGCAGCACGGCGTCGACGAGGCCCTCGGCCACCGCCTCGAAGCTGCGCTCGGGCGGCACGATGGGCACCACCACCGGCGTGAAGTCACCGCCCAGCATCAGCGAGAGCACCGTGTAGGCGGTCGTGCTGAGCCCGGGCACGGCGATGCGGCGGCCCCGCAGCGCGTCCAGCGACAGGCGCGTCGGGGCGACCACGACCGGGCCATAGCCGCGGCCGACGCTGCCGCCGTGGGGCAGCAGCTGCCACTCGGCCGCCAGGGCCGGGTACCAGGCGATGCTGATGGCCGAGACGTGGGGGAGCGTGGCCGGGTCGCGGCCGGCGGCGTCCCGGTTGAGGCGCTCGGTGTCGGCCGTGCCGATGTCGAAGGCGAGGCCCTCGGTGTCGATGAGGCCGAGCATCAGCGCGCGGAACATGAACAGATCGTCGGCGTCGGGGCTGACCGAGCAGCGGACGGTGGGCGGGGGCGTGGCAGTCACGGCTGGCGTGCTCCGGCGGCGTGGGCGAGGCGGCGGTTGGACTCGTGCAGGCGGTGGCCCAGGGTGCTGAGAAGGCGCCACAGCAGGCTGTTCCCGAGGGTTGGGTCTCGGCGGCAGAACTCGAGCAGCTCGGTGCGGTCGACGACGATGGCCGAGCCGGCGGTGGCGCCGAGCACCGTGGCCGTGCGGGGGCGGTCGCCCAGCAGCCCGAGCTCACCGAAGTGCTCTCCGGGGCCGAGGCGGGCCAGCTCGTGGCCGTCGCGGCTGACGATGACCTCGCCCTGGACGATGACGTACATGGCCCCGTCCGTGCCCCCCTCGCGCACGAGGGGCTCGCCGGCGGCAAAGGCGGCCTCGCGGCAGATGCGGCTCACCCGCAGGCGCGCGTGGAAGGGCAGCCCCTGGAAGAGGAACAGCTCGTCCATGACCTGGGCGCGGGCCCGGGCCGCCTCGCTCTGGGGGGTGGCGACGGGATCGACGAGGATGACCGTGACGTTGTCGGGGCCGCCGGCGTCGAGGGCCGCCTCGACCAGCTTGGCCGTGGCCGTGTGGACGTCGTCCTGGCTGGCCAGGGCCTCGATGTGCTCGAGGTCGACCGGGTCGGTGAGCCCGTCGCTGCTGAGCACGAGGCGGTCGCCGGCCAGGATCTCGACGCTCATGAGGTCGGCCTGGACCTGGGGGTGGAGGCCGACGGCGCGGGTGATGACGCTGCGGTAGCGGCTGCGCTTGGCCTCTTCCCAGGTCATCTGGCCCGTGCGCACGAGGTCGTTGACCATCGAGTGGTCTTCGGTGAGCTGGCGGATGAGGCCGTCGCGCACGAGGTAGGCCCGCGAGTCGCCCACGTGGGCGAGGAAGGCCGCGCCGCCGCCGACGAGGGCGACGACCAGGGTGGTGGTCATGCCCCGGTGGCCCAGCAGCTCGGCCTCTTCATAGACCCGGGTGCTGGCCCGCTGGCAGATGGCGTCGAGCAGCTCCAGCACGGCGTTGCGCTGGTCCCACTCGGGCACCTGGGCGTAGGCCTGGAGGGCCGCCCCCAGCTCGTCCCGGGCGTCCTGGAAGGTGTCGATGGTGATGCGGCTCGCCACCTCGCCCGCGGCACGGCCCCCGACCCCGTCGGCGACGACGAAGATGCCCCCCGCGGGGTCGGCGTAGTGGGCGTCCTCGTTGCTCTCGCGACGGAGGCCGGGGTGGGTGCGGGCGCTGTGCTGGATCATGGGGCCCTCGGCAAAAAGGGGCGCAGGAAGAGAGGGGGCTCAGAGCACCGGAACCGCGAGGCGGCGCTCGGTGAGCACCGGCGCGGGCTCGCCCGCCGAGGCGTGGACCACCCGGACCACCAGCTCGGCGGTCTGGGCGGGCACCCGCTGCGACACGTTGAACTGGTGCTGGAGCAACACCTCGCCGCCCGGCGGCACCCGGTTGTCGGAGAGGATGTCCCAGGGCGGGCCGGCCGAGACCGTGCGGCCCAGCTCGATGGAGCCCGTGGGGGCGAGGGTCTTGCCCTCCTTGTCGACCAGCAGGGCCTCGACCCGGTAGCGCTTGAAGGGCGAGCCGGTGGGCACGTGGTGGCCGGCGCCGGTGTTCTGGATGCGCACCGTCACGGTCATGTCGGTGCCGCGCTGGATCTCGGGCGCGCCCAGCTCCAGCAGCAGCGACAGGGCCCGGGCGGTGTCGGCCACGAAGCTGTGGGTCGGGCGGGCGGCGTAGCGGGTCGCGATGGCAGGCCCCGCCTCCATGGGCATGTGGCAGTCCTTGCAGCCCACGCCGGCCTCGGCATAGGCGCTGGCGCTCCACTCGCCGAAGGTGTCGTAGAAGGGCGTCTCGGCGCCGGGCCAGGTGAGCTGGTGGCAGGTGGCGCAGAAGGACGACTCGCCCAGCTCGGCGCTCACGGCGACCGGGTGGGGGGCACCGGGCGCGGCGCGGGTCGAGACGACCGTGCCCTCGCGCACATGGCAGGTGGCGCAGGTGACGCCCTCGGCCATGAGGGTCGGGTCCCACAGGGCGTTGTCCTGCATGCTCGGCCGGGCGAGGTCGCCGTCGACGTAGCCGGCCGCGAGGCGCGGGTGCTGGTTGGCCAGGGGCAGGTGGCAGGAGCGGCAGGAGGTGCTGCCGCCCACCCGCTCGATGGCCTCGGCGAAGACCGGGTCGGACCAGGCATCGGCGTGGGGGCTGTCGCGCCAGGCGTCGTGGGCCTGCCAGTGGCAGGCGTTGCAGCCCTGGGCCGAGAGGTTGGCGAGGCCCTCGGGCGTCTTCTGGATCGCCACGGGCAGCCCGTCGGGGAACAGGGCCGGGGCGGCCGGGGCGGGCGGCGGTGCCGGGGGCAGGTCCGCGGGGGCCTCGGCGGCGGGGGCGTCCGCAGCGGGGGCCTCGTCCTTGTCACGGCCGAAGAGCGAGCCGGCGAAGGCGACGCCGCCCAGCACGAACACCGCGATGGCGGTCAGCTTCGAGATGGTCCACCTCATCGACATGTGGCCGGGAGCGGGGAAGGCCCGGGGGGCCTGACGGGAGGCCGCCAGCGTAGCGCGTCGACGGGGGCCGTGCCCTGAAGTGGCCGACCCCCGGGCAGGCCGGGGGGCGACGGGCGGCGGGCCGCGGGGCGGAGGTGCCCCTCCCTCAGAGGGTGCCCACCGCGAGCTGGAGCTGGATGGCGGCGAGGTCCCGGGCGCTGCGCTCCGAGAGGTGGCTGAGCTGGGCGCGGATCATCCCCAGCCGGGCGTCCTCCAGCTCGAGCCAGGTCGCCGAGCCCGCGGCCAGGGCCGTCTCGGCCATGCGCAGGTTCTCGCTGGCGAGGGCGACCTCCCGCTCGGTGGCCTCCAGGGCCTCGGCGGCGCGGCGGTACTGGAGCCAGGCGGCGCGCACCTCGCGCTGGGCCGTGTCGCGCACCTTGCGGGCGTTGAGCTGGGCTTGGCGCTGCTTGCTGGCCTCTTCCTTGGCCTGGGCGATGCGCAGGCCGCCGTCCCAGAGCAGCCAGTCGGCCTGGACGACGAACATCCAGAAGCCGTTCTCGCCGACGAAGCCGGTGTTCTCCGACCAGTTGTAGGTGAAGCGGGCGTCGACCGTCGGGGCCCACTCGGCCAGCTTGGCGCGGCGGGTGAAGGTCGCGATGTCGGTCTGGAGGTCGGCGGACTGCACGTCCGCGCGCCGCTCCAGGGCCATGTCGACGGCGCCGTCGAGCTCGGGGGGCGCGGGCGGGGCGTCGGGCAGCACCACCTCGGTGTCGCGGGGCAGCCCGGTCACCTCGGCGAAGGCCACCTCGGCGCTGTCGAGCTGCTGCTCGGCGCTGCGGAGGTCGCGGCTGCTCTGGCTGAGGGCCAGCTCGGCCTGGAGCAGGGCCCGCTTGTCGGCGAGGCCCGCCGCCACCTGGCGCTCGGCGAGCGTCTTGTGGTTCGTGGCGCTCTCCACCGCACCGGTCGAGAGGCGCACAGCCTCCCGGGCCTGGAGCAGCCCGTAGTAGGCCTGGGCGACCCCGGCGCGGATCTGCTGGCGGGCCCGCTGCTCGGAGAGGGCCGCCGCGTCCATGGTCTTGTAGGCGCCGCGCAGCGTCGGCAGCGAGCGACCGTTGAAGAGGGGCTGGATGAGGCTCGCGTTGCCCTGGAAGAAGGACTTCTGCTGGATGGTGATGGGCTCGGCGGAGCGCAGCTCGCTGGCGATGTCGGAGTACAGCTCGGTGAGCTGCTTGTCGGCGAGCTGGGCGGCCGTGGCGCTGTCGGTGCCGTAGGCCTCGAGGGTGGCCTGGTCGGGGAAGGCGAGGCCCGGGTGGGCGAGGCCGAAGCTGGCGCCGAGCAGGTCGTACATGCCCGCCTGGGCCGAGACCATGTCGATCTCCTGCTCGTACTGGTTCAGCGTCCAGGAGCCCCCGAGCTGGACCTTCGGCGAGACCAGCGCCCAGGCCTGGCCCTTGAGGGTGTCGGTCTGCTTGCGGCGCTCGATGGCGAGCTGCAGGTCGACGTTCTCCGACTCGGCCGAGACATAGGCCTGCTCGAGGGTCACCGGGGCGGCCAGGGCCTCGTGGGCGCCGAGCCCGAGCAGCCCGGGCAGCACGAGCCAGGGCAGCACCTTCGCCGGCTGCAGCGCGGGCGCCTCGGCCGTGCCCTTCTTGCCGCGGAACCGGGCCCAGAAGCCGCCCAGGTCCTCGAAGATGCTGTAGAGCGTGGGCACCATGACCAGGGTGAGCAGGGTGGCGAAGCCCAGGCCGAAGATGACGGCGATGGCCATCGGTCCCCAGAACTGGGAGTTGGAGCCGCCCACCAGCAGCTTGAAGCTGCGGAAGTCGAAGCTCACCCCCACCGCCATGGGCACGAGGCCGAGCACGGTGGTGATGGCCGTGAGCATGACCGGGCGGAACCGGGTCAGGCCGGCCTTGATGAGGGCCTCGCGCGTCTCCATGCCCCGCTCCCGCAGCTGCTCGACGTAGTCCAGCAGCACGATGGCGTTGTTCACGACGACCCCGGCGAGCGAGATGATGCCCAGGCCGGTCATCATGATGCCGAAGCTCGTGCCGGTGACGATGAGCCCCCAGAGCACCCCGATGAGGCTGAGGGCCACGGTGAAGAGGATGATGAAGGGCAGCCGGAAGTTGTTGAACTGGGTGACCAGGACGATGGCGATGAGGAAGACCGCGATGAGGAAGGCGCGGCCGAGGAACTCGCCGGCCTCGCGCTGCTCGTCGTTGGCCCCGCCGAGGCGGAGGTCGAAGCCCGGGGGCACCTCGCCGGCGGCCTGCATCTCGCCGATGAGGTCGACGACCTTCTGGCGCACGGCGTTCTCGTTGTAGTCGCCGGCCACATCGCCCGAGATGGTGACCACGAGGTCCTGGTCGATGTGGCGGATCGAGCCCTCACCGCCGGCGAGCTCGTAGCTGGCCACCGCCGACAGGGGCACCTGGTAGGTCTCGGGGCTGTTGCCCTTGCCCGGAATGCGCAGGTTGAGGATGTCCTGGAGCGAGTTGCGGTGCTCGGGGGCCAGCGACACGACCACGTCGTACTCATCGGAGCCGTCGCGGATGGTGCTCGCGGTCGAGCCCGCCACGGCCGTGCGGATGGTGTTGGCCACCTGGGCGGTCGAGGCGCCGACCCGCTTGGCAGCGCCGCGGTTGATGCGCAGCCGCATCTCGGGGCGGCCGACCTTGTAGTCGTCGCTGATCTCGGTGGTGCCCTCGATCTTGGCGATGCGCCGCTTCACCTTCTGGGCGAACTGGCCCACCTGGTGGAAGTCGGGGCCCGAGACCTCGACCGCGATGGCGGCGCCGACGGGCGGGCCCTTCTGCTCGGCGTTCACCTCGATGTCGGCCCCGGGCAGCTGGGAGACGGCCGCCCGGATGCGGTTGATGGTGACGGCCGTGCTCTCGACCCGGGCCCGCTCGCCCTCGGCCACGTCGTTGGCGTGGGGGAGGAAGTCGACGCTGATGCGCGCCGCGTTGCTCTGGGCCTGGGAGCCGGCCAGGGGGCTGCCGCCGCCCGAGACACCGGTCTCGGCCACGAAGACGTCGACATTCTCGAGCTGGCCGAGCATGTCTTCGACCTGGCGGACGACCCGGTCGGTGTTCTCGAGGTCCGAGCCGTCGGGCAGCTGGACGGCGATGGTGGCGCGGTCCGGGTCGGTCTGGGGGAAGAACTCGGTGCCGTGGTTCAGGAAGCCGTAGGCGACCAGGGTGACCACGAAGGAGCCCATGCCCGCGCCGGCCGAGAGGTAGCGGTGGCGGATGCTGAACTCGAGGAGCCGCTGGTAGAGGCCCATGACGCCCGTGTTCTGGCCCTCTCCGGCCGCGTCCTCGTTGGCGATGGCCTCGCTGGCCTTGGCGTCGCGCTTGAGCAGCCGGCTCGTGACCACCGGCAGCATGGCGATGGCGACCACCAGCGAGCAGATGAGCACGATGATGACGGTCTTGGGCAGGTAGCCCATGAACTGGCCCATGATGCCGGTCCAGAAGACCAGGGGCGCGAAGGCGGCGACCGTGGTGGCGGTGGAGGCGGCGACCGCGACGGCGACCTCGCTCGTGCCGTCGATGGAGGCCGAGATGATGTCCTTGCCCTCCTCCATGTGCCGGTAGACGTTCTCGACGATGACGATGGCGTTGTCGACGAGCATGCCCAGCGCGAGGATGAGGCTGAACAGCACGATCATGTTGAGGGTGAGGCCGAAGAACTGGATGACCACGAAGCTCATCAGCATCGACATGGGGATGCTGAAGGCCACGAAGATGCTGTTGCGGGCCCCCATGAAGAAGATGATGACGGCCATGACGAGCAGGAGCGCCGTGATGATGTTGTTCTCGAGGTCCGAGACCATCTGGCGGATCTGCTTGGACTGGTCCGAGAGCACCCGGTACTCGACCCCTTCGGGCCAGGTCTCGCTCTGCTCTGCAGCGAGGCGACGCACCTCGTCAGCGATGTCGATGATGGAGGCGCCCGAGCGCTTGGTGACCGAGAGCGAGACCGCCTGGCCCTTGTTCATGCGCGCGTAGCTGGCCACGTCGGCGTAGCCGTCGACGACCCGGGCGAGGTCGCGCACGAAGACGGGGCGGTCCCCGACCTTCTTGACCGCGAGCTCTTCGATGTCGGCGGCGCTCTTGAGCTCGCCGGGCACCCGCAGCAGGTAGTTGCTGTCGCCGGTGACCACGTCGCCGCCGGGGATGTTGACGTTCTCGCCCGAGACGGCGTTGACGACGTCGCCAAGCCCCATCTGGTAGAGCGAGAGCCGCCGCGGGTCGACCTCGATGCGGAACTCGCGCTCGAGCCCGCCCGAGACCCGGGTGTCGAGCACGCCCGGGATGCGGCCGACCTCTTCCTCGAGGTTCTCCGCGAAGGTCTTGAGCTGCTCCAGGTCGGCGTCGCCGGCGATGGTCACCAGCATGATGGGCACGTCCGAGAACGAGATCTCGCGCACCTGGGGCTCTTCGGCGTCTTCGGGCAGCTTGGGCTTGGCCCGGTTGACCCGGTCGCGCACCCGCTGGAGCGCGTCCTCGATGACCACCGAGGGCTCGAACTCCATGCTGATGATGCTGACGCCCTCGGCCGAGGTCGACGACATCTTCTTGATGTCTTTGACGCCAGCCAGCTCATTCTCGACCGGAATGGTGACCAGCGACTCGATGTCGGCCGGGGCGACGCCGATGTAGGGCGTGGTGACCAGCACGACGGGAATCTTCACGTCGGGCGCGGCCTCGCGGGGCAGCGTGACGTAGCTGAGAATGCCGAAGCTGACGACACACAGGATGAACAGCACCACGGACGGCGCGTGGCGGACGAGCCAGCGGATCATGGCGAGACCTCGAGGAGGAACGCAGAGGAAGGAGCCGGGGGGCGGCGACGGACGGGCCCCAGCCCCAGGCGGGGCCTGGGATGCGGACCGACCGGTGGTTCAGGCCCCCCAGGACGGGCGGACCCGGTGGGCGGGCGCCTCAGTAGGTGGCGCGCCCGTTGGTGCAGCAGGTGGCCTGGCGCGACACGATGAGCGCGTCGCCGTCGGCGAGGGTGCGGTGGCCGGTGATGACGATGGTGTCGCCCGCCTGGAGGCCGCTGCGGATGACGATCTGGTCGTGCACGAGGGTGCCGGCCTCGACCGGGCGCCAGCGGGCGATGCCCTCCTCGACCACGAAGACGCCGATGCCGTCCATGCGGGTGACCAGCCAGTCCTGGGGCAGGATGATGGCGCCCTTGCCCACCTCGGCGGCGAGCGACACGGTGGCGATCATGCCCGGGAGCAGCCGGCCGTCCGGGTTGGCGACCTCGACCTCGACCTGGAAGGCGCGGGTCTGGAGATCGGCGGCCCGGTCGATGTTCTGGATGACACCGCTGTGGACCCCGGGCACGGCGTCGACGCTCACCGACACCTCCATGCCCTCCTGGAGCACCCCCACGTCCCGGTCGGCGACCGCGACGGTCACGTGGGCCGGGTCGAGGCGCACGAGGCGGGCCACGGGGGCCGAGGGGTTGACCACCTCACCGATCTCGAGGTCGATCTGGGTGACCGTGCCCGCGAAGGGGGCCTTGACCACCGAGCGGGAGAGCTGGAGCTGGGCCAGCCGCAGGTTCGCCTCGTTGGTGGCGAGCTGGGTGCGGGCCCCGTCGCGCTGGGACTCGGAGGCGAGGTCGCCCATCGCCATCACCCGGTCCAGCTCGTTCTTCGCGAGGTCGCGGGCGGCCCGGGCCTGGTCGCGCTGGGCGCTGTAGATGCCCGTGTTGATGGTGGCGATGGTCGTGCCCTTGGCGACGTCCTGGCCCCGGTGGACCCGGACCGACTCGACGTAGCCGCCGGCGGCGGTGGCGAGCAGGGCGTCCCGTGAGCCCGCCACCTCGCCGGGCAGGCGCAGCTGCAGGTCGGCGTCGGTGGGCTGGAGCACGGCTGTCTCGACCCGGGTGCCTTGGGCATCCGGGATCTTGATCTGGTCGCCTACCACGGCATTGTCGGCCTCGGCCGAGCCGCAGGCGCTGAGGGTGGCCGCGAGGGCCAGGGCGATGAGTCGGGGGGCGCGGATGGTCACGGCGCGGCTCCGTGAAGGAGGAGATCGACGATGCGGCGGGCCGCTCCCGCGGGGGGAGGCTGGCCCTTGACGGTGAGGACGAAGATGTAGTGGTGGGTCAGCGCCGCGATGGCCGAGGCGAGGTCCTCGGCGACGATGTCGGTGCGGATCTGGCCCTTGCTCTGGGCGCCGGTGATGAGCCCGGTGAGCAGCTGCATCTGGCGCTGGTAGAGCGTGGCAAGCGGGTTGTCGCCCGAGCTGAGCACCTTGTGCATGGGCCGGTGGGGCAGGCTCAGCAGCAGCTTCACGGCGTCCGGCTGGCGGCGCGCCCGGACGAGCGCGCCCTCGAGCAGGGCCTCGAGGCGGTCGGCGAAGGGTCCGGTGCCGTCGGCCGAGGTGCGGACGAGGTCGTCGAACTCTTCGAGCGGCGCCTGGACGGCGCTGAGGTACAGCGCCTCCTTCGAGGCGAAGTAGTAGTAGAGGGCGGGCTTCGTGCAGCCGACCGTCTCGACCACGGCACGGATGGAGGTGCCGTCGTAGCCGCGCTCGGCGAAGAGCGTGGTGGCGGCGCCGAGGATGCGCGCACGGAGGCTGCCGGCGTCGGCGGACTCCGCGGACGCAGGAATGTCGGGGGGCACGGACATGGGCCGTCGGGGGCTCGGTGGCAGGGGAGGGGACCGTCGACTTACCGACCGGTAGGTCGAGGGTCTTACCGACCGGTAGGTATCTGGTTCGCACGGCCGGGCCACCACCCGCAGAAGATTTCTCCCCCGGCGCCGCAAAATGCCCGAGCGGGGCCGCTGGATGACCCGATCGGGCTGGCCTGTCCCCCGGGGATCGCGCCGTCCCCCTGCCCGCCGCACGCCCCGTCGCGGGCCCGGCGCTTCCGTCGCGGTTCCGTGAACCGGCCCCTCACCACCGGGGCCGGGCTGCTACACTGGGCGGCGCGCGCGCAACGCTGCCCCCTCCGGGCTCCTGTCCGGCCGCTGAGCTGCCCAGAGTGCCCCGCCCGTGCGGGTCCGCGCGCCCGACTCCCCGCCCCATGTCCCGTGTGAGCGCCCCCGGATGGCTTCCCGCCCCGCCAGCACCCCGACCGCTGCCTTCGACGCCGTGATCGATCGGCTGCGGGGCTTCAGCGATCTCTACCTGGCCGGTGCGCTGGTCGCGTTCCTCATCATCATGGTGGTGCCGCTCTCGCCCTTCATCCTCGACATGATGCTGGCGGTGAGCATCGCGGGCTCGCTGCTCGTGATGCTGACGACGCTCTATGTGGTGAAGCCGGTCCAGTTCAGCGTCTTCCCGATGCTGCTGCTGGCCTCGACCCTGTTCCGGCTCTCGCTCAACGTCGCCTCGACGCGCCTCATCCTGCTCAACGGCGGCGACGACTCCGCGGCCGGTGCCATCATCCGCACCTTCGGCAAGGTCGTGGTCGGCGGCAACTATGTCGTGGGCCTCGTCGTCTTCATCATCCTCGTGACCATCAACTTCGTGGTCATCACGAAGGGTGCGGGCCGCATCGCCGAGGTGGCCGCGCGCTTCACCCTCGACGCCATGCCCGGCAAGCAGATGGCGGTCGACGCGGAGCTCAACGCCGGGGTCATCGACGAGAAGACGGCCCGCCAGCGGCGCGAGCTGATCATGCGGGAGTCCGACTTCTACGGCGCGATGGACGGCGCCTCGAAGTTCATCCGCGGCGACGCCATCGCCGGCATCGTCATCACCCTCATCAACATCCCGGGCGGCATCATCATCGGTGTCGCCCAGATGGGCATGTCGCTGGGCGAGGCGGCCGAGATCTACACGGTGCTGACCATCGGCGACGGCCTGGTCAGCCAGGTGCCCGCGCTGGTCATCAGCTCGGCCGCGGGCATGCTCGTCACCCGCGTCGACGCCCCCTCCGACGGCGCCCAGGACCTGCCCGCCCAGTTCGGCTCCCAGATCTTCGGCCAGTACCGTGCCCTCGGCATCCTCTCCGTGGCGATGTTCGGCTTCGCCCTCGTCCCCGGCCAGCGCGTGCCCTTCGCCATCATGGGCGGCCTCGCGGCGGTGGGCGCCTGGAGCGGCTGGCGCAAGAAAGATGCCCCCGAGCTGCCCGAGGAAGACCTCACGGCCATCCCCCGCGGCGACGACGAGGTGCCCGTCGAGGCTCTGCTGCGGGTCGAGCCCATCGCCATCGAGCTCGGCGTCGACCTCATCTCGCTCGTCGACGAGCGCAAGGGCGGCAACCTGGTCGAGCGCATCCAGCGCATCCGCCGCCAGGTGGCCCAAGACCTCGGCCTGCTCGTGCCCTCGGTCCACCTCCGCGACAACCTGCGCCTGGAGGGGGGCGAGTACCAGGTGCTGCTGCGGGGCGAGCGGGTGGCCTACGGAAAGGTCTATGCCCGCCAGTTCCTCGCCATCGACCCGGGCGACGCCAAGGGCCCGCTCCGCGGCATCAAGACCCAAGACCCCGTCTTCGGTCTCGAGGGCTGCTGGATCCCCGACTCCCAGCGCATGGCTGCCCAGACCGCCGGCTACACGGTCGTCGACGTCGCGACGGTCATCACGACCCACCTCACCGAGGTCGTCAACCAGTACGGTTACGAGCTCTTCGGTCGCCAGCAGCTCGCTGCCGTGCTCGACCGCGTCGCCGAGGCCAACCCGCGCCTCGTCGAAGAGCTGCTCCCCGAGCCCCTCTCGCGGGCGGCCGTGCTCAAGGTCTTCCGCAACCTGCTGCGCGAGGGCGTCAGCATCCGCGACGCCCAGACCATCCTCGAGGCCCTGAGCGACCACGCCACCCGCCTCAAGGATCCCGACGTCCTCACCGAGTTCGTCCGCCAGCGCCTCGCCCGCCACATCACGCGCCGCTACTCCGACGAGAAGGGCGTCATCCACTACATCGGGCTGGCCCCGGACGCCGAGGATGCCATCAGCGCCGGCCTCCATGGCGGCGAGGGCGGGGCCATGAACCTCACCCTCGACCCCAACGACGCCCGCAAGCTGCTCACGGGCCTGCGCGCGGCCGCCGAGCGGTGGCGCGGCAGCTCCGACGTGGTCATCCTCTGCCCGCCCCTCGCCCGCGGCCCGCTGCGTCGCCTCACCGAGAAGGTGGCGCCCCGCGTGCCCGTCATCTCGCCCGCCGAGCTGCTCCCCACCGTGCGCCTCGAGCGGGTCGCCGCGGTCTCGCTGCGCAACGTGCCCCAGGGCCAGGCCAGCTGAGCCGGGCGCGGTCTCGGTTGAGACCGCTCCGGTGATGGCGTAGGATCGGGGTGCCGTGCCGCCGCGTCCTGGAGGCAGGCCCGGCACCGGTGGGGCCCCCGCCCCCGGACGGGAGAGAGCGTGTACGGTCGGAGTGGGCGAAGCGCTGCGCCAGAGCGGCGAATCGACGGCCTCAGCCGCGACGAGTGCTGCATGCGCTTCCAGCCGCGCGTGCTGTCGATCGCCCGGCGGCTCGGCGAGCGCCTGCCCCCGAACTGCCCCCTCGTCACCGAAGACCTCGCCGCCTTCGGGGCCATCGGGCTGCTCGAGGCCTTCGACCGCTTCGAGCCGGCCCGGGGCATCCTCTTCTCGACCTTCGCCGAGTACCGCATCCGCGGCGCGATGATGGACGCCCTGCGCCAGAACGACAGCTTCACCCGCTACCGCCGCCAGATGGCCCGCCAGATGGACGATGTGCGCAGCGAGCTGGTGCTCGAGCTCGGGCGGCCCCCCGAGGCCGAAGAGCTCGCCGAGGCCCTCGACGTGCCCATGGACACCTTCTGGCACATGCAGGAGACCACCCAGCCCATCTCCTACGTGTCGCTCTTCGACGGCGACAACAAGGACGGCGAAGACTCGGGCCGCTCCCTCGCCGAGGTGCTGATGGGCGCCGACGGCGACGATCCCATCCGGGCCCTCATCGGCGAGGATGCCCGCTGGCTCCTCAAGGCCGCGATCAAGGAGCTGCCCGAGCGCAAGCGCCAGTGCGTGGTGCTCTACTATGGTCGCCAGCTCAACCTCTCCGAGATCGCGGCGGTCTTCGACGTTACACCCTCGCGGATCTCCCAGATCCTGTCTTCGGCGCGGAAG
>CAXQUZ010000184.1:0-4701 GCA_964226865.1 Myxococcota bacterium | reverse complement strand
GATGTCGAAGGTGCCGCCGCCGAAGTCGTAGACGGCGATGGTGCTGCTGCGGCGCCGGTCGTGCACATAGGCCAGGGCGGCCGCCGTGGGCTCGGTGATGATGCGCAGCACGTCGAGGCCGGCGATGGTGCCCGCGTCGCGGGTCGCCTGGCGCTGGGAGTCGGTGAAGTAGGCGGGCACGGTGATGACCGCCTCGGTCACGGACTCGCCGAGGAAGTCCTCTGCGGCCTTGCGCAGCTTCTGCAGCACCATGGCCGAGATCTCGCGCGGCGAGTAGCTGCGGTCGCCGACCTGGACGGCACACTCGCCGTTGTTGCCCGCCACCACCCGGTAGTTGACGATGTCGAGATCGTCCTGGCACTCGGCATAGTCGCGCCCCATGAAGCGCTTGATGGAGTGCACGGTCGCGTCGGGGTTGATGAGCATCTGGCGCTTGGCGATCTGGCCGACGAAGCGCTCGCCGTCCTTCGAGAAGCCGACCACGCTGGGCGTGACCCGGCCGCCCTCCTCGTTGATGATCACCTTGGGCTCACCGCGGTCGATGAAGGCACACACGGAGTTGGTCGTGCCCAGATCGATGCCGATGATTGTTCCCATCTCGCCTTCCGTGGATGGACGGTGGTGCGGGCGCGGAAGGCCCGGCAGAGCCCTGGGGGCGCAGGCGCCGCGGTCGGGCACGGAGCCACGCCGGGCGGGCCGTGGGCCGCTGGCCGCAGTGGCCCGAAGGTACGAGGATGCCCTTGAGCTGTCAACCGCAGCGGGCCCAAGAGCCCGTGTGGACGGTCAACCCGAGGCCGGTGGCCGGCGGTGTGCCCGGAGCCGGACTCGAACCGGCACTCCCGTGGGGGATGGGGCTTTTAAGGCCCCTGTGTCTACCATTTCACCATCCGGGCGGATGACCGCGTGCGACCGCTGGCGACGGTGGCCGCTCTATCGTGCCCCGCCGCCCGCCGCCCGCGGCCGGGTGGGGGTGGGACCGGAGGCCTGCTCGCCCCTCGCCAATGGCGGAGCCCTGCCCAGGACGGGGCCCCCGCGGTCTCCCGCGCACCACCGGGGGCCCAATCCCCCTCGCAGAGACGGTCGCGCGCTCGTTAGGCTGGCGACGCCACGGCGCGCGGTGCCCCCGCCGGCGCGCTCCACCGGGATGCCTCCGCCATGCTCCGACGACTCGCCACCCCTGGGCTGCGTGCGGCCCGCCGCTGGGCCCTCGCCCTCGCCCTGGTCTCCGGCTGTGGGGGCGGTCGCGACTTCGTCGACAAGCGCATCGACACCCTCGACGCCGCCTACCGCCAGCGCTCCTCCCCGGGCCAGCTCAACGAGGCCCTGCGCGGCTACCTCCAGCTCAACGAGCGCTTCCCCGGCGACCGCCGCATCCTCGGCCGCCTCGCCCGGGCCTACACCGTGCGGGCCGAGCTGGGCATCGCCGAAGACCAGATCCGCGACTTCGCCACCGCCCGCGAGTTCGGCCTGGAGTGCCTGATGCTCCAGGGCTCCTTCGCGGGCCTCGTGTCGGCGAACGGGGGCAAGGTGGTGCCCGCGGCGGCCCGTGAGCTCCAAGAAGAAGACGTCGGCTGCATCGTGTGGACGGTGCTGCCCTGGGCCCGGTGGGTGCACGAGCGGGGCGCCGCGGGCGTCGGCCTCGACCACCAGGCCCTCATCGCCCTGGCCAAGCGGGCGGTCGAGCTGAACCCCCGCTGGGGCCGGGGCCGCAGCCAGTACGCCCTGGGCCTCGCCCAGGCGCTGCCCCCCGACATGCTCGATCCCAAGCTCGACAAGGCGAAGGAGGCCTTCGCCGGCGCGATGGAGATCGCGCCCGATCGCCTCTCGGTCCAGGTCGACTACGCCCTCTTCGTGCTGCGGCGCACGGGCGCCACCGAAGAGGCCGACGCCATGCTCCAGCGGATCGCCGAGACCGGGCTCGCTGACGACGAGTCGGATCGCTCCGAGAACGAGGCGGCCATCAACCAGGCACGGCGCATCCTGGGCATGCCCCCCCTCGAGGAGAGCGCCGACGGGCCCGCCATCGAAGAGGGCAGCGTGGGCGGGGACGGCAGCGGCGAGTTCTGAGCGCACCGCCGCGGTCTCTGGGGCGCCCGTGGCCCTGGGGGCCGCCCCGAGACTGCCCGCACCGAAATTGCCAGCGGCCGCCCCCATGACAGGGAGCGGCCGCAGCAGTGGGCGGGCCCGGCGGCTCAGCGGCCGGTCTGGGCCTTCTTCATGGCGCGGCGGAGAGCCTTGCGGCGCCGCTTCTCGGCCAGGCGCTGCTTGAGGCGGCGCTTCTCGCCGGGCTTGAGGTAGAAGCTGTTCTTCTTGATGTCCTTGCGGATGCCTTCGCGCTCCACCTTGCGACGGAAGCGGCGCAGGGCCTTCTCGAAGGGCTCGCTCTCGCGGACATTGACGAGGATCAAGGCGTTCTCCGGGGAACTGGTCACGCGCCGCAGTCGGCCGACCGCGTGGCGCGGGGAGGAAATGGTGTCGGGTTTCAGGAAGATGGCGGCGGGCCGCAAGAGCGACTGCCGAGACGGCGGCCCGGGCGTCGCCCGCGCGCAGCGTGGTCGGCGGCGTCGGGCGGGGGCTTGCCGTTTCCCGGCGCGCTTAGCGCGGCCGGGGCGGTTTGCCAAGCCGGGGAGTGACCGGAACAGGCGAAAGGCGACGGATCAGAACACCGTGCCGACCGCGCCTCCGATGTAGAACAGGTCGTGGAGTCCCACATCGAGGCGGGCGGTGGCCCGCTTGTCGAAGTTCACCCGTGCGCTCATGGTGAGGTCGAGGATCGGCAGCACCTTGGGCAGGGCGAGGTTGCCGTCGGAGGGGCACTCGTCTTTGCGCTCGTAGGCCGGCGCGTCGCGCAGGCAGTTGTTGCTGATGCCCTCGTTGGGCCCGGGGGACCAGGTCTGGAGCTCGCCGCTCACGATGCCCACGCCGAGGCCTGCGCTGAACAGCATGCTCAGCCACACGCCCCGGTCGGAGGGGGTCGCGTCGAGCTCGTAGGCGTAGTTGGCGCCCACCGCGTGGATGCCGAAGCCGTTGGGCTTGAGCCAGTCGCCGTCGTCGTGGTCGGGGGGGTTCTCGACGTCGTCCCAGTAGCCCTCGTCCATGCCGCTCGCGATGTACTCGTAGTAGAAGATCCAGTTCATCGGCTTGGGCTTGAGCACGTACTCGACGCCGAAGGCGTAGGTCCGCACCTTCGGGCGGTCGAAGGGGTTCGCGCCCGGGTCGTCCGCGTCGAAGAACCAGCTGTCGAGGATCGAGCTGGGGATCGACATGGAGCGGAAGCGGAAATTCGTCTCCATCTCCATCTTGCGCTTGGGCTCACCGAAGGCGACCGGCGCGCGCGACGGGGCCTCGCCCGGCACGGAGGTGCTGGTGGGCTGGGTGGACTGGGCGCGGGCCTCCGTGGCGGACACGGCCGTCAGCAGCAGCAGGGACGCGGTCGCGATGCCGTGGCGGGGGACGCTCATCATGGGGGGCCCGGCTCCGGAACTGGTTGGGGGCACGCAGCCAGGGCGGCGCGCGCGACACGAGCGGGGGGATTCTCGACCGGCGCGGGGGGCATGTCAACCGAGGGCGGGGCAGGGCAGGGGACGCGAGCCCCCGGCATGCACCCCGGGGGCCGCTCCGCTACGTCTCGGGCGCCGGTGCCGCGATCGCGCGGCAGCCGGGTGGAGGGCGAAGTGGCCAGCGAAGCAGGGGAGCTGTCCCCGGTCTACCTGTTCCTGGGCGACGAGGCCCTGCTCGTGGCCCGTGCCGAGCAGGCGCTGGTGGCCCGGGCGCTGCCCGAGGGCACCAACGGCTTCAACCACGCCACCTACGTGGCCGGCGACCCGCGGGACGCCCTCGGCCTGGCGCGCAGCCAGCCGATGATGGTCCGGCGCCGGGTCATCGTCAGCCGCGAGCTGGAGTCCGCCGACACTGCCCTGCTCGACGACATCCTGCGCTACCTCGAGGCGCCCAACCCCGTCACCGTGCTGGTGCTGGTGGGCGCCAAGCTGCCGCCGGCGAGCAAGGGCAGCAACCCGGGGCGCCGGCTCTCGAACGCCGTCAAGAAGATCGGTGTGGTCGAGCAGCACAAGGCCCGCGACCAGGACCCCTACGCCTTCGCCCGGAGCCAGGCCGAGGCAGGGGGCTGCGCGCTGGACCGGGGGGCGGCGCGGCTGCTCATCGAGCTGGTGGGCAAGGACCTCTCGCGGCTGTCCTGCGAGATCGACAAGCTCGTGGCCTACTGCGGCGGAGAGGGCACCATCGGCCCGGACGCGGTGGCCGCGGTCTGCAGCCTCGTGGCCGAGGCCGTGGTCTGGGAGCTGACCGACGCCATCGTGGCCCGCGACCCGGATCGGGCCCTGGCGGCCTGCCACCGCATGCTCGACGGCGGCGGGGCCTCCGGCAGCAGCCACCGGCTCCTCGCAATGGTGGCTTGGCAGGTGCGCCAGATGCTCGAGCTCCAGTCGGCCCTGCGCAGCCGTGGGCCCCTGCCGGCCTCTTGGCGCCGGGTGCCGGCCCGCAAGCGCGAGGCGGCCGAGCGCCAGCTGCGCCGGCGGCTGCTCGATCCCGCCCGCACCCTCGAGTCCCTGGCCCGGGCGAACCGCGAGCTGAACCGGAGCCGCGCGGGCGATCAGCGGGTCTTCGAGGCGCTGGTGCTGCGGCTCACCGCAGGCTGAGAGGGCGGGCGCCGGCCCCGGCGTCGGGGGATCGGCCCCGGGC
>CAXQUZ010000183.1:0-6544 GCA_964226865.1 Myxococcota bacterium | reverse complement strand
CCTGGAGGGCGTGGTGCGCTGGGTCCGCCACGACGACGACGGCCTGCCCACGGGCTGTGGCGTCCAGTTCCTCAACCTCGACGCCACGAGCCGCCAGCAGGTCGCTGCGCTCGTCGAGCAGGCCCAGCGCGACCCCCTGCTCGCCGACTTCTGAGGCCTCGCCGGGGGCCCCCTCGGTGCCGGCCTGCCCGCCAGGTCGGCACCGGTTTGCGCGCCGGGCGTTTCGTGTGAGCATGCGCCCGCATGTCCGCGCACCCGTCCGTCCCTGCTGCCGGCGCCGCGTCTCCCGGGTGGGGGCCGCTGCTCCTCGGTGCCCTGCTGGCCGCGGCCTGGCGGGTGGTGCTGGGCGAGCACTACGCCGGCTGGGAGGAGAGCGACTACGGCAACCTCGCCATGATCCGCGGGGTGCTGGACGGCGGATTCCTCCACTACGACATGAACCACATGCCCGGGTACTATGCCCTGGGCGCCGTCGTTCTCGCCGTGGTCGACGACGCGGTGGTCGCGGGGCGCACGGTGGCGCTGGTGGGCGGCGTGGCGGCCTGGATCCTGGGCGTGCGCCTCGCCGGTCGGCTGGGGGGGCGCGCCGCTGCGGGCATCGCGGCCCTGCTGCTCACCGTCCAGCCCGAGTTCTCGCTCTATGCGGCCTCCTCGCTGCGCGAGCCGGTCTACGCCGCCTTCGTGCTGGCCAGCCTCTGGGCCGCCCTCGGTGCGCGCCCGTGGCGGGCCGGGCTCTGGGCGGGGGCGGCCTTCCTCGTGCGCTTCGACGCGCTGCTGGTGCTCGGCGCCGTCTTCGTGGCCCGGGCGCTGGGCCGGGGCCTGTCCCGCCCAGACCGGCTGCGGCGGCTGGGGGCCCTCGTGCCGCTGGCGCTCGCGGCGGCCGCCTGGTCGCTCTACTGCCGGATCGACCACGGCACCTTCGCCTTCTGGTCCCACGCGGTCGCGGTCAACGTCGAGACGGGGCTGGGCGCCGAGGCCGAGGCGCCGGGCGCCTGGCTGGCCAACGGCCTGCGCGTGGTCGCCGGGCTCGGGGCCTGGCTGCGGCCGTGGCGCATCGGCTGGGGGCTCTGGGCCGGCGCCCTGGGCGCGATGCTGCTCACCCCCTGGGACCGGCCCTCCGGCGGGCGCACGGTGGCCCTCGCCGGCGGGGCCCTGCTCGGCTTCTGGCTGGCGGTGGGCTTCGTGGGCCAGCACGATCCGGTCCACAACCTCTACTGGAAGTGGATGCTGCCCCTGGTGCCCGTGCTGGTGCCCCTCGGGGCCGCGGGGCTGGTGCGTGCGGCCCGGTGGGTCGGCCGTCCCTGGGCCACGGCCCTCGTCGCGCTGCTCGTGGTCCAGGCCCTCGTGGCCCACGCCACCGAGACCCGCCGCCAGCTCGCGCTCTCCGCGGGGCTCTACGCGCCCCAGCGGGCGCTGGGCCGGTGGCTCGAGGCCTCGGTGCCCGCCGGCGTGCCCCTGCTGGTCGACAACATCCCGGCCTGCTGGCTGGACCGCCGCCCCCACGAGCGCACCCTCCACAGCTGGTTCGACGTGCCCACCGCCCCGGGCGACGCGGCGGCCTTCGCGGCCTGGCTCGACGCCGAGCAGATCGGCTGGGTGCTCTGGTTTCGCGAGGACTGGACCCAGGCGCCGCGGGTCGCCCCGGCGCTGGAGGCGGGCGAGCCCTGGAGGGAGGGCACGGTGGCGCTCGTGCCGGTGGCCCGCGAGGACGACTACGGCTGGATCCTCTACGAGGTGGTCCAGCCCCCGGGACGGAGCGGGCGGGAGGCCCCGCCGGGCAGCTGGCCGGGGATCGGAGACCGTCCGGGGGCCGTCCGGACACAATGACTTGCGCACCCGGCCGCCACCCGATAGCAGGCGTGTGCTTTGGGGGGATAGCTCAGTTGGGAGAGCGCTGGAATCGCACTCCAGAGGTCGTGGGTTCGAGTCCCATTCTCTCCACTAAAGCCGCCCCGGCTGCGCAAGCAGTCGGGGCGTTCCCGTTCTCGGCCCTGCCGTCCCGGCGCCGCGCACACCGCAGCCCGCCCCGCAGGACGGGGACCGCGCTGCGCCGGTGGGCTCCGGGGCGCTGGTGCGTCGCCGGGCGGGGCCCCGGGCCTAGTCTAGGCCGCGGCGCTCGAGGTCTTCCTCGGAGAGCCCGAGGAAGTGGCCGATCTCGTGGAAGACCGTGATGCAGAGCTGCTCGACCAGATCGTCCCGCGACCGGGCCGCCCGCTGCAGGTTGCGGCGGTAGAGCACGATGGTCGGCGGCAGGTTGCTCCAGGGGGCCTCGCTCGAGCGCTCCATCAGCGACGCGCCGCTGAAGTAGCCGAGCAGGTCGAGGGGGCTCGCCGGCGGGTCGTAGCCGCGCAGCACCTCTTCGGTGGGCACCTCCTCGAGGAGGATGGCCACGTTCATCAGGTAGTCGCGGATGTCGGCGTGGAGGCTGCGCAGGCAGTCGCCCACGATGTCTTCGATCTCGGCATCCGAGAGGCTCGGCGGCAGCGGGTAGCCCCGCGGGTCGAGCCACCGGGCGTGGAGCAGGGCCCGCTGGGCGCCCTGGTCGTCGTTCTTCCACTCGCGGATCAGGCCGAGCGCCCACCAGCCCTCGGGGCTGCGGGGATCCTCCCGGATGGCCCTGAAGGCCGAGCCCTCGGCGTCGGCGACGTTGAGGGTCTCGAGGGCGCTCAGGGCGTGGGAGGCCCAGGACGAGGCGTGGTCGGGGCGGGCGAGGGCCGCGGCCCGGTAAGACTCGCTGGCCTCGGCGATGAGGCCCATGCTGCGCAGCGCGTCGCCCCGGACGAACCAGGCGCCCGGGTGGTTCGGCGCAAGCCGGTGGACCCGGTCGCAGAGGTCGAGGGCAGCCTCGGGAGAGCCGTCCTGGACGGCGTTCTCGGCGTCATCGAGGAGGGCCTCGATGCCGTCGTTGTCGTCGCTGTTCACGGTGTCTCCGGCGCCGCGGTGACCACGCTGAGGGTGGTGCGGTGCGTGGCGTAGTCGCCCTGGAACATGGGCAGCGGGATGGCCCGCAGCTCGCGGTGCAGGCAGGCCGTGAGCGCCTTGGACGGGGGCGGGTCGGCGGTCATGCGGGTGCCGCGGATGCTGCCCGAGGGGGTGACCAGGGCGTCGAGCTCGAGGGTGTAGCGCTCGCCGGGCTCGACCCGGGCGTGGTCGAGCAGGCACTGGTCGAGGGCGGCCTTGCGGGCGCCGATGCGCTTCGTGGCCTCGCGGGCGTCGAGGGTGCCCTCGACCTGGTCGTCTTCGGGATGGAAGTCCATCGGGTCGCGCAGCTCGAGCCGGGCCTCGACCGTGCTGGTCTCGCCGGGGGTGAGCGGGACCTCGCGGCTCCACTCGGCGAAGCCCTCCCGGCGCACGAGCACGTTGACCGGCCCGGCCTCGGTGAGGCCCTCGCGGAGGGTGAGGGCGCCCTCGGAGCTGCGCAGCTCGCCGTCCACCCACACCTCGCCGAAGGGCGGGTCGATGCGCACGGCGAGGGTCGCGCTGGGCGCGGCGGGGGGCGGCGGCGGCGAGAGCAGATCGGGCAGGACCACGGCGGCCGCGGCCGCGGCACCGGCGAGCAGCAGGCCCCCGCTGATGGCGCCCACCGGCAGGCTGCGGGGACGGGTCACGGCGATGGTGACCGTGTGGCGGTCGTTGAGTCCGCTGGCCACCACCACCCGCACCGTGCCGCTCGTGCCGGGCATCTTGCTGGGATCGATGGTCACCTTGAGGGGCTGCTCGGCGGCGGTGCTGCTCAGCAGCTCGGGGCTCACCGAGGCCCACTCGCTGGGCGTGCAGCTGGCCCGCGCCTTCAGCCGGCCCTTGCCCACCTTGCGCACGGTCAGCGTCTCGACGTGGGGTGTCTTGCCCAGGTCGAGGCTGCGGGTCTCGTCGCCCTCGATCTGGATGCGCGGGCCCGAGCTGACCCGGACGGGGGCCGAGCCGTCGCCGAGGTCGAGGGTGCGCTTCTGGCCGAGGTCGGTGGGGGTCGGCGGCGGACCGTCCTGGAGCGAGAGGGTGCGGTTGCCCGCGTCGGCCGGCGTGTCCTTGAGCCGGAAGGGCGTCGGGCTCGCCTCCAGCTCGGGGGGCTCGTCCGGGGCGTCGTCCGGCGGCAGTGTGGTCGCGGTCGCCTGCAGCTCGTCCTGCCAGCGGGCGTCGTAGGCCGCGCGGCTCGCGGGGGCCTTGAGGGTGGCCCAGGCGGCGTCGATGCGCGCGTACTGGGCCTCGGCCTGGGCCGGGTCGGGCAGCTGGCGCGCGGCGCTGTAGCGGGCCTGGTAGGCCTGCTCGATGGCCGCCAGGTCGGCGTCTTGGGTGACGCCCAGCACCGCGTAGTGGTCGGTGAAGGTGTCGAGGTCGGTGGGGATCGAGTGGGTCGCCCGGCGGGCGCCATACTGCTCGACCATCTCGTCGAGGATGCGCATGGTGGCGTCTTCGTCGAGCCCGAGGGCGGCCCCCTGGTCGAGGATGGCCGACTCGGCCCGGGAGGTGAGCACCCCCTCGGCGATGGCCCCCTGGATGAAGGGCCGCAGGATGTCGGCCTTGCGGGCGTGGTCGCGGCCGTCGAGCTCGGCGATGTAGGCCGCCCGCTGGTCGATGAGGGCCGTGCGCAGCAGCTTGACGTTCTTGATGACCCAGAGCGCCTCTTGGCGGTACTTGGGGTTCGACTGCTGGCCCTGGGCCCAGCCCCGCCGCTTCTTGATGGCGGCCGCCGCCGCGTCCCCGGACGCCCCCCGCTCGAGCTTGAGGTAGTCAAACAAGTCGGCAGCTCCCACGGTGGCGAGGAAGGTGCGGAGCGTGTCGAAGTCGCGGGGGTCCATGGGGGCGGCATCCAGAGTCGGGGCCGGTGTAGCGCCTGGGGCGGCGCGGGGCAATCAGGGGAGCCCGGGGCTCAGTGCACCTTGAAGCCGGCCACCATGTGCTTCGCCTCTTCCACCCCGCTGTCTCCCAGACCGCCCCGCAGGTTCATGCGGGCCCGGCGCACCTTGCCCGACTCCAGGTCGACGATGTCGATCTCGAGGATCTGGTTGACGCCGTAGCGGTAGACGACCTGGATGGGGGTGCCCTTGGGGCGCGGCGGCAGGTCCTCGAGCACGACCTGGCCGATGACCTTGACCTCGTCGCGGCTCTTGCCCTCGCCCTCGGTCACCTCGACCCGCACGGCGGTCATGTTGTCGTAGGCGTAGGCGAAGCGCCCCGACTTCTCGCAGGGCACGGCGGTGGCGGTGGGGATGAGGGTCACCACCCGCTCCTGCATGCTGCGGTCGAGCACGACGATGCCCAGGGCGTGGCTGGTGGCGTCGGGGATCTGGGCCGGGGGCAGGGAGCCGACCGGCGGGCCCGCCGGGGCCTCGGGGGAGCGGGCGCGGCGGGCGAGCTCCTGGCGGTGGGCCAGCAGGGCCGGGTGGTCGGGGCGGTGGCGGAGCACGCCGGCGAGCGCGGCGCCGAGGGCCACACACTCGTCCGGGTTGACCGTGGCCCGGGCGACCCGGCGGCCCGCGAGCCGGTCGAGCATCGCCCGGATCATCGGCATGCGGGTGGAGCCGCCGACCAGCAGCACCTCGTCGAGGTCGTCCCAGCTGACGCCGGAGCGGTCGAGCACGATGCCGCAGGTCTCGGCGCACTGCTCGACGAGGTCGGCCGTGATCTCCTCGAAGAGCTCGCGGGTGACCTCGACCACCATGCGGTGGCCCCGGTAGTTCACCCGGACGATGCTGCGGGGGCGGCTCGACAGCGAGAACTTGGCGCTGAGGCAGCGCTCGTAGAGCTCCTGGTAGGGCTGGGGGTCGTCCCGGGGGTCGAGCCCGAACTCGTCGGCGAACTTCTCGGCCACGTAGTTGAGCAGCCGGTCGTCCCAGTCCTTGCCGCCGAGCTCGGCGTTGCCGTCGCTTGCGATGGTGCGGAAGCTCACGCCCTTGATGCGCATGAGGGTGACGTCGAAGGTGCCGCCGCCCAGGTCGAAGACGAGGATGGAGCGCTCGCCGCCGAGGCGCTCGATGCCGTAGGCGATGGCCGCGGCCGTGGGCTCGTTGATGATGCTGAGCACGTTGAGGCCGGCGATGGCCCCCGCCTCGGCCGTGGCCCCGCGTTGCGCCGAGTTGAAGTAGGCGGGAACCGTGATGACGGCGTCATTGACGGGCTTGCCCAGCAGCTCCTCGGCGTCCTCTTTGAGCTTCTTGAGGATGATGGCCGAGAGCTCCTGGGGGGTGTAGGAGCGGCCGAAAAACTCGAGGGTGAAGTCGGGCTCGCCCATCGCGCGCTTGATGAAGCGGACGACATTGGTCGGGTCGACCACCACCATCTTGACGGCCTCGTCGCCCACCACGCAGGCGTCCCGGTCGTAGAAGTGGATGACCGAGGCGGTGGTGCTGTGGCCCTCGGCGTTGGCGAGGATGGTCGGCTTGCCGAAGCGGTCGACGATGGACATGGCCGAGAAGGTGGTGCCCAGGTCGATGCCGAGCACGACCCCGTCGGTGTTGGACTCAGTCATCGCTGCTCCCGCTGCCGGTGTCGCTGTTGTGGCGGTGGAGGATCACCTCGTCTGGCCGCAGCACCCGCCCGGCCCGGG
>CAXQUZ010000182.1:0-4677 GCA_964226865.1 Myxococcota bacterium | reverse complement strand
GCTCGGCGCCGTCCTCCAGCCACGCCCCCTGGACCCTGCGGCTGTCGATGAAGCGCGCCAGGAACAGGCGCCCGTCCACCTCGGCGAGGCTGGTGAGCTGGGTGCGGGGACCGGTGGCCCGCAGCCGCTCCTCGGCGCCTGCCGGCCCCAGCTCGTGCAGCACCACCGGTGCGCTCCGATCGCTGCGGCCGGCCCCCATCGCCACCACCAGCCCTCCGCCCGCCCGGCGCAGCGACCGCTGCCAGTCACCGGCCACGGCCAGGCTGGGGCCGCCGTCGTCTCGGGAGAGGGTGCCGGCGTGGAGGCGCACGATCGTGTCGATCCCGTCACCATCGGGATCGAAGGCCGCGAAGGCCTCGGCCGGAGGGGCGGCCTCCGGGGCGCCGGCCGTCCACCAGCCGGGGGCCGGTGCGGGGCGACAGCCCAGGCCGAGCACCAGGGCGGCGCCGGCCAGGAGGCGGGGAGGACGGAGGGGGCGGGATGCTGCGGATGGAAGGGCCATGGCGATTGGGCTATCCGTCCGGCACCCCAGCTGGGCCGACAGGGAGGCTTGCCGATGTTTCGACGGATCCTGATCGCCAACCGAGGCGAGGTCGCCGTGCGGGTGCTCCGCACCTGTCGCCGCCTGGGCATCGAGGCCGTGGCGGTGACCACCAGCGCCGACCGCGACCTGTCCTGGCTCTCCGGGGCCGACGCGGTGGTCGAGCTGGGGGGGCCTCGGGCCTACCTCGACATGGACGCGCTCATCGACGCCGCCGTGGCCGAGGGCTGCAGCGCCGTGCACCCGGGCTGGGGCTTTCTCGCCGAGACCGCGACCTGCGCCGCCCGCTGCGAGGCGGCCCGCCTCAGCTTCATCGGGCCGCGGCCCCGGAGCATGCGCGAGAGGGCCGACAAGGCGCGCGCACGGGCCACCATGACCGCCCTGGGGCTGCCACCCATTCCCGGCTCCAAGGCCGTGCTGCCGACCGTGCACGCCGCCCGCGAGGTGGCCGGTCGCTTCGGCTACCCCGTGCTGCTCAAGGCCCTGGCCGGCGGCGGCGGGCGCGGCATGCGGCGGGTCTACGCCGAGGACGCCCTCGCCGGCGCCTTCCAGGAGGCCTCCGCCGAGGCCGCGGGGGCCTTCGGAGACGGCGGCCTCTACCTCGAGAAGCTCATCGAGAATGGTCGCCACGTCGAGCTTCAGGTGCTCGGCGACGGAGAGGGCGGCGCCCGGGTGCTGGGGGCCCGGGAGTGCTCGGTGCAGCGCCGCCACCAGAAGCTGATCGAAGAGACGCCCGCCCCGGGCGTGAGCGCCGCCGTCTACGACGAGACCGCCCAGCGGGTGGCCGACGTGGTCTCGGCCCTGCGCTACCGGGGCGCCGGCACGGTCGAGATGCTCCAAGACGCCGACGGCAAGCTCTGGTTCATGGAGATGAACACCCGCCTCCAGGTCGAGCACACCGTCACCGAGGAGGTCACGGGGGTCGACCTGGTCGAGTGGCAGCTCCGGGTCGCCGCCAACCAGGGCCTCAGCGAGCTCGTTCTCGCCGACGCACCCGGCGGCCACGCCGTCGAGTGCCGCATCAACGCCGAGGACGTCAGCCGGGGCTTCCAGCCCGTGCCCGGCACCATCACGGGCCTCACCCTGCCCGAGGGGCCCGGCATCCGGGTCGACACCCACCTCGCGGCCGGCGACCGCATCTCGCCCCACTACGACTCGATGTTCGCGAAGATCATCGCCCACGGCCCGGACCGGCCGACCGCCATCGCCCGCATGCAGGCGGCGCTGGCCACGCTCCAGGTCGAGGGGCTCCCCACGACCGTGCCCGTCCACCAGGCCGTGCTCGCCCACCCCCGCTTCCAGGAGGGCCGCTACGACACCGGCTTCCTGGAGTCCACCTTCCAGGCCCTGCTCTCCGGGGCCACCGCCGACGCCGGGAGCCCCCGATGAAGCTCACCCTCGACGCCCTCGGCCAGCCCCTGCCCCAAGGCGACGGCGACCGCCGGGAACAGGCCGCCAACGTCGCCCACATCGCCGCACTCGACGAGAGCCTCGACGAGCGACGCGCCGTCGTGCGCGAGGGCTGGGGTGCCGAGCGGGTCCACCGCAAGGGCAAGCTCACCACCTGGGAGCGCATCGAGCTGCTCGTCGATCCGGGCACGACGCCGCTGTGCACGGGCACCCTCGTCAACTGGGGGCGCGACTTTCCCGGCTCGCGGCGCCAGGCGCCCGGCGCCGGCGTGGTCACCTGCTTTGCCCAGGTCGAGGGCCGCTGGGTCGTGGTCATCGCCAACGACAACACCGTGGCCAGCGGGGCTTGGTGGCCGCTGACCCCCGAGAAGATCCAGCGCGCCCAGGAGATGGCGCTGCGCATGCGGCTGCCGGTGGTCTACCTGGTCGACTGCAGCGGCCTCTTCCTCCCCGAGCAGGCCCGCTCCTTCCCCGGGCGCATCGGGGCCGGCCACATCTTCAAGAAGAACGCCGAGCTGAGCGCGGCCGGGGTGCCCCAGATTGCGGGCGTCTTCGGCGACTGCATCGCCGGTGGGGGCTACATGCCCATCATCAGCGACCGGGTCTACATGACCGAGCAGGCCTACATGGTCATCGCCGGCGCGGCCCTCATCAAGGGCGCGAAGAGCCTCCAGCTCACGAGCCTCGACATCGGCGGCCCCGAGGTCCACGTGCACCGCTCGGCCTGCGCCGACGTGCGGGTGCCCGACGACCGCCGCTGCATCGCGAGCCTCCGGGCCGAGGTGGCGCGCCTGCCCAGCTCGGGCGCCGACTTCTACCGCCACGGCGCCGAGGCCGAGCCGCCCCTCTACCCGGACGGCGAGCTCGCCCGACTGATGCCCCGGGACCATCGCCAGATCTTCGACGCACACGAGGTTCTCGCGCGCCTCCTCGACGGCTCGCTCTTCCACGAGTTCCTGCCGGAGCAGGGCCAGGAGGTCATCACGGGCATCGGCCGCGTCAACGGCCTGTGGATGGGCTTTGTCGTCAATGTTCCCGAGCCGCGCCCCCACCCCTCGGGCAAGGGCCTGCGCCCCGGCGGCATCCTCTACCGGGAGGGCATCGCGAAGATCGCCGCCTTCTCCCGGGCCTGCAACCACGACGGGGTGCCGCTGGTCTGGCTCCAAGACATCGCCGGCTTCGACATCGGCGTCGAGGCCGAGGCCCAGGGTCTGCTCGGCTACGGCTCGTCGCTGATCTACACCAACAGCACCAACACCACCCCGATGTTCACGGTGCTGCTGCGCAAGGCCAGCGGCGCCGGCTACTACGCCATGGCCGGCATGCCCTACGAGCCGGTGGTCCAGCTCGCGACGCCCATCAGCCGCCTCGCCGTGATGGAGGGCCGCACCCTTGCCATCGCGGCCTACAACACGAAGCTCGACGACGACTTCGAGATCGACGCCCGCTTCTCGGCCGACGAGCGCGCCGAGATCCAGGCCGGCATGGAGCGCACCGCCGCCCGCATCGAGCGCGACATGGACCCGGTGGCCGCCGCCGCCCGCATGGACACCGACGAGGTGGTGAAGCTCGGGGAGCTGCGCACCTGGATCGCCGCGCTGGCCGAGATGTCGTACCAGGCCATCGGCCACCGGCGGATCAAGAACCCCCGCATCTGGAGCCTCCACGACCTCGAGGTGCTCGCTGCGGGCCGGACGGCCGCCGCCCACGCCGGGGCCACCGACGACGAGGCCGCGGACGACGCCCTCGACGCCAGCGCCCCCGAGCCCGGTGCCGTGGCGGTGCGCGCCCCGATGGAGGGCAGCTTCTGGGTGCGGCCCTCGCCCCGGTCCCCCGCCTTCGTCGAGCCCGGCCAGACCGTCGGCCCTGGCGACACCCTCGGGCTGGTCGAGGTCGTGAAGACCTTCACCCCCGTCCGCTCCACGGCCAGCGGCACGCTGCTCCGGTGGGCCGTCGCGGACGGAGAGCCGGTCTCTGGCGGCCAGGTCGTCGCCTGGCTGCGGCCGGGCTGAGGCTGCTGGCGTCCTGTCCGCGGACGGGGGCCCGGGCGCCGTCCGGCCCCGGGGCGCTGCGTGCTATCCTCCGGTTCCCTGTGTGGTCTCTTCGGGATGACGGGACGGGGACGCGGGTGGCCGACGGTCGCCAGCGCCGCCCAGCCTGCAAGGATCATCCCCTCGACGCCATTTTCGGCGTCCGCTCCGGCGCAGCGCCCGGCCCTCGGGCCGGTCCTCCGTCCCCCCGCGACGCCCGCAAGAAGGTGAGCCCCGTGTCCCTCTTCTCCTCGCGCCCCGCCCCTGCTCCCCGTGCGACCCGCCGCCGCGCCGGGATCTCCCTGCTCGGCGCCGGACTGATCGGCCTGGCCACGCTGCTGCCCGGGGTCGCCCGGGCCGAGTGCGCGCGCTCGTACACCCTCGGCGAGATGTCCCAAGACATCAGCACCATGACCCAGTCCCTCCGGGCGCTGGACGAGGCCGCCTTCCGCCAGGCGGGCGCCCGCATGGAGCAGAACCTGCCCTGCCTGCGCACGAAGCTGCGCACCAACGTCCACGCCTCGGCCTACCGCTACGTGGGCGCCTACCAGTTCCTCAACGGCGACAAGGCCAAGGCCGCCCAGTGGTTCCGCACGGCCCTCGAGCTCGACCCCGGCTTCCAGTGGGACGTCAACGAGCTGGCCCTCGACCACCCGATGCGGCAGGCCTTCGACAGATCGGAAGAGCGTCGTGTAG
>CAXQUZ010000181.1:0-6886 GCA_964226865.1 Myxococcota bacterium | reverse complement strand
GTGGGACTCGCGGGCGTCGAAGCGGGCCCGGGCGACGCCGAAGTCCAGCAGCTTCACGCCGCCGCTGGTGGTGATCATCACGTTGGCCGGCTTCACGTCGCGGTGGATGACGTTGAGCGGCAGCCCCGTGTTCGGGTGGCGCGCGGTGTGGGCGCGGGAGAGGCCGGTGGCGATGAGGGCACCGAGCTCGGCGAGGGCCCGGGGCGGCGGCGGGTGGCCGCTCTCGACGAGGGTCTCGAGGTCGAGGCCCTCGACATACTCCATCACCACCGCGTCCATGCCGTCGACCTCGATCATGTCGAGGACCTTGAGGATGCCGTCGTCTTGGAGCAGCCCGAGCAGCCGGGCCTCGTCGCGGATGCGCGACAGGAAGCGCTCGTCGTCGCCCGCGCGGCGGTGCAGCACCTTCACGGCGACCTGGCGCCGGAAGCCCTGGCCCGAGCTCAGCTCGGCCTGGTAGACGGTGCCGAATGCGCCGGCGCCGACGGTGCGTTGGAAGGTGAGGGCTCGCATCGCGCCGAGCGTATCACACTTGACGTGTCACGACCTCTGCAGATCCGCTGCACGAGGGGCGAGTCGTCGATCTTCGGCCGCCAGCAGGCAGGACCGGGGCCCCGGGGCCGAGAACGACGACCGCGCGAGCAAGGTCGCGTGGTGGGGTCGGCCAGAGCAGGGGGGCTCAGGCGTCGGCGGGGCTGTTCCAGAAGCTGTCGGGGCTGAGGCCCAGCGTCGCCAGGGCCGCGCGGTAGCGGTCGGCCTGGGCCACGTCGAAGACGATGGAGGCGTCGACGCTGGTGAAGAGCCAGCCCCCCTCGTCGATCTCGCGGTCGAGCTGGCCCGGAGACCAGCCGGCGTAGCCGAGGCAGAGCTCGAAGGCCGTGCCCGTGCGGGCGAGGTCGGCGAGCCGCTCGGCAGAGGGCGACACGGCGACGCCGCCGCCCAGGTTCCAGCCCTCGTCCTCCGGCACCTCGCCCCGCCAGATGACGAAGCCCGTGCCCATGCCCACCGGACCGCCCCACCATGTGGGCTGGGGGTAGTCGGTGCCGGCCTGCATCTCCAGCTTCTCGAGCACCTCGTCGATGACGACGGGGCCCTCGCGGCTGATGACGAGGCCGATGGCGCCCTTCTCATCGTGCTGGCACATGAGCACCACGGCCCGCGCGAAGTTCGGGTCGCGCATGGCTGGGGCGGAGATCAACATTCCGGTGCTCACGCGGGGGGCTCCGTGAGGGGGAGGGAGGAGCGGCTCAACCGGGCACGCCGTAGCTCTGGACCGGCTCGACCCGCGGGGGCTTGCCCTCGGTGATGACATCCTCGGTGATGACCACCTCGCGGATGTTGTCGCGGCTCGGGACCTCGTACATGATGTCGAGCATGATGGTCTCGATGATCGTGCGGAGGCCGCGGGCACCGGTCTTGCGCTCGACGGCCTTGCGGGCCATCGCGTGCAGCGCGTCGTCGGTGAAGCTCAGCTTGACCTTCTCGAAGCGGAAGAGCTTCTGGTACTGCTTGACCAGCGAGTTCTTGGGCTCCTTGAGGATCTGGACCAGGTCCTCTTCGCGCAGGTGGTTCATCACGGCGATGACCGGCAGGCGGCCGATGAACTCGGGGATGAGGCCGAAGCGGTCGAGGTCGGAGGGCACGACCCGCTGGAGCAGCTCGCGCTTGTCGTCGCTCGGGTTCACGAGCACCGGCTCGTCGTCTTCGCTCGTCTTGAGGAAGCCGACCTTCTTCTTGCCCATGCGCTGCTCGATGACCTGGGAGAGGCCCTCGAAGCTGCCGCCGCAGATGAAGAGGATGTTCGAGGTGTCGACCTGGATGTACTCTTGGTTCGGCAGCCGCTTGTTGCCCCGGACCTGGATGTTGGCCTGGGAGCCCTCGATGATCTTGAGCAGGGCCTGCTGCACACCCTCACCCGACACGTCCCGCGAGACCGAGCTGGTGAAGCTCTTCTTGGCCAGCTTGTCGATCTCGTCGACGTAGACGATGCCCTTGACCGTGCGCTCGAGGTTGTTGCCCGATGCCTGGTAGAGGTTGAGGATGATGTTCTCGACGTCTTCGCCGACGTAGCCAGCCTCGGTGAGGGTCGTGGCATCCGCGATGACGAAGGGCACGTCGAGGAAGCGGGCGAGGGTCTGGGCCATGAGCGTCTTGCCCGTGCCCGTGGGGCCGATGAGCAGCACATTGCTCTTCTGGATCTCGACCTCGTCGGCCTTGCCCTCGCTCTTCTGGTTCGCCTCGAGCCGCTTGTAGTGGTTGTAGACGGCCACCGCGATCTTGCGCTTCGCCTGGTCCTGACCAATCACGTACTGGTCGAGGAAGGCCTTGATGCGCGCCGGGGGCGGAACCCGCTGCTGACCCCAGGAGAGGGGCTTGGGCTGGTTCTTCTCGCGAATGATGTCAAGGCAGAGCTTGATGCACTCGGAGCAGATGTAGACGTTCGGACCCGCGATGATCTTGTCCACTTCGCGCTGCGGCTTGTGGCAGAACGAGCAGGCGAGACCAGGAGGGTTGGTGTACTTGGGCATGGGGGTCCGGCCGGAGAGGATCTGGGGGAGGATATTCGCGCGCCGAAGGGGACGTCAACGCGACGAGGGCTGGACTTGCGGCGGAGGGTGACCCGCCGCCCGATTCCACTGGAAGCTACGGACGGGAGGGCCCCCGACGGTAGGGAAATCGGACCATCTCGTTGAGAATTGCGGCGCCCACCTGCGATTGGGGCCGTGGCGGTCGCCCGGGGGCCGCGGAGGAACCGCGAGGGGACCTCAGGGGGACCGGGCAGGGTCCGCGTGCTCCGCCGTCGGAGCGTCACGAGAAGGAGTATCATCCAGGACCGGTCCCTCCAAGGACTCACCCGTCCCAAGACGTCCCCGTGAACACGAGGCCGAGTGCCATGGCCGAGAACATCCCCTTTGTCGCTGACTACTACGAGACTCTCGGGGTCCCGAAGGACGCGACACCGGACCAGATCAAGAAGTCCTTCCGCAAGCTGGCGCGCGAGTGCCACCCCGACGGGGCGGGCGATGATCCCGAGGCGGCGCGGCGCTTCGATCGTGTGCGCCGGGCCTACGAGACCCTGTCGGACCCCGAGGCGCGCAAGGCCTACGACAGCCGCGGCCGCCGGCGCCGGCGCCACCGCCGGGGCTGGACCGAAGACGGCGACCGCATGCCGGGCGGCTTCTACGTGCGCCGCGATGGCTCGGGCAGCATGAACGGGGGCCCGCCCCCTCGGCCGGGCGCGAACCCGACCCGCACGCCCCGCACCCGCGCCCACCCCAGCAACGGCATGGATCTCAACGACATCTTCGGCGACTTCGGCTTCGGCGGGGGCGGCGGAGCCAGCGGCGCCCAGGCCCGCGGCGGCGGCGACACGGCGGGGGCCGGCTCCAGTGGGGGCGCGGGCGGTCCGCCCCCCGACAACCGCCAGAGCGATGGCCACCACGACGCCGAGGGCGACCGCACCGGCTCGCCGGGCTCCGACATCACCCTCTCGGTGGACGTGCCCGCGCGGGTGGCCCAGGGCGGCGGCATCGTCACGGTCGAGTACCCGCGGCTGCGGCTCACCGAGGACGGCAAGGCCGTGGCCCGCTACGACGAGCTGCACGACCTGCGCCTGCCCCCGGGGGCCCGGACGGGCGTCAGCCTCCGGGTCCCGCGCATGGGCAACGCCGGCACGGACGGCACGGTGGGCGACCTCGTCTGCGACCTCCGGGTGGTCGCCGACCCGCCCGGCACGGCCCCCGGCGGGCCCTCGGTCGACGCCCGCCAGGCCGGTCCCGAGGGCTTATCGGGCATCTCGGGGGGGCCCCGCAGCAGCGGCCCGCGTCCCCGGCCCCGCCGCAGCCCGCCGCCCCCGCCGCCGCGCTCGCGCCGTGCCCAGGCGGCCGCCTCGTCCCCGTCTTCCTCTCCCTCCGCGGCCTCTGCCGACGAGGCCGTGGTCGACATCTCCGTGGTGGACGCCATCCTCGGTGGGCGCGTGCCGGTCGAGACCCCGAGCGGCACGGTCCGGCTGACCATCGCGCCGGGCACGAGCGGCGGCACGCGGCTGCGCCTCAAGGGCCGGGGCCCCGGGGGCGCCGACCTCTACGTGCGCACCCGGGTGGTCGTGCCCCGCGCCCTCGACGACGAGAGCCGCGAGCTCATCGCCCGCTTCGCCAAGCTCAACCCCGACATCTGACGGCGGGCGCGCGCCGGGCGGCGGGCCTCAGGGCGCCGGCGCGGCCGGCTGCAGGGCGAGCTCCAGCACCTCGTCGATGTGTTCGACGAAGTGGAAGCGGAGCTGGCGGCGCAGCGCGGCGGGCACGTCCTCGAGGTCGTTCTCGTTGCGCTTGGGCATGATCACCTCGGTGACCCCGGCGCGGCGGGCGGCCAGCACCTTCTCCTTGATGCCGCCCACGGGCAGCACCTTGCCCCGCAGGGTCACCTCGCCGGTCATCGCGAGGTGGTCCCGGACCAGCCGGCCGGTGAGCAGGCTGGCGATGGCCGTGACCATGGTGATGCCGGCCGAGGGGCCGTCCTTGGGCACGGCGCCCGCGGGGACGTGGAGGTGGAGGGTGGTCTTGTCGAAGCGCGCGGGCGCGAGGCCCAGGCGCTCGGCCCGGCTGCGCACCACCGACACGGCGATGTTGCCCGACTCCTTCATCACCTCGCCGAGCTGGCCGGTGAGGTGGAGGCCGCCCTTCTCGGCGGGCCAGCCCGTGACCTCGATGAAGAGGATGTCGCCGCCGGCCGCCGTCCAGGCGAGGCCGATGGCGATGCCGGGCAGATCGGTGCGCTCGGCGAGCTCGACGAAGTGGCGGGGGGGCCCGAGCCGCTCGCGCACCTTGGCGGGGGTGTCGATGCGGATGCTGCGGCTGCGGCCCTCGACGAAGCGCCGGGCGGCCTTGCGGTGGAGGGCGGCGAGGCGCTGCTCGAGCCCGCGCACCCCGGCCTCTGCCGTGTAGGCCTCGATGACGTGCTGGACGGCGGGGCGGGTGATCTCGAAGCCCTTCTCGTCGAGCCCGTGGGCGCTGCGGAGCCGCGGCAGCAGGTGGTTGCGGGCGATCTTGAGCTTCTCTTCGAGGATGTAGCCGGGGATGTCGATCATCTCGAGGCGGTCTTCGAGGGCCGAGGGGATGGGCCCCCGGAGGTTGGCCGTGCACAGGAAGAGGACCTGGCTGAGATCGACCGGCACGTCGACGTAGTGGTCGACGAAGGCGCCGTTCTGTTCGGGATCCAGCACCTCGAGCAGGGCCGCCGCCGGGTCGCCCCGGAAGTCCTTGCCGAGCTTGTCGATCTCGTCGAGCACGATGACGGGGTTCTTCGTGCCCGCGCGCTTGAGGGCGTGCACGAGGCGGCCGGGCAGGGCGCCCACGTAGGTGCGGCGGTGGCCGCGGATCTCGGCCTCGTCCTTCATGCCACCGAGGCTGATGCGCTCGAATTTGCGGCCGAGGGCGTCGGCGATGCTGCGGCCCAGCGAGGTCTTGCCCACGCCCGGGGGGCCCACGAAGCAGAGCACGGGGCCCCGGCCGTCGGGCTTGAGGGTGCGCACGGCGAGGTACTCGAGGATGCGGTCCTTGACCTTGTCGAGGCCGTAGTGGCCGGCGTCGAGCACCTTGGTGGCGTGCTTGAGGTCGCTGTGGTCCTCGGTGGTGGCCGTCCAGGGGATGTGGATGAGCCAGTCGAGCCAGGAGCGGATGACCGTGTACTCGGCGGCGTCGGAGTGCATGCGGCGCAGCCGGTCGAGCTCGCGCAGGGCCTCGTCGAGGCCCTCGGTGGGCATGCCCGCCTCGCGCAGCCGCTGCTCCAGCTCGCCCATCTCGTCGCCCCGCTTGGGCACCTCTCCGAGCTCGTCGCGGAGGCCCCGGATCTGCTCGCGGATGAAGTACTCGCGCTGCTGGCGGTCCATGGTGTCCTGGACCTTCTTGTTCACGGCCAGCTTGACCGTGCGCAGGGCGGTCTCGCGGACGATGCCCTCGAGGGCCATCGCGAGGCGCTGCTCGATGCGGTGCTCGGCGAGGAAGCCCGCAGCGGCCGCGAGGGGCAGCGTGAGGTTGCCGGCGACGAGGTCGGCCAGGCGGCCGGGGGCCAGCTCCATGTCGAGGATGCGGGCGAGGGCCGGCGGGTTGGCGCTGTCGTCCTGGATGTGGGTGCGGAGGGCGTCGCGAAGCTGGGTGGTCAGCACCTCCACCCGAGCTGGGTCACCGGCGTGCTCGCGCAGGGGGCGGACCTCGGCGGCCAGCCCCGCGGCGGGGTCTTCGCGCGCCGAGGTGATCTCGAGGCGCTGGGTGCCCTCGATCAGGAGTCGCACGGTCCCGTCGCCCAGCCGCACGGTACGCAGGGCCCGGCCCTCGCAGCCCCGGCTGGCGAGGTCGGAGGGCAGCGGCGCCTCGATCTCGGGGTCGAGCAGGGGCACGCAGACCAGCCCGCGCTCGTTGCGCAGGTGGAGGTCGAGGGCGGCCAGCTCCTCGGGACGGGTGAGGGTGAGGCGGGTGATCATGCCCGGCAGGAGCACGACTTCGCGCAGAGGAAGGACGGGTCGGAGGCCACGCATGGTGCTGATGGGTGCTCTCTGGCGGGGCGCCGGCGAGGGGGGGCGGGGGCGACCATGCGCCCGGCGTCGGCGGTGCGACGGTGCCCCCTCGCGGGGCCGCGGGAGGGGAGGGAAGGGCCGGGGCGGCAGCGGCCGGCCCGGGGGCCACGGTGGCGTCCGAGAGACCGCCGCGGGTCCGGCGACAGTGGCGCCTAACGCCGCGCTACAATTCCTGCCGCGTGTGGCCGTGCTCTTGGGCACTGGCCCGCGTGGGTCAGTCCGGTCCCGGGCTGTGCCCGTCGTCCTTCTCGCCCTGCGCCCGTCGAGCGACCATGGACCTCCCCCACCGCTTCGGCCGCTACGAGCTCCTCGAGC